>DATJJW010000031.1:0-3292 GCA_035491935.1 Allostellaceae bacterium | reverse complement strand
CGAACGCATGGTGACGGCGAAGCGTGTCTTCTACGACCGTATCTGCCAGGGAGCGGAAAACCCCATCGCCTTCGACATCGTCAATCGCCTGGTGCTTCGTACATCCGGCCTGCGCTCGCGCTCCATGCTGCGCAAGGCTCGCCAGCAGCAGAGCATCAAGGAGATCGAGCAGCTGGTCGAGGCCATCCAGCGCCGCGACGTCACGGCCGCCCGCGAAGCCGCGATATTCCATGTCGAGCATGCGGCGGTCTCGGCGCTGGGACTTGACGAGGATATGGCCTTGGCCGGTGCCGAGATGCCGCCAGTCGAGGCCGCCGAGCAGCAGCACAAGCGCGACCTGGAAGCGGCCGCGTCCTGAGGCGCGAACGGCATTATGATCGGAGACCCATGACCGGCATCGATGTCGAGGTTGCGCCGGAACTCTGGCAGAGTCTTCTGGCGCTCAAGGACGGCGTACCGGTACCGCCGTCTTCCGCGGCGGAAAGCCGTACCTGGCAGCTCTACGCCCCGTTGGCGACGGGACGTCCCGAAGGCTTCGTGATCGCCCAGCTCGGCCAGTCGCTCGACGGCCGAATCGCGACGGCGAGCGGCGATTCCCGTTATATCAATTGCCCGGACGGCATACGCCACCTGCATCGCATGCGCGCGCTGGTCGATGCGGTCGTGGTCGGCATCGGCACCGTCACGACCGATGACCCGCAGCTCACCGTGCGCGAGGTCGAGGGGCGGAGCCCGGCGCGCATCGTCATCGATCCGAATTTCCGGCTGAAGCCCGAGGCGCGCATCCTCGCCGATGACGGTGCGCCGGTGCTGGCGATCCAGGGGCGGGAAGGATCGCGGCCGGGCCGCGTCCAACCCGTCATGGTGGCGGCGCAGGACGGCAGGCTGAATCCGCGGGACATCATCGCGGCGTTGGCCGCGCGGGGCTATCGCCGCATCCTGCTCGAAGGTGGCGCCGGCACCGTCTCGGGCTTTATCGCGGCCGCGGCCCTCGACCGTCTGCATGTCAGCGTCGCCCCCGTGATCATCGGTGCCGGCCCCATCGGCTGCAACCTGCCGCCGATCGACAGACTCGCCCAGGCGATCCGCCCGCAGACTACGATCCACCGCATCGGCTGCGACGTGCTGTTCGACTGTGTATTGGAACGGGGTTAATCACCTGGTTCATCCGCCGGCTTGGATTGCTTCGTCACCGGCGAAGCAATCGAGAAGATCGTCCTGCCGGTTCGATATCTGATCCCTATGCGACCTGTACCAGGTCGCGTAGCAGGGCGTTGACCTGCCGGGCGGTGTCGTTCCAGCTCGGCAGCCCCATGCCGGCGAGCAGGGCGCCCTCGGCCATTGACCGGCGTTTTTCGCGATCGGTGATCAGATGGCGCAGGGCTTCGGACAAGGCGGCGGCATCGTCGGGCTCGACCAGCAGGCCGGCGCTGTCGGGCACCACTTCCGGCACGGCGCCGGCGCGGCAGCCGACGACCGGCAGGCCCTGGCGCAGCGCCTCGGCGAAGGCCATGCCATAGCCTTCATAGCGGCTCGGCAACACGAAAATGTCGGCCGCCTCGTAAAGCGGCACCATGCTGGCGACTTCGCCCAGAAGGTGGATGCGGTGCTGCAGCCCGGCCTCGATGATACGCTCACGCAAGGCGACCGTGGCCTCCGGCGCGCGATCCAGGCTGCCAGCGATGCGGCAGCTCCAGTCGAGATCGGCCAACGGCGCCAGCGCGTCGACCAGCAGATCATAGCCCTTGCGGGCGGACACCGTGCCGACGGCGAGCAGCACGGGACCGCCATGATCATCATGCCGCACCTGTGCCAAGGCGACAGGCGCGTCGGTGCCGGGATAGGCCACGGTGATGCGCTCCGCCGGCACGCCGTAATCCTGGATCAGACCTCGGGCGGTCATGCGGCTGGTGACGATGACGGCGCGGGCGCATTTCAGGGCGCTCTGCTCCGATACTCGGAAACCGGCCTGGGCCTGGGGACTTAGCCCCGATTCCAGCGCCAGCGGATGATGGACCAGCGCCACGATGTTGAGGCGTTCGGCATGGCGTAGCACTTCGCGGTCGAGCACGCCGAAGGCCAGCCCGTCGATGATGGTGAGCGTGCCGTCCGGCAGATGAGCGAGGTCGCTCGCGACCATCTGCCGGTCGGCGCGGCGCGGGAAGGGGAATGACGCCGGCCATTCGGCCAGCTCGACCTGCCATCCGAGCGCCCTGAGCCCGCCGATCAGCCGCTTGTCATAGATCGTGCCGCCGGTCCGCGTCTCGATGCTGCCCGGCAGAGCGAAGAACAGCCGATCGCTCAAAGAGGCGCCTCGTACCAGGCGCGGGCCAGATGCGTCTCGCCCAGGGTCACGCGCAGGCGTTTCAGCCCGGCGGCATGGGGGCCGAGATCGCCCGCCTTGATTGCCGCCGCCATGCGGTCGAAGATGTGGCGGCACATGAACTCGGTCGAGGTGATCTTGCCCTTGAGCTCGGGCACTTCATCCAGGTTGACGTAGCTGAGCGGCTTCAGGATGGCCTTCAGCGCATCGAGCGCCCGGCCGATATCGACGACGATGCTGTCGGGGTCGAGCTCCTCACGGAAGAAGGCGACGTCGACCACGTAAGTGGCGCCATGGAGCTGCTGGGCCGGACCGAAGACCGGGCGCGGCAGGCTATGGGCGATCATGATGTTGTCGCGGACTTCGACGGCGTACATGCGGGGGAACGCTCCTTTGGGTTGGTAAGGGGCTCAGACGACGGCGCCGTCGCTTTATTCCAAAGATGGCGAAGTCATTGGGATCGCCTATCCAGGGTAGCGGATCAGGTGGCACAGCGTCTCGGGCGCGGCCAGGATCGCACCGAGCCTGGCCGCGATATCGTCGAAGGGTGTCTCCGCCGCGACCAACACGTCCAGGCGCGGATCGGCGCAGAGCGAGAGCGCAAGCGCCAGGCGTTCGCGCAAACTGCGCCGGGCGCGGCGCTCGGGCGCCACATATCCCACCTGGGAGGCCTTGAGGGTGAGGCGCCGGCTATGGAAGGCGCCACCCAGCGCCACTGTCGGCGACGCGGTGCCGAACCAGCTGAGTTCCATCACCGTTGCCTCGAACCCCGCCAGATCCAGCGCCCGGTTGAGCCCGGCACCGCTGGCCGAAGCGTTGAAGACCAGATCGTGATCGGCAGGAAGCTCCAGATCGGGACTCGCGAAATCGACATTGAGCGCCATGGCGATCGCAGCACGCGCGGGGTCAAGGTCGATCAAGGTCACCCGCGTGCCCGGAATCCGCGCGCAAAGATAGGCCACCAGGCAG
>DATJJW010000030.1:0-6376 GCA_035491935.1 Allostellaceae bacterium | reverse complement strand
TCCCGACGGTGATCGACGCGGTCATCCGCGCCTTCGAGGCGGCGTTGCCCGACCGCGTCGCCGGCGGGCATTTCGGCACCTTCGCGGTACTGCGCCTGCAAGGCAAACGCCTCGGCGGCGCGCATCTCGATTTCATCGATGGCGGCTATGGCGGCTGGGGGGCGGTCTCCGGCCAGGATGGCTCCGGCCCCTATCGCACCATGGCCCATGGCGATACCCGCGTCGTGCCCATCGAATTGCAGGAAGCGATGTATCCCTTTGTGGTCGAGGATTTCGCGCTCCGCCCGGATTCCGGCGGTGCCGGACAGTTCCGCGGCGGCCTCGGCATCACCAAGACCTATCGCATCACCGAGCCCGTCAAACTGCGCGTCGATTTCGACCGGCTGCGCTGCCCGCCCTGGGGCGTCTGCGGCGGTCGGGATGCCCAATCCGGTTGGGTCACCGTCATCAAGCCTTCCGGCGAGAGCAAGATCCTGCACAAGACCAAGGCCCATCCCGTCCAGCCCGGCGACATCGTGCGTATGGAGGTGGGCGGCGGCGGCGGCTTCGGGCCGCCCGAAGCCCGCGATCGCGCCGCCATCGAGCGCGACCTGGCGCTCGGCTACGTTTCACCCGAGGCCGTCAGGACGCAATATGGCCTCGATCTCTGAGCCGGCCACAAGAACAACCCCGTCACAAAAACACATTGGGGAAAGAACCATGCGGATGACCTCCTTTTCCGGCCGTTGCGTCGCCCTGGCCCTGGCGGCGAGCCTGCAATTCGTTCCGGGCACGGCCCAAGCGGCCAACCCGAACTTCTATGCCGGCAAGACCATTTCCCTGGTCATCGGCTCGGGCGAAGGCGGCATCTATGATCTCGGCGGCCGCCTGATGGCGCGCTTCCTGGAGAAATACATTCCCGGCCATCCGACGATCGTCGCGCGCAACATGCCGGGCGCCTCCAGCGTCGTGGCCACGCAATTCGTCTACAACAGCGCGCCGCCCGACGGGCTGACCATCGCGACGGTCCAACCGACGGTCGTCCTCAACAAGCTGCTCGACCCCTCGGCCAAATACGTCTCGGAAAAGCTGAGCTGGATCGGCCGTGTGCAGCCGGTGACGCTGGTCGGACTGAGCTGGACCGCGAGCGGCGTCACCAACATCAGACAAGCCGAGACGCAGCAGGTGATCGTCAGTGCCAGCGGCGCCACCGGCACCTCCGCCATCGTGCCCTGGGCGCTGAACAAGCTTGTGGGCACGCGGTTCAAGGTCGTGCGCGGCTATGTCTCCCAGGCGCCGCAATTCGTCGCCATGGAGCGTGGCGAGGTTGCCGGCATCGGCAGCGCCTCCTTGAGCGACGTGCTGGAGAAAGCCGATTGGACGGCACAAAAGAAAGTGACCATCCTCTACACCATCGCCCAGCACCGCTCGTCGCTGGCGCCCAACGCGCCGGCCCTGACGGAGCTGGCCAAGACTGACCAGGACAAGAAGGTGCTGGCGCTCCTGGGCAGCGTCTCCGATGTCGGGCAGACGCTGATGGCGCCGCCGGGCGTGCCGAAGGATCGGCTGGACATCCTGCGCAAGGCCTTCGACGCCATGGTGAAGGATCCCGATTTCGCCGCCGGCGGCAAGGTCTTCAACATGGGCGTGGACCCACTGAAGGGCGCCGATCTGGCGGCGCTCGTTTCGGACGCCAGCAATGCGCCGGCACCGGTCGTCGAGCGCCTGCGCGCCGTGACACGGCCCCAATAGGCGTTCCCGTCGAGGAAATCCTCGCTCAAGCGCGGCTCGGCATCTCAGGAGTTTTCGTATGTCCAGCCCGGTGGCCCCCTATTCGGTGGCCGTGGATATCGGTGGCACCTTCACCGATCTCGTCGCCTATGATCATGCCTCCGGTCGCGTGACCGCGACCAAGAGCCCGACCAGTTACGGCGATTTCTCCCACGCCATCCTTGATTGCTTCCGCAAGGGCGGTTTCTCGCCGGCCGAGGCGCGGCTGATCAATCACGGCACGACGCTGGTCATCAACGCGCTGCTGGAGCGCAAGGGCGCCAAGACGGCACTGGTGACGACGAAGGGCTTCCGCGACGTGCTGGAGATCGCGCGCGCCAACCGGCCCGATCCCTTCGATCTGCGTTACCGGCGCGACGAACCGTTGATCCCGCGCGACCTGCGCTTCGAACTCGACGAGCGTATGGACCATCAGGGAGAGATCGTCCGCCCGGTCGACGCGGCGGCGCTGAAGACCCTGGCCGCCGAGTTCATGGCGCGGCAGGTCCAGGCGGTCGCGGTCTTCTTCCTGAACTCCTACCTCAACCCCGCCTCGGAGCGGCTGGCGGCGGAGCACCTCCGCGCCCTGTTGCCGGGCGTCTATGTCACCTGCAGCGTCGACCTCACCCGCGAATGGTATGAATACGAGCGCAGCTCGACGGTCGCGGCCAATGCCTTCGTCGGGCCGCAGGTCGCCGATTATGTCGGCCGTCTGGAACAGACGCTGCAAGGTGACGGCTTTGCCGGCAAGCTGTTCCTCATGGGCTCGAATGGCGGCCTGATGTCGGCGGAGCGTGCCTGCGCCCGGCCGGTCGTGCTGGTGGAATCCGGGCCGGTCGGCGGCAGCATCGGCGCCGCCGTCTATGCCGATGCGCTCGACCTGCCCAATGTCATCGCCTTCGACATGGGCGGCACCACCGCCAAATGCGCGCAGATCGCCAATGGCCGCTTCGCGGTCGAATCGACCTATTATGTCGGCGGCTACGTGAAGGGCTTCCCGATCCGCGCCTCGGTCCTCGACATCGTCGAGGTGGGATCGGGCGGTGGCTCGATCGCGGCCATCGACACCCATGGCCGCCTGTCGGTCGGACCGCAAAGCGCCGGCTCGACGCCCGGTCCCGCCTGCTATGGCCGCGGCGGGACGGACCCCACCATCACCGATGCCAACCTGCTGCTGGGGCGGCTCGATCCCGATGGCTTCCTCGGCGGCGAGCTGCGCCTGGATGTCGACGCATCGCGACGGGCCGTGGCCCGGGTGGCCGAGACGCTGGGCTACAAGGGTGTGGAGGGCGGAACGCGGATGGCGGAGGGCATCCTGGCCATCGCCTCGGTGGTGATGGCCGACGCCATCCGCCAGGTATCCGTCAAACAGGGCCTGGATCCGCGGGACTTCGTCTTGTTCTGTTATGGCGGCGGCGGGCCGCTGCATGGCAGTGCACTGGCCCATGAGCTGGGCATCCCCACCCTGATCATTCCGCCGGAGCCGGGCAATTTCTCCGCCCTCGGCATGCTGCTCTGCGATGCGCGTCTCGACCTCTCGGAGACCTTCGTCGCGGCGCTGGGCGACGATGCCGAGCGGCGCCTGACCTCAGCCTTTGCCGATCTGGAAGCGAATGCGCGGGAGACGCTGGCCAAGGATTTCCCGGCAGGCCAGGTCGTCTTCGAACGCCATGCCGAGATGCGCTTCACCGGACAGCGGCACAACATGAAGATCGCCCTGCCCGCCCGCCTGGACGCCGCCGTCCTCGCCGATGCATTTCGGGCCGAGTATCGCCAACGCTATGGCCATGCCGATCCCGGTGCCGCGATCGAACTCCAGGTGTTGCACGTCTCGGCCTTCGTCCGCTCGGCCAAGCCCGATCTGGTGAAGCTTTCGGCCTATGACGGCAGCGCCGCCGAACCCACCCTGCGGCGGGTGCATTTCGGCCTGCAACATGGCTGGCTCGATGCGCGCGCGTTCCGGCGCCGCAGCCTGCCGCCGGGCTTCACCGCTTCCGGCCCGGCGCTGATCGAGGAATACGGCTCGACCACCCTGATCTGGCCCGGTGACCGCTTCACCATCGGCCGGCTCGGCGAAATCCGGATCGATTGCCGCCGCGACGAGATCCATCCTGGGAGAGATTGATGACCCCGTACAAGCTATTGACCTTCCGCGGCATCGAGGGCGTCCGGCCCGGCATCGCGGTCGGCGAGACGATCTGGCCGCTGCGTGCCCTGCCGTCGCTGGCAGACTATGCCAGCCTTCTCGATGTCCTGGAGGATTGGGCGACGGCCGAACCGCTGCTGCAGTTGACCGCGGATCGACTGCCGAAGGACGCGATGCAGGACGCGGCCCTGCCACTCGTCGGCACGGAATTGCTGCCACCCGTGCCACGCCCGTCGGCGATCTATTGCGCCGGCGCCAACTACATGGACCATGTGAAGGAAATGGCCGCGGCCAAGGGGCTGAACAGCACGCCGGACCCGCGCGCCGGCGGGCAACTGCCCTGGCATTTCATCAAGGCGACCGGAACGCTCGCGGCACCGGGCGCGGCCATCGCCGTCCCCAAACACACGAAAAAGCTCGATTGGGAGATCGAGCTGACCGCCGTCATCGGCCGGCCGGCCAAGGATGTCTCGGTCGCCGATGCACTGCACCACGTCGCCGGCTACACCATCGCCAACGACCTCTCGGCACGCGACCATTCGGTGCGTGAATCCGTGCCGATCGGCTCGGGCTTCCGCAATGATTGGCTGTCGCAGAAGAGCTTCGACGGCAGCTGCCCGATCGGTCCGTGGATCGTGCCGGCGCGCTTCATCGCCGATCCGCAGAATCTCGCGATGAAGCTCTGGGTCAACGGCGTCATCAAGCAGGATTCATCCAGCAACGCCATGATCTTCACCCTGGCAGAGCAGATCGCCTATCTCTCCAGCCGCATGACCCTGCATCCGGGCGACCTGATTCTGACCGGCACGCCCGCCGGCGTCGGCAATGCCAGGAGAGAATTCCTGCAGCCCGGCGACGTGGTCAAAGTCTGGATCGACGGGATTGGCAGTTTCGAGAACCAGATGGTTTGACGCAGGGGCCTTCACCCTGGATCACCACGCCTCGATCAAGATGGCTTCAGGTCCGTGTCACCCGAAGCCACCTGATTGATCGCTCAGGCCCGCCTGTATTTCCGCTGCATCTGCCGCAGGAAGCCCGAATGGCGGATTTCGGCGATCAGGCTGTTGTCGATATAGTCGCCCAGCTTATGGCTGGCGCCGGGCTTCGCCACGGCGGCGATGATGTTGCGAGCGCCGGCGCGGCTCACCGCGAGATCGGGCGGCGACTGGTCGACGAAATCCTTGTAGCTGATCTCGACGACCTTGGGATCGGCAATGTTAAGCTGCTTGGCCAGCAGTGCCTTGGAACGCGCGGCATTGCTGAGCGCCAGGTAATTGCCCTCGATGGTCGCCTTCAAGAAACGGATCAGCACCTCGCGGTGGCTCCGGAGATAGGCGTGATCGACGGCGATGCCGGTGAAGACCCAGGGGATGTGATCGGCCAACAGATCGACGATCGGATTGAAGCCCATGGATATGGCATGGCTGCGCGAGGGCTCGTTCAGCATGGTGGCGCGGATCTCGCCCGATTGCAGCGCCGCGATGCGCTTGGGGTCGACGCCGATTTCCTTCACTGTCACGTCGCCGCGCGTGAGGCCCAGCTTCTTCAGCGCGATCGCCAGCGTCACGTCGCTTTCGGAGCCGAAGGTCGAGATGCCGACCACCCCGCCCCGGAGCTCGGCCGCCGTCCTGACCTCCGGCTTGGTGAACAGGCTGAAACGCACGACGTTGCTGAGCGAGCCGACAACGCGCAGATCGGCGCCGGCCCCATTGGCGCGCACGATCGAGGACAGGCCGATATGCATGGCCTGGATATGGCCGGATTTCAGCTCCGGACCCGATTGGCCGCCGCCCGCCATCTTCTGCAACGAGATGTCGAGCCCCTGCGCCTTGTAGAACCCGGCGTCGTCGGCCATCCAGATCGCCAGCACCGTATTGGCCGCCGCCGACAGCCCGACACGGAACGGCACCATTTCCGCGCCGAATGCCTTGATGCCGACCGTCCATAGGCCGAGTGAACCGACCGCCGTGGCCTGGACGAACCCCCGGCGACTCACGCTGATGCTGGACATGGCGTTCTCCCCCTTCGTTCTTATGGCACCGGCCATCGCTCGCCGGCTTGCTACCTTTGATAGGCGGGACGCCCATCTCCTGTAAATTCAAGACTTTCCGAGGATTGATGCCACCATGGGAACTCCCGCTTCGGCTGGGCATTGAGCATATGTCACACTCATATACCCGAAAGCCGACCATGCGCCCTGCCCGGCCCCTGCATCCCGATCGCCGCGGCGCCACGCCGGACTTCTGCCCCGGGCTTGATCCATGGCTGCCCTTCCATGGCTGAACGGCCTGTAAGCGACCTCATCGAACGGATGACGGCAATCGCCCTGCCGACACCGGAGACGCCGGCCGACGCCACGCCAGAGGTCGAACGCACCGGAGTACGGGGCCCGCCCGATTCCAAGACCGTGTTCCTGGCCGGGCTGTTTGTCATGGCCTTGCTGACCATCGCCTATTTCGCCGCCGAGGTCATGCTGCCGCT
>DATJJW010000029.1:0-6181 GCA_035491935.1 Allostellaceae bacterium | reverse complement strand
GCGGCGAGGGTGAGGATGCTCTTGTTCATGGTCGTTCTCCATCGGATCAAGGAAAACCGTTTTTCTTTAAGCGGTTACCGGTCGAACCCGGCCGATGGAGAGAATGTAGACCTACCAACCGTCAGATTAAATGCCTCATTGGTAAACAGAGACTTCCAATAAATGAGAGGTTGGAGGTAGCTTCAAGGCAGCCGCGCGGCGGCAGGGGATGCATCCCATGGCGGATAACGCTAGGTTTTTGCTGCATCGCGATAGAGGATCGGTCCACATGAATTTGGCCTTGTTGGCCCTGGCGCTCGCATCCTTCGGGATCGGTACGACCGAATTCGTCATCATGGGGTTGCTGCCCGACGTGGCGCACGACCTGGACGTGACCATTCCCCAGGCCGGCTTGCTGGTCACGGGCTATGCGCTCGGCGTGACCTTCCTCTCGCCGTTCCTGGCGCTGGCGACGGCCAAGCTGAAGCGTCACCAGGCGTTGATCAGCCTCACCGTGGTCTTCACCATCGGCAATCTGCTCTGTGCGGTCGCGCCCAGCTATGACCTGTTGATGGCGGCGCGCATCGTGACCGCGCTCAGCCACGGCGCCTTCTTCGGACTGGGCTCGGTAGTGGCCGCGCAGATCGTGGCGCCCGAGCGCCGCGCGCAGGCGATCGCCATGATGTTCATGGGGCTGACGCTCGCCAATGTGATGGGCGTGCCCGCGGGAACCATTCTGGGCCAGGCGCTGGGCTGGCGTTCGACTTTCTGGGCCGTGGTGCTGATCGGCATCATTGCTTGTCTGGCCTTGCGGGCCTGGCTGCCGCGCGACCTGCCCGTGACGACGCTCAGCCTGCGGCAGGAACTGGGCGTGCTGGGCCGACGTCAGGTGTTGCTGGCCATGGCGATCAGCGTGTTGGCATCGGCCAGCTTGTTCACCACTCTGACCTATATTGCGCCGCTGCTGGAGATTGTGACCAAGCTCAGCCCCCATGCGGTCAGCCTGGTGCTGCTGCTGTTCGGCGCTGGCCTCACGCTTGGCAATCTCGGCGGCGGCAAGCTTGGCGACTGGCGGATCATGCCGACGCTGGTCGGCATCTTCTCGGTCCTGATCCTGCTGCTGATGGCTTTCTCGCATCTGGCGGCGGCGGCCGTGCCGGCAATCCTGCTCGTGTTCTTCTGGGGCGTGCTGGCCTTCGCGCTGGTCTCGCCCTTGCAGATGCGCGTGCTGAACGAGGCGGCGGGCGCACCCAACCTGGCCTCGACCATCAATCAGGGCGCGTTCAATTTCGGCAATGCGACGGGTGCCTGGATCGGCGGCATCGCGATCGATCGCGGCATGCCCTATATGCACATCCCCTGGATCGGCGCGGCGGTGGCCGCACTTGCCCTGGTCCTCACGCTCTATTCCTGGCGCCTGGACCGGAGCTTGCCGGCCGCGGCGCAGTAAGGGGGCCTTAAAGCCAGCCTTTCCACTTGAACCAGAGCAACGGGCCGATGGCGCTGATCAAGATCATCGCGAGGCCGTAGGGATAGCCCCAGCTCCAGCTCAGCTCCGGCATGTTCTTGAAGTTCATACCGTACATGCTGGCGACCAGCGTCGGCGGTACGCCGACCACCGAGACGATGGTCAGCACCTTGATGATGTTGTTCTGCTCGATGTTGATCAGGCCCAGCGTGGCATCGAGCAGGAACTGCACCTTGTTTGACAGGAAGGCGTCGTAGTCGTTCAGCGACGCCACGTCGGTGGCCAGAGTCGCGATGTGCTGGCGGGTGTCACTGGTCAAGGAGGACGGTGGCGCGTTGCCGCAGAGATAGGGGCAGATGCGGCCGATGCCGAGCAGGCATTCGCGGATCTTCGAGACCAGATCGCCGGACTGCCCTATCGATTGCAGCTTGCGTCGGAGATTGGCATCCTCCTGCGCCGGCCGCCGCGTGGCTGCCGCGGTGTCCGTACGGAAGATCCTCTTTGACACGGCATCGAGGTCGGCGCCGACCTTCTCCAGCACGTCGGCGAGGCGATCGACCTGGCTGTCGAGCAGCGTCGCCAGGATGCCGCCCGGCGTGATCAGCGCCGCATCCATGCGGATCAGCTTGTCGCGAGTCGTCTTCCAGGCCTTGAGGTCGGCGAAACGCACGGTGATGAGGTATTTCGGGCTCAGCACGAAGCCCGCCGGGGTGGTGCGCGGCTGGTTGATGTCGCTGGCCACCAGCAGCGGCGTGCTCATGAAGACTGCGCCGTCCTCGACATAGAGGCGCGAGGATGTCTCGATCTCCGACAGGTCTTCCATGGTCGGTATGTAAAGGCCGGTGCACTGCTCGACGTATTTGCGTTCTTCCGGGGTAGCGTCGATCAGGTCGATCCATACCGCATGCGAGTCGAGATCCTGGTCGAGATCGGGGCAGGTGCCGGCGCGCATATGCGGTGAAAAAATCTGGAGCATGGCTTGCGAAATATCCCGGTGCCGGAGCGGCTGAAAGGCTTTCTCAGCGCGATAAAGGACGCCATATATTTAATTTTCAAGACTGTTGCGTGACGCTCCGAAGTTTTCCGTCGAATGATGCGCCGAGGGTGCAATCGGTGGTTATTTCCCGCCGGATATGGCGTAGTCTCATAACGTCGCAGTCTCACGTGATCCTTGGGAATTCCAAGGGCGCAACCAGCATGGAGGTTCCCACCATGAGCACCACCAACCAGACCGCGCCGCTGGACAATGAGGCGATCCTGAAGGAGGCGGCGGCCTGGGTGCGCGCCGGCAAGCCGGCGGCGCTGGCGACGGTGATCTCGACCTGGGGCTCTTCGCCGCGTCCGGTGGGCTCCCGCCTGGCGCTCGATGCCGAAGGGCATTTCATCGGTTCGGTCTCCGGCGGCTGTGTCGAGACCGCGGTGGTCGATGCGGGGCAGGATGTCATCCGCAGCGGCAAGCCGCGTGTGCTGGAGTTCTCGGTCGCCGACGAAGAAGCCTGGGGCGTAGGCCTGGCCTGTGGCGGCCGGGTCAAGATCTATGTCGAAGCGTTGCATTAAGGGTGGGGGCTGCGTTCCGTGAAACTGTCGATCCTTGATCAATTGCTGGCCGACCGCCAGGCGTCGCGGCCGGTAGCGCTGGTGACCGATCTCGGCAGCGGCCGGCAATGTCTGGTGCATGAGGAGGATGTGGTCGGCGAGATGCCGTCCGGGCTCGATGTCGAGGTGGTGCGCAAGGCGTTGACCGATGATCGCGCGGGCGTCGTCGAGGCGCCGGAGGGCCCGGGACTGTTCATCGACATATGGCAGCCGCCCTTGCGGCTGATCATGGTGGGGGCGGTGCATATCGGCCAGTTCCTGGCGCCGATGGCGGTGATGGCGGGCTACAAGGTGATCATCGTCGATCCGCGCGAGGCCTTCGCCGCACAGCATCGTTTCCCGCAGGCCGATGGAGAGACGCTCACCCTGGTCAATGAATGGCCGGACGACGCGATGGAGAGCTTGAAGCCCGACCGGCGGACGGCAATCGTGACCCTGACCCATGATCCCAAGATCGACGATCCGGGGCTGATCGGCGCCTTGAAATCCAATGCCTTCTATATCGGCGCGCTGGGATCCAAAAAGAACCATGCCGGCCGGGGCGAACGCATGAAGAAGGCAGGGTTCGACGAGGCGACGGTCGCCCGCATCCACGGACCGGTCGGGCTCGACATCAACGCCACCAGCCCCGGTGAGATCGCCGTCGCCATCCTTGCCCAGATGACGCAGATCCTGCGGGCAGGCCGGCGCAAGGCTTGAGGCCAATATGCTGTTCGGTGACATAGATGTCAGGCAGGCGGAGGGCGCCATCCTCGCCCATACACTGCGCGTTGCCGATCGCGTACTGTCCAAGGGCCGGAAGCTGGACGCTGCCGATGTGAGCTTCCTGCTGGAACAGGGGCTCGAGACCATTACCGCCGCTACCCTGGAGCCGGGCGATGTCGGCGAGGACGAGGCGGCATGCCGGGCCGCGGTTGGGCTGGCCGGCGACGGCATCGAGCTGGGCGAGCCCTATGGCGGCCGGGTCAACTACATCGCGCGCCATCGCGGCCTCCTGATGTTCGATCGGGCGACGATCGACAAGCTCAATCTGAGGCACGAGGCGCTTGCCATCGGCACGCTCGAGCCCTTCTCGCTGGTCGAGGCGGGCCAGATTGTCGCCACCATCAAGGTCATGCCCTTCGCCGTGCCCGGCCCGGTGCTGGAGACCTGGGAGCACGCAGCGGTGCGGATCGCCGTGCTGCCGCTCGTCTCCAAGCGTCTGGCGCTGATCCAGACCATGCTGCCTGGTACCAAGCCGGGCATGCTCGACAAGACCGTGCAGGCGACGCTGCGCCGGCTCGATGCGCTCAACGCCAAGCTTTTGGCCGAGAGCCGGGTGCCGCATGAGACGGAGGCGGTGGCTGCCGGCATCCGTCAGGCGCATCAGCGCGGCGCCGATATCATCCTGGTTTGCGGTGCTTCCGCCGTGGTCGACCGCCGCGACGTCATCCCCTCGGCGATGGTCGAAGCTGGCGGCACGGTGCTGCATTACGGCATGCCGGTCGATCCCGGCAATCTGCTGGTGCTGGGACGTTTAGGTGGTATCCCGGTATTGGGGCTACCAGGCTGTGCGCGCTCGCCCAAGCTCAACGGCGTCGATCTGGTATTACGCCGCCTGGCCGCCGATATGCCGGTCGATGCCCGCGCCATCATGGGCATGGGTGTCGGCGGGCTCCTGGTCGATACGCCGCTCCGACCGCAGCCGCGCAGCAGCGCCAAGGCGGAAAATGGCAAGACGGTTGCCGCCGTGGTGCTGGCCGCCGGCAAATCGAGCCGGATGGGCGAGAGCAAGCCGCTGATCGAGGTCGATGGCATCAGCTTCGTCGAGCGTACGGTCGATGCCGCGATCGAGGCCGGGGCGGCTCCCATCGTGGTCGTGGTCGGCAATGATGGCGAAAAGATCGCGCGCCGGCTCGACGGCCGCGATGTGCTGATCGTCGAGAACCCGGATTTCGCACAAGGATTGTCCACCTCGCTAAAACGCGGTGTCGAGGCCTTGCCCGAGGATGTTGCCGGCGCGCTCATCTGTCTCGCCGACATGCCGGATGTCGATGCTGCCTTGATGCGCCGGCTGATGTCGGCCTTCGATCCGGTCGAGCGGCGTGGCATCGTCGTGCCGGTGCATGGCGGCAGGCGTGGCAATCCGGTGCTGTGGTCGCGCCAGTTCTTCGCCGATTTCATGGCGCTGAGCGGTGATGTCGGCGCCCGCAAGCTGCTCGACACCCATGACGAATGGGTGACCGAGATCGAAGTCGCGGACGAAGCGCCGCTGCTCGACCTCGACACGCCGGAAGCACTGGCGGCATGGCGCAAACGCCATGCGGAGGCGATGGCCTAGCTGGCCGCCATTCGCGTCAACCCTGTTCCACGAACGCCTTCAGGCGGCCGAGCGTATCTTCCCATTGGCGGGCGACCGTATCGAGGTAGCGTTCCAGTTCACGCAGGGGCTGGGCCTGGAACTCGAACAGGTTTTCGCGGCCGGATTTGATCCCGCGCACGATGCCGGCACCTTCCAGCACCTTGAGGTGCTTGGTGATCGCTTGGCGTGTGAGCGCCGTGCCTTCAGCCAGGCGCGAGATCGATTGCGGCTGACTGCCCGACAGCTTGGCGATGAGGCCGAGCCGCGTGCCATCGCCAAGGGCTGCGAAGAGCGCCGCCCTTTGATCCAGCGCCGCCCTTTGATCCAGCGCCGACTGCGTCTCAAGCGTCGACATGATTGCGGATGTTCTGCATCTGCTGTGTCCAGCCCCCGTCGTTCATGCGGAAGGCCTCGTCCCGGCGATGGGCGGGCAGCTTGTCGAAGCCCGATTCCGTGACCGTGAGCAGGGTGCCGCCATCCTTCGCCACCAGCCGGAATTCGACCAGGGTCGGCGTCTCCTGGGCATAGTCCACCGACTTGTCCAGCGCATAGGGATGCCAGGTGAAGGAGAAGTAGCTCTCCGGCTCGATCCTCTGCACCGTCACGCGCATCACATGGTCGAAGCCCGGAACGGTGATGCGGCCTTGCGCCGGCTGGCCGGCAACGAAGGGGCCCTCCAGCGCGACATGGAACCATGTGCCGAATTCGCGATGGTCGATAAGCGCCCGCCAGACCCGGCTCACCGGCGCCTTGAGTTCGATGCTCTTTTCGATGCTGTTGGTATTCGACATATTCGC
>DATJJW010000028.1:0-5025 GCA_035491935.1 Allostellaceae bacterium | reverse complement strand
ATTCCCCGAGCAGGGCGCGGCCTTGCAATCGGGCATGGCGCGATTGGTGGAGGCCGGGCTGGAACCGCTTGCGATCGATGCCGCGCCGGTCAACCAGGCGCGGCGCATCCTGTTGCAGCAGACGCCGGCGGAAGAGCTCTACGCCAACCTCAAGCGCATCGCCCTTAACAGCGCCATACCGGATTTCCGTCTCAGCAATTTGGGCGGCGCCGGCGGAGGCTTCGGTGGGGATGTCGTGACCTCGCCGGCATCTGTACCCGGCCTGTTCACCGCGGACGGCTTCTACAACGTCTTCCTGCGCTACCTGCCGACGCTCACGACCTCCTCGGCGGAGGATGACTGGATGTTCGATGCCGGTAGCATCCTCGCTGCCTCGGCTTCGCAGGACAAGCTGATCCAGCAGGTATCGGACCTCTATGTTGCCGACTATGTACAGCAATGGCGGACGCTGATCTCCTCGATCCGTCTCTATGATTTCCACTCGATCGACGATGCCGGACAGACGCTGGACCGGCTGGCCGGCCCCGATTCGCCATTGAGAGCCGTCTTGGTGGCGCTGCGCAACAACGTGGCCCTGCCGCCGCCGGGGGCGCCGTCATCGGCGACCTCCGCCGCTGCGCCCGCCACCGCTCCGGGCGGGCTGGCGGAACGCGCCTTCGGCGGCCTCTCGCGCCTTGTTTCCAACGCCTCGGCGAGCCCCTCGCCAGCCACCGCCTCACCGGGTGCTGCTTCGGCGGCGCCGGGCGCGGCCCAGGACGGGGTGGCTGGGGACCCGACAGTGCCGCCGCCGATCGCCGGACCGAACTGGCCGGGCACGCGGATCGCCCAGGCCTTCCAGCCGCTGACGTCGCTGGTCGATGGCGGCGACACGCGGCAGCAGGGCATCGACACCGTTTTGAACGCGATCGCCAATCTCTCGGCCACCGTGAAGTCGATTGCCTCGGCCTCCAATCCGCCGCAGGCCGCCTATCAATTCGCGGCCGGTCGCGTTAGTGGTCATCCGGGCCAGCAGGGGGATGCGCTGACGGCGGTGCGCCGCTTCGGCGACCGGCAGCCGGATCCCGTGCGGATGTGGCTGTACACCCTGTCGGGGTATAGCTGGGAGGCGATCATGGGCTTCGCCCGTGGCGCGGTCGAGGATGCCTGGGAGCACCAGGTGGTGCCGGAATGGCGCCGCTCGATGCTTGACCGCTACCCGATCTTCGCCGATTCCAAGACAGAGACCTCACTCAAGGATTTCGGCACCTTCTTTGGCCCTGATGGGGTGCTGGACAAGTTCTTCCAGAACTGGCTGTCGCCCTTCGTCAACACGAACGGCATCACTTGGGAGTCCGCCCGCATCGATGGGCAGTCGCTTGACATCGCGCCGGACGCCCTGGACCAGCTACAGCAAGCGGCCCTGATACGGCAGGCCTTCTTCCCGGAGAGCGGCAGCAACATGCCCAAGGTCCATTTCACCCTGGAGCCGACGCTTCTGGGCGCGCGCTCGATCCAGATCCAGCTCGCGATCGAGGATTCGACCTTGATCTACCGCCATGACCCGCCGCGGGCCTGGAAGCTGACTTGGCCCGGCGACACCTCGCCCGGCACGATGCGCATCACGCTGACCGACGTGCAGAACCGGAACTGGAGTATGGAGAAGGATGGAGTCTGGGCGCTGTTCCGCCTGCTCGACAGCACGCATCTGCATGGCACGGCCAGTGACGACCGCTTCCTCCTGAACCTGACGCTCGGCGACGTGCCGGCGTCCTTCGAGCTGAGGGCTGACAGCGCCAATGGCAATCCCTTCGACCTCAGCCTGCTGCATGATTTCCGCCTGCCGGACCATGTGATGTGAGACGAGGGGAGAGCATGGACGCCTATCGCTGGATATCGGCCGGGCTGACCCGCACCGGCCCACGCCGCCGGGTCAACGAGGACGCGGTGCTGGATCGGCCGGATCTGGGATTGTGGGCCGTGGCGGACGGGGTGGGCGGCCAGGCGGCCGGCGACGTTGCGAGCCATCTGGTGCTCGACTCGCTCGAAGCCGCGATCACGCCGCTCAGTGGCGCCTCGGCGGCGCAACTGGGCGCCGCTGCCGAGGCTGCACTGCTGCAGGCCAATGAGCAACTGATAGGCAAGGCACGAGATCTCGGCACGCGCTCCATCATCGCCTCGACCATTGCCTGCCTTGTCGCCGATGGCGCGCATGCCCTGTGCCTCTGGGCAGGCGATAGCCGCATCCATTTGCTGCGGGACGGCGCGCTCTATCTGCTGACGCGTGACCATACGCTGGTGGAGGTGGCTTCCGATGCCGCCGATCCGCGTGCCCGGCACAAGCTGACGCGGGCGATCGGCGCCCAGCCCGATGTCCGGCTCGATTGGGCAAGCCTGGAGCTGAGGTCGGGCGATATCTTCCTGCTGTGCAGCGACGGCATCACCAATGTCCTGCCGGCGGCGGCCCTCGCCGATGGCGTCGAAGTCGATCCCGAAGCCTGCGTTGTAGCGGTGACCGAGATGGCCGTTGCCGCCGGCGCACGCGATGATATGTCAGTCGTGATGGCGCGGGCGCTCTCGTGAGCGACGTGCCTTCTTCCGCTGTCGCCGCCGATCTGGAAGACGACGTCACTGAATTCGCCTTCGCCGATGATCCGTTCGACGCCGACGATTTGACCAACTTTCATTTCGGCTCGCCGGCGGCCCCGGTGCCTATCTCGCTCGGGCCTACCTCGGCCACTCCCACCTCGACCGCGCCCACCATAACCACGCCGTCAACCTCAATGCCGCGCTACAGGCTGGGCGAGCTGATCGGCCGGGGCGGGATGTGCGAGGTGCTGACGGTGCGCGACCGGCTGGCCGGGGCGGGAGCGCCGGATCTCGTGGCCAAGCGGCTGCGGCCGGAGTTCCGTGCTAATCCGGCGGCGGTGGCGACGCTCGAGGCGCAGGCGGCGCTGCAGGCGCGGCTCGACCATCCGGGTGTCGCGCGTTTTGTCGATTTCGTCGGCGAGGGCGGTGAGGCACTACTGATCATGGAGCGGGTGCCAGGTGGCTCTCTCGGCCGGCTGCTGCGCGAGACCGGCGGGCGGGGACCGGGGCCGGATCGGGTCGCGGCACTGCTGCACTCGATGGCGGAGGCGCTGGCGCATGCTCATCGACAAGACATCGCCCATGGCGACCTCAAGCCGGGCAATATCCTGGTTGGCGCGGATGGGCGGGCCAAGCTGGTGGATTTCCTGCCGCCGGCGGCACCCGGGACCGTGGCCCTCACCCCCGCCTATGCCAGCGCCGCGCGTGCCGGGGGCGCGGCACCAACGCCCGCCGACGACGTCTTCTCCTTCGCGGTCATCGCTTACGAGCTTCTCGCCGGTCGGCATCCCTTCGGCCGTGGCGCCGCCGCAGAGGCATTGCAGACACCGCCGGCACCGAAAGGGATAAGGGCGCGGCAGTGGCGGGCGCTGCGCCGGGGCTTGAGCGCAAGAGCGGAGGAACGGCCCGCCGACATCGTCGATTTTGCCGCCGAGCTGGCGCCGAAGACGGGCACGCGACGGCCGCTGATCTGGGCGCTGGCGGCGCTTGCGCTGGCCGGGGCTACGATATTGCTGATTTTGCTACTGCGCTGAGAACTAAATGCTTCCAGATGCCACTTACTTACGACATTTGGCGCGCGCGGCAATTCTCGTCGACCCATCAATAAAGTGAGGCATTATGGCTAGTCCCGCATATATGACAGTCGTCGGCGTGACGCAGGGGAACATCAGCGAACGCGCCTTTACCGCCGACAGCGTCGGCAATACTTACCAGGAAGGCCACGAGGACGAGATCTACGTGCTCGCCGTCGACAGCGAGGTCACGATCCCAACGGATCCGCAGTCGGGCCAGCCGCGCGGCCAGCGTTCGCACAAGCCCTTCGTCGTGACCAAGATGTTCGACAAGGCCTCGCCGCTGCTGTGGCAGGCGCTGTGCAACGGCGAGACGCTGCAGATCTCGATCGATTTCTACCGCACCTCGACCAAGGGCGGGCAGGAGCTCTACTTCACGATCAAGCTGACCGATGCGATCGTCGTCGACATGAAGGGCTACTTCAAGAACCCCCAGCTGCCCGAGAATGCGCATCTGGGCCAGCTCGAGGATGTGTCCTTCGTCTACCGGGCGATCCAGTGGACCCACACCGTCGCTGGCACCTCCGGCCAGGATGACTGGCGCAAGCCGAACATGGCTTGACACTGGCCTGTTGGATCGGGCTGGGGCCGGGTCGCCTTGTCGCGGCCAGGCTTCAGCCCGATCCGATTCAGTGAAGCGGAATAGAGCATATCATCTGTAAGGTCGGGAGTGCGGGTATGGAGGTTCAGAAGGAGCAGCGCGGCGACGTGACGATCGTCCGCCCTGTGGGACGAATCAACAGCGGCAACGCTGCCGAATTCGAACTGGCTCTGAACCATCAGCTAGACGCCGGAGGCAGAAAGCTCGTGCTCGACCTGTCGCACGTCGACATGATCAGCAGCGCGGGCCTGCGCGTCGTGCTCGTCATCGGCAAGCAGCTCAAGACGAAATCAGGCAAGCTCGTCCTCGCCGGCCTCAAGCAGAGCGTCCACGAGGTCTTCCAGATCAGTGGCTTCCTGACCCTGTTCCCGGTCTTCCCCAACACGACCCAAGCAGCTCTCTCCTTCGGCGCATAAGGCGAGCCGGCCTGGGCTCCGCTTGGGCGTCATCGGCCTGCCGCTCCAGCGGATGTCTTCTTTTCGAACATCAGCTGCTCGGAGATCGACCGTTTTTAGTTTATAGCGGACAGTCGGGATTGGGCTGCTGCTGGATCCGCTGGAGGCAGCTTGTCGAACGGGCGGCGCCAAGAATTCTCCAGGTAATTGTTCCTAGACAGAGTGCATAAGACGTCATGAGCCGCCTCTCTAGGGGACGGCCGACCTCACTGGTGATTAAGTCGGGCGGAAACAAAGGGCGATCGTCCTCTGTTGATCGCTTCAAGGCCCATCGATGGAAAAACCCTGGGAATCTGCCGTTCCACGAGCCGCAAGTATCGTGCGTTGCCTG
>DATJJW010000027.1:0-23078 GCA_035491935.1 Allostellaceae bacterium | reverse complement strand
TATCTCACCAGCGGGGCGCTCAGGAACCTGGACGAGGCGATGCGCGAGCCATGAACGGTCTCAGTCGCAGGACGGCGGGTGGCAAGGGGGCCGGCATGAGGCATGCCGATCACAGCTTCCGTGCCGGCATGCGCCGGCTGGGGCCTGCCGGGGCGGGTCACGACCCGGTGGTTGCCGCCAACCAACTGAATCATGCCGCCGCCGCCGGCCATGCGGAGGCGCAGCATAATCTGAGCCTGCTCTATCTGAACGGCGCCGCCGCGCGCTCGCCGGCCGGCATCTGGCTGGGCGAGGCGCGGCATGCCGGCACCAGGGCGCTTGCCAATGCCGCCTTGCTCTTCCCCGATGGCGTCGATCTCGCCGCCGATCCGGTGCGCGCTTTCGGGCTCGCCAAGGCGGCGGCCGAACAGGGGCTCGCCTGCGGGCAGGCCAATCTCGGCATGATGTATGCGCGCGGCCTCGGCTGTGCCCAGGATTTCGCCGCGGCATCCGAATGGTACGCCCGGGCGGCCGAGCAGGGCGATGCCGCCGGCGCGCTCGGCCTGGGCATCCTCAAGGAACATGGGCTGGGCATCGCCGCCGATCCCAAGGATGCCGCCCGCCTCTACGAGCAATCGGCCTTGGCCGGCAACGACATGGCGACGACGGCGCTGGCACTGCTTCATCTCGAGGGCAAGGGGGTCGTGCGCGACGAGGCGCTGGCGGTCCGGCTGCTCGGCGGCCCCGCCGCCGCCGGCAACGCCTTCGCGCAATACCAGCTCGGGCTGCTTCTGCTCGACGGCCGGGGCATCACCCGGAATCCCGCCCGTGCCGGGATCTGGCTACGCCGCGCGGCCGCCCAGGGCCATGCCGGCGCTTCCGCCCGTCTGGCCGATATCGATCCGGAAAATTGAAGCCGCCCGAAACTTGAGCCCGGAAGACACATGCATCTTCAGCCCAATCCAGTCCCGATGCCGTCGAATTAAAAATTCATCGTTTCCAAGGATTTAGTCATGCCCGCACCCTCTTTGCCCACAACCAAGGCACCTAACAACTGGCTGTCGACCTATACCAAAGGCGCCACGCTCACCGGCGATTCGACCAAGTACAACCAGTTATCCGCCAATGCCGGCGACGTCACGCTGGTCGGCGGCGCCAACGGCAACAACACCTTCATTGTCTATGACTCGACCGACAAGATCGTCCAGGCGGCCAGCGCCAATGTGAACACGGTCGAGACCTGGGGCGGCGGTTTCGCACTTCCGGCCAATGTGCAGAACATCACGCTCGAGGGCACGGCGAACTCCTATGCCATTGGCAATTCCGCCAACAACCTGATGATCGGCAACAGCGGCAACAATACCTTCACCACCGGCGGCGGCAACGACGTCATCGTCGACGGCGCGGGCAAGGATTTGATCCACATCACCAAGCAGGCGAATTCGGTCACCTGGGTCGAGAATTTCAAGACCGGCGGCGCGGCGCTCGACACGCTCGACCTCTCCGCCTATTTCAGCAGCTTCAGCGCCCTGCAGAAGGCAGAGACCCAGGTGGGGTCCGATCTCAAGATCGACCTCGGCAGCGGCCAGTCGGTCATGCTGCAGAACACCCAGGCCTCGGCTGTCACGGCCTCGGTCGTGTCGACCGGCGTCGACCTCTCCAAGATGCACATGACCTTCGACGAGGAGTTCAACAGCATCAGCCTGAGCTCGACCGCGCCGACGCTGACCACCAGCCAGAATGTCTGGAACACGACGTATTCCGGCGGCGTGCGCACGCTCTCGGCCAACAAGGAGTTGGAGTATTACGTCGATCCTTCCTACGACAAGCTCGGCCTCAACCCGTTCTCGGACAGCAATGGCGTGCTCTCGATCAAGGCCAGCGCCACGCCGACCGCCGATCTCTCCCAGACCGGCAACCTGCCCTACATCTCGGGCGTGCTGACGACGCAGAACCATTTCGACCAGGAATACGGTTATTTCGAAGCCGGCATCGAGGTGCCCGGCGGCGGTCAAGGATTGTGGCCGGCCTTCTGGATGCTGCCCTACAACACCTGGCCGCCCGAGCTCGACATCATGGAGCAGGTGAACGACAAGGCGGGCGAGGCGACCACCTCGACCTACAGCACCTCGATCTCGTCGACATCCGCGGGTCATCAATCGACGGCGGCGACGCTGCCGACGGATCTCTCGGCGGGCTTCCATACCTATGCGATGAACTGGACCGCCGACAACATCACCTTCTATGTCGACGGCCAGCAGATCTCGCAGGTCGCGACCCCGGCGGATATGCACCAGAAGATGTACATCCTGCTCGACCTGGCGGTGGGCGGCGGCTGGGCCGGTGCGCCCGACTCGACCACCAACTGGTCGGATTCGACGATGAAGATCGATTACGTCCGCGCCTATAGCAGCGATCCCAGCATCCCGGCGGTGGGCGGCAGCACCTCGACCTCGACAGGGACCACGTCGACGGGGTCTACATCGACCGGTACCACCAGCACAGGTACCACGGGCACCACGTCCACAGGCACCACGTCCACAGGCACCACCTCGACCGGGACCACTGCCAGCACGGCGCCAAACAGCACCGTGGTGACACCGCCGGCGACGGTGAAGCTGAGCAATGCCGCCAGCGCCACCGATCTGACCTCCAGCTTCGCCCCACCCGTGACCGCGGGCGGCACCAGCACGACCTACACTGCGACCCAGCTGGGCGTGGCCGGTGTCGCGGCCGGAACGACGGTGACGGTCGCCTATGACAAGTACGACAACGTCACCGTGACCAATAACGGCGCGTGGGGTGCGATCAAGAACGTCACGCTCAACGACGCCCATGCCACCGGCATGACGATCAACAACTTCGTCGATACGGAGATCACGACGGCGGGTGCGGGTGCCGCCTATCTCAACATCACCGGCGTCATGCGCGGCAACATCAAGCTGGGCGACGGCGCCAATGTCGTCAACATCACCGGCGGCAGCAATTCGACCACCGGCAATGGCGTCAACATCAATGCCGGCCTCGGCGGCAGCAAGGTGACCTTCACCGGCACGGCCAATGACGAGGTGTCGCTGCGTACGGGCAACGGCAACAGCACCATCGCCGTCAACGGCCAGGCCTATGGCACGGTGATCGTCGGTTCCGGCAATAACCAGGTCGCCGATAATTCGACCAGCGCCCTGCTGATCTCTCTGGGTTCGGGCAGCAATGTGATGGACTTCATCGCCGGGGCCCATGCCACGGTGGCGCATTTCGATACGACCAAGGACTCGATCGTGCTGCACGGCGTGACCGCGTCCCAGGTGAAGGTGACCGCCTCCGGCGGCTCGACCGATATCGCCATCGGCCAGAGCGGCACGATCCAGGTCAGCGGCGTCAACCTGACGACCCATATGAGCCAGATCAGTTACGCCTGATTTGGCAACGTTTTCATACGCATCTTTCACGGAGCGCCCGGGTCTGCCGGGCGTTTTTTTCGAAAAAATTTTTCCTGCCGTCTTCGTGCCACGTTTGGGGTGTTCACTCATCTCCCGACACCACGCGCCAGGGGTGTAATCACGATTGGTCACCCCCTCGGCAGGAGCAAAAAATGGCGGTTTTCCGCCGTTCCGCTTCGCTTTTCCCGATCAGGCTCGGGAGCGTCTGTCTCTAGTAACGGTACGGACTGGGTTAAGTAAAATTTTAATAATCCGACCCAATTCAGTCACAATTTGCTTGCCCGTCCCTTAACCGACACACACGCGCGAATTTTTCATGGAACGATATCTTGGCTTGAAATTTTAACTTGTCATTAACCTTAATCAATCGTAACCTTGCAGCGCAACATCGCGGCGTGGTTTCCAGATTCCACCCACGTTCCCGGGAAAGCCTCAAGGTAATCAAATTAGCTAGGCGGAGATCGAGAATGTCTGGTCCTATTGCCGAAGCAGATGCTCTCCATGACACGAGCATTCTTTTCGCACCTGCAGCAAACCCTTCTGCTGCACAAACGCAGGACGAGGAGATCACTGGACAGGATAGCGCCAAAGCGATGCCGGCGAAGATGACGACAAAGAAGCTTTTCGATTTTGTCGCAGCCCTGCTGCTGATTGTTTTCTTCGCCCCAGTAATGTTGATCCTTGCCCTGGTCGTGAAGGCCGATGGCGGCGCTGCATTATTTGGCCATACCCGGATCGGTGAGAATGGCCGTAACTTCCGCTGCTGGAAGTTCCGCTCCATGGTGCCCAATTCCGATGAGGTGCTGCGTCGCGTGCTGGAAACCGACCCGCAGGCGCGAATCGAATGGGCGAAAGATTTCAAGCTGCGCAACGATCCGCGCATCACGCCGATCGGCCGTTTCCTGCGTAAGAGCAGCCTCGACGAGCTGCCGCAGCTCTTCAACGTGCTGGCGGGCGAGATGAGCCTGGTCGGCCCCCGGCCGATCGTCTCGGCCGAGGTCGACCGCTATGGCACTGCCTTTGCGGACTACATCTCGTGCCGGCCGGGCATCACCGGGCTGTGGCAGGTCAGCGGCCGCAACGATGTCGACTATGCCTCGCGCGTTGCCTTCGACCAGAGCTACGCTCAGACCTGGTCGTTCGGGCGGGACGTCAACATCCTGTTCCGCACGGTTATCGTCGTCGCCCGGCGCAGCGGCGCCTACTAATCCGGCAGACGAGGTCCGTTCCATGTCGAACCTTTCGGGTGTGCTCGGCGATATTTTCCTCATCGCCTGCCTGGTGTTCCTTCTTTTGGCGAGCCATCCCTTTCTCGGCTACCCCTTCAGCCTGCGGCTGATCGGGGCCGGTGGGCGAAATGGCGGCCGGCGGGATGGCGGGACCGCGAAGGTCGTGCCGACGGCGGCGTCGGGTCTCGCGGCGGAACCTGCATGGTCCATGCCGCGCGTGGCGCTTTGCGTCTGTGCCTATAACGAGGCGGCGGTGATCGAGCGCAAGGCGCGCAACATGCTCGACCTGCGTGCCCGCGTCGGCCAGCTCGACCTGCTCGTCTATGTCGATGCGGCGTCCGATGGTACCGCTCAGCTGCTGGAGCCGTTCCGCGACCAGATCACGGTCATCGTTTCGCCCGAGCGGCGCGGCAAGACCCATGGCATGAATTTGCTGGTCGCCCAGACCGATGCCGAGGTCGTCGTCTTCACCGACGCCAATGTCATGATCGATCCGACGGCGATCCCGGTGATGGCCGAGTATTTCCGCGATCCGCGGGTCGGCTGCGTCTGCGGTCATCTCGACTACGTCAACGACGGTGAGAACGCGACCGCCTCGGTCGGTTCGGCTTATTGGCGGCTCGAGGAAGCGGTCAAGCGCATGGAGAGCCGTTTCGGCGCGGTGATGGGTGCCGACGGTTCGCTTTTCGCCGTGCGCCGTTCGCTGCACCGGACCATTCCGGAGAATCTGATCGACGACATGTACCTCTCGCTCAGCATCCTGTGCGACGGCTACCAGGTGGTCAGCGCTCCCGATGCGCGCGCCTATGAGGAATCGGTCACCTCCTCGAAGGAGGAGTTCCGTCGCAAGGTGCGCATTGCCTGCCAGGCCTTCAACGTCCATCGCCGGCTTTGGCCGCGGCTCGCCAAGCTGTCGCCGCTCGTCATCTACATGTACGTCTCGCACAAGCTGCTGCGCTGGCTGTCGGCGGCGAGCCTGGTCCTGGCGGCCCTTACGGGCGAAGCGGCGCTGGTCGCCTATGGCGCGCCGATCCTGCCTTCGCTGCTGCTGGTGCCGGTGCTGCTCTGCCTGCTTTGGCTGGCGGCGCGGTTGGGCGTGTCCAAGGCCGCGACCATCGCCGAGATTTTGACATCCCTTGCCGGCGCCAGCCTCGGCGTCCTAGATTCGCTGCGTGGCCGCCAGTTCCAGACTTGGACCCCGGCGGCGTCCATCCGGCGTGTGGCCGACACGCCCGAATCCCCGAAAGGCTAGGTTCCGCCGGCGGCATTTCCATCCTGCGTTCCTCTCTTCGCGCATCTTTACGATTCGAGGTGTTTCAGATGGCGGCAGCCAAATTCTTCACAGGTTCTGTTCTGGTCACGGGCGGTGCCGGCTATATCGGCAGTCATGTCGCCTGGGCGCTGATCGATGCGGGCTACCGCGTCGTCGTGCTCGACAATTTGTCCTACGGCCGGCGTATCGCCGTGCCGCCGCCGGCGGTCTTCATCGAGGGCAATGTCGGCGACCGCGAGCTGGTCGAGAGCATCATCCGCGAGCATGAGGTCAGCGCCGTCATGCATTTCGCCGGCTCGGTGCTGGTCCATGAATCGGTCGAGAAGCCGCTGGACTACTATCGCAACAACACGGTCAACAGCCATGCGCTGCTGATGGCGTGCCAGAGCCAGGGCGTCCAGCGCTTCATCTTCTCCTCGACGGCCGCCGTCTATGGCGTGCCGGATGAGCTGCCGATCCTGGAGACGACGCGGACCCAGCCGATCAATCCCTACGGCACCTCCAAGCTGATGACGGAGATGATGCTGCGCGACCTGGCCGCGACCGGTGCGCTCCGCTACGTCATCCTGCGCTACTTCAACGTCGCGGGCGCCGATCCCGCCAAACGCACCGGCGAATGCCGGCCCGTGGCCTCGCATCTCATCAACATCGCGACCCAGCTTGCCGCCGGCAAGCGCGACGAGATGGCGATCCGCGGCGATGATTACGACACGCCCGACGGTACCTGCGTGCGCGACTATGTCCATGTCAGCGACTTGGCCGATGCCCATGTGCTGGCGCTGGAGACGCTGGCCGGTGGCTGCGAGAGCATGGTGCTGAATTGCGGCTATAGCCGCGGCTTCTCGGTGCGCGAGGTGGTGACCGCGGTCGAACGGGTCATCGGCCGCAAGATGAATGTGGCCATGGGCCCGCGCCGCCCGGGCGACCCGCCGGCCCTGGTCGCGGCGGCGACGCGCGTGCGCCAGTCCCTGAATTGGCAGCCACGCTTCGATGATCTCGAAACGATCATTCGCCATGCCCTCGAATGGGAACGCACCCTGTGAACCGGGATGCCGATAGTGGGGCGAGGATCCCGCGTCGGCTGCATTATGTCTGGGTCGGACCGAAACCCCTGCCGGCCAAGGTCCGCGATCTGGTCGAGGGTTGGCGTCGGCTCAATCCCACCTACGAGATCATGTTCTGGAACGAGGAGAACATCGATTTCTCCTACCGTTTCGTACGGACGGCCTATGGCATGCGCGCCTGGAATCGGGTGTCGGATTTCGTGCGCATGTGGGCGCTCGCCAAGTTCGGCGGTATCTATCTCGACACCGATATCGAGCTGCGCCGGCCGCTCGACGATCTCTTGGAGGATCCCTGCTTCCTGGGCTTCCAGCTCGAAGCGGAGCATCCCGACTGGGTCAACGGCGCCGTCTTGGGCTCGGTGCCCGGCCACTGGCTGGTCAAAGCCCTCTTGCGGCACTTCATCTGCAACATGGGTGGCTGGGAGGAGCTCGGCTCCTATTACGGGCCGGGGCTGATCACCACCATGCTGCGCCGGGCGGGGCTGCACCGCTATGCGGACGAGCCGCAATATGTGCGCGACATACGGCTCTATCCCCGGCGCTACTTCTATCCCTACGCCTGGACCGAGAGTTTCTCCGAAGCCTGCGTCACGCCGGATACCTATGCCATCCATCATTGGGAGGATTCCTGGCGCAAGTCTCCGCGGTTCGGCGACCGGCTGGAACGTGCGTTCCTGCGTAACTTTGCCTGGGCGGTGCCCTCGCTAGCCTGCCGGATCCAGCTCGTTTCCACCCGCCGCCATCAGCGCACAGGCGAACAGGCGCCGCCGCCGCTTCCCGTGACGCCTCCCGCTGCCTTTACACTGCCCGCCGCCGTTACGCCGCCCATCATTAAACCTGCCGCTGCCACAGCTCCCCCTACCATCACAGCCCCCCCTACCATCACAGCTCCGGCC
The DNA here is from genome assembly GCA_035491935.1 of Allostellaceae bacterium. GTDB lineage: Bacteria > Pseudomonadota > Alphaproteobacteria > ATCC43930 > CGMCC-115725 > DATJJW01. The sequence goes on along the minus strand of DATJJW010000027.1, from coordinate 15,197 downwards.
ACCACCACGCCCATCCTCGAAAAAAGTGCGTGATCGCCATGCAGACCGTGACGATTCTCGATACCAGCCTGGGCACGGACAATCTGGGTGACGACATCATCATGGATGCCGTCAAGCGCGAGGTCTTCGCCCTGTTCCCGCAGGCCTATTACTATTACGTGCCGACCCACGACCTGCTGTCGGACCGCACGCGCCGCTTCGTCAAGCGCAGCGACTTCACCTTCATTGGCGGCACCAACCTGCTCTCCTCGCGGATGAACACGCGCTCGCAATGGCGGGTACGCTGGTTCGACACGCTATGGATGCGCCGCGCCATCTGCCTGGGCGTCGGCTGGAACAGCTATTCGGCCGCTGCCACGACGCTCAGCGCCTGGAAACTGCGCATCCTGTTGGATGGCCAGGTCGCCCATTCCATGCGCGACACCTATACGCTGGAGCGGGCGCGCCGGGCCGGTATCCACGCCATCAATACCGCCTGCCCGACCATGTGGAATCTTACCGACGCGCATATGGGCCGGATTCCGCGTGACCCGGCCCAGGACGTCGTCTTCACCCTGACCGCCTGGCGGCCCGATATCGAAGCCGACCGTGCCTTCATCGCGCTGCTGAAGCGTCATTACCGGCGCCTCCATTTCTTCTGCCAGATGCGGGAGGATTTCGATTATCTCGCCCGCTTCGGCATCGGCGGCATCGGCCTGATCACACCGACCTTGGCGGGTTATGACCAGTTTCTCGCCAATGAAGCCGTTGACTATGTCGGCACCCGGCTGCATGGCGGCATCCGCGCGCTGCAAAAGGGTGTGCGCAGCCTGATCCTGGGTGTCGATAATCGCGGGACGGAGATCCATCACGATACCGAGCTGCCGGTGGTCGACCGCCGCGACTTGGCCGCCATCGAGCGCTGGATCCTCGGCGCCCAGGCAACCGGTATCCAGCTGCCCTGGGAGGCGATCGGCCAGTGGCGTCGGCAATTCGGCGGCACCTCCGCGCTCGACGATACGCCCAAGCCCGATATCATGGCTGCCTGATGGACGGCTCCGCCATAGCAGGCGACCGACCCGGTCCGGATCGTTTCGGCCCTGAACACCCTGATGCCGAACACCCTGATGCCGAACACCCTGACGCCGATCATCCTGGCCCGGATCGCAGCGCCGACCTGCGGCGCAAGGTCATCGCCGGCACAAGCTGGAACTTCCTCGGCGCCGCGGCCGAGCGGCTGATCGCCTTCACCGTCTTTGCCCTGGTCGTGCGCCATCTGGTGCCGTCGCAAGTCGGCATCGTCACGCTGGCCGCCGTATTCATCGATCTCTCGCTGGTCGTGACCAATGGCGGATTGCCCGAGGCGCTGATCCGTCACGAGAATCCGACCGCACGCAGCTTCGACACCGCCTTCTGGAGCAATATGGCGCTGGCGGGGGCGCTGGCCGGCATCATCGCGATCCTGGCCGTGCCGATCGGCCATGCCTATGCCGAGCCCGATCTGCCGCCCGTGCTGTGGACACTGGCGGCGAGCTTTCCGCTGGCGGCATTGGGCATGGTGCATCAGGCGCGGCTCGCCCGCGATTTCCGCTTCCGCGCGCTGTCGCTGCGGGGCATCGCGGCCATGAGTTGCGGCGGCGTCGTGGCGATCACCATGGCCTTCACCGGCTGGGGCATCTGGGCTTTGGTGGCGCAGCGCCTGGTCACCGCCGCAATCTCGGCGGTATCGGTATGGCTGGCGACCGGCTGGGTGCCGGGGCTGCGCTTCGATCGGGCGGAATGCCGCCGGCTCCTGAGCTTCGGCATCCGGCTGACGGCGAGCACGCTGCTGCTGCAGCTGACGGCGATGATCAGCCTGCTCGTAGTCGGCTTCGTCATGGACAGCGCCGCCGTCGGCTACTACCGGGTGGCGACGCGGCTCTACGACATGGTCAACCAGTTCGTCGTGGCGCCGGTGACGAGCGTGGCGCTGACCGCCTTCGCCGCGGTGCAAGCCGACCGGACCCGCTTCGCGGCCCTCTATGCCCGCCTGACCGGGGTGGTGGCGCTGGTGGCGATCGCGATCTTCGCCGGCATGGCGGTGCTGGCCGTGCCGCTGATCCGCCTGGTCTTCGGAGCCCATTGGCAGGCGAGCGCGCCGCTTCTGGCGATCCTGTGCCTGGCGGCCGCCCCTTTCTGCGTCAACATCTTCGTCTGGCCCGCATTGACGGCAAGAGGTGCCGCCCATGACGTGCTGAAATTCGGGCTGGTGCAGCTGGGCAGCGCCATCGCCATCACCTTGGTGGCGGCCCCTCTCGGCATTCTGGCCGTGGCCTGCGGCCAGGCGGCGCGCGCCTATGCGGTGCTGCCCTACGGGCTGCGGCTGACGGCCCGCCATACCGGGGCGGGGTCCATGGCCCTCGTCAAGCCGCTGGTGGCACCGGTGCTGGCGGCCCTGCCCATGATGGGGGCGCTGCTGCTGTTGCAGCACCTCCTGCCCGATGCCGGCACGCTCCTGATCCTCATCATCGGCGTGCCGCTGGGTGCGGCGATCTATGCCGGCGCGCTGGCCCTGATCGCGCCACGCCGGCTCGCCGACGCGGTACAGACGTTGCGCGATGTCCGCCGCCGGGGCTGAGGGAATAGCCTCTTAATCCGTTCGGCTCTGCATGCCGCCGATGATGCCGCCGACGCGGTCGGTGAAGCCGCCGGCGACGACCAGCGCGCCGTGCTCGACCGCGATCGGCAGGCGGGGCAGGGGGCGCGGCGCCGGCCCGAACACCACCTTGGCATCCTGTGCCGGATCATATTCCGAGCCATGGCAGAGGCAATGCAGCAGGTGCCGCCGTGGCAGCCAGTCGGTGACGGGGCAGCCCGCGTGGGTGCAGATCGCCGAGAAGGCGATGATGCCGCCCAGCCGGCGCGCCATAGGGTCGTGCGCCCGGTCCGGGACGCGCAGGCGCAGCAACAGCAGTTCGTTCATCACCGTGCCGTTGCGCGCGACCCGCGCCTCGACATCGAACGGCCAGGCCAGGATCGGCCGGGCACCCGGCTTCAGGTCCTGGGGTCGGATGATGCGGCCGGCGCGCGGGCCTTCGACCACCACGAAGCGGTCGCCCTTCATGGGCGGCGCGGCCGCGGGCGATGGCCTTGTCGTCGACTTGGGCGGCGAGTCGCCCCGGGCGGCCCGCGCCACGACGCCCATGGCCAGGCATCCGCCCAGACAGGTCGTTAAGAACTCGCGCCGGCCGCAGCCCCCGTTAATCCCTCGATCGCCGGCCATCACCCTCTCCAGATTGTTACAAGGCTTCAAAGCCAGGCGGGGCCTAGCGTTCTGGAAAGATGTGTAGAAACTACCTCCGGGGGAAGACTATGCAACAATAAATACACGAAACTGCCTTATAGTATGGTTAACTCAAAGTTAATTACATTGAAATGAATCGGTCATGGAAAAAGGGCGGTATACCGCTCGCGCCTACATTTACCGTTCCGTTGGGGAAACGCTGTACGTTGCGAGTCAAGGCCGTCGTCTAGGCGAGCGGTCATTTGGCGTGCCTTTTTGAAGTGTTGTCGCTACTGGCGCGTAGCCCAAGAACTAACGCCCAATTCTTATTCTTGGAGATTCCCATGCCGATCAAAAATTGGGGAGTGGCGAAGTCGTCTATTCATAAGACGGCGGCCCTCCTTGCCAGCGTTTCGATGATTACCGCTCCGATGGCTCCTGCCATCGCGGCCATTAATGACCAAAACACGACCACGCCGATCAAGCACGTCATCGTCATCATCGGCGAGAACCACACCTTCGACAACGTCTTCGCGACGTATCAGCCGAAGGCCGGCCAGAGCGTGTCGAACCTGCTGTCGAAGGGCATTGTCAATGCCGACGGCACCCCGGGTCCGAACTACAAGCTGGCCGAGCAGAGCCGCGTGATCAACCCGCCGGCCTATGCGACCAACTACGACACCCGCGTCCCCTACGTCGCGACCAACTATCCGCCGATCATGACCGACGGCGCCCCGTCCGTCGCCAGCGACACCAACGGCCCGCCGTTCAAGAGCGTCTCCATCGCCCAGGCGGTCGAGACCTCGCTCGACCAGTCCGACATGAAGCTGCTGACCACCGGCGCCACCGGCCTCAAGGGTGCGTCGATCGACACGCGCATCCCGAACGCCGCCACGCCGCTGACCGGCCCGTACCAGATCACCGGTCCGAAGCAGCCCTATGACTCCTACCAGTCCAGCCCGGTCCACCGCTTCTACCAGATGTGGCAGCAGACCGACTGCTCGACTCACCATGCCACCGCCGCCAACCCCTCGGGCTGCCTGAGCGACCTGTTCCCCTGGGTCGAGGCCACGATCGGCGCCGGCAGCAATGGCACCCAGCGTCCGGCCAACTTCACGAACCAGACGACGGGCGAAGGCTCGACCGCCATGGGCTTCTTCAACGTGAACCAGGGCGACGTGCCGTACTTCAAGTCGCTGGCCGATCAGTATTCGATGAGCGACAACTTCCACCAGTCGATCATGGGCGGCACGGGCGCCAACCATATCGGCTTCGGTTTCGGCCTCGCGCTCTACTACTCCGATGGCCAGGGCCATATGGCCACGCCGCCGCAGAACGAGATCGAGAATCCGGAGCCCGTCGCCGGCACCGACAACTGGTACACCCAGGACGGCTACTCGGGCGGCAGCTACTCGATGTGCGCCGATGACAGCCAGCCGGGCGTGAAGGCGGTGACGTCCTATCTCGCTTCGCTGCCCTGGCATCCGAACCGCAATTGCCAGCCGAACGCCTACTACCTGCTCAACAACTACAACCCCGGCTATCTGGGCGACGGCACGGTCAACACCGCGCCCTTCACCATCCCGCCGTCGGCTCAGAAGAGCATCGGCGACGAGCTGACCGCCAAGCAGGTCTCGTGGGTCTATTTCGGCGCGGGCTGGAACGCCTACGTCAAGGATCCGTCGAGCCCGCTCTACTGCACGATCTGCAATCCGTTCCAGTACGAAACGTCGATCATGACCAACGCCTCGATGCGCACCGCGCACATCCAGGACGCGGTCAACCTCGACGCCGAGATCAAGAACTCGACCCTGCCGGCCGTGTCGATCGTCAAGCCCGATGGCCTGACCGACGGCCATCCGGCTTCCTCGAAGCTTGACCTCTTCGAGGCGTTCACCAAGCGCATCGTCAACGAGGTGAAGGCCAATCCGACCCTGTGGAAGGAAACCGCCATCATCATCACCTTCGACGAAGGCGGCGGCTACTACGACTCCGGCTACATCCAGCCGGTCGACTTCTTCGGTGACGGCACCCGTATCCCGGCGATCGTGGTTTCGCCCTTCTCGATGGGCGGCCGCATCTCGCACAGCTACACGGACCACGTGTCGATCCTGAAGTTCATCGAAAAGAACTGGAAGCTCGGCCCGGTCTCGACCGTGTCGCGCGACAACCTGCCGGACCCGGTCGCGACGACGGCGAACCCGTACGTCCCGACGAACGGCCCGGCCATCGGCGACATGATGGACCTGTTCGACTTCTCGTCGAGCCAGGGTCAGCAAGGTCAGCAAGGTACCTAACCTGAAACCTCGCCCAAGCATCTTGGCGTGAGCCATCCCGCCGCCGCCGGCGCTGGTTTCCAGCGCCGGGTCGGGCGGCGGCCCTGCCCGAACCCCGGAAACACGGCCCCCAACCCCACGGTTTCGAGGATTTTCAGTCGATGCGGCCAGCTATCCCGGCAAGACGTGCCGTCCAGAAATCGCCCCCCTCACCGGCGACGCTGCCGGAGTTCCTCCAGGCGGCGGATTTGGTCCGACCTCTTGCCCGCATAAGCCGCCTCACCCTCCTCTATGTCGTCCTGTTCTTCGCCGCCGCCTTTGCCGACCAGCTTTTCGTCGGCTGGCATTTCATGGGCCTGCTCTTCGCCGGGCGGTTTGCCGCCGAACTGGCCGCCTGGGCGCCGCTGAAGCTGGAGCTGATCCGCAGCGGTACGCTGGGGCTGGTGCTCGCTTCATTGCTGACGGCGCTGGCCGGCATCGTCACCACCCGCCTGGTCGTCCGGGCGCGCGCCGCGACATTGGCGCCCGCGTTCCAGGCCCCGGCGTTCAGGGCCGTCCCTGCGGGGGCGCCGGCCCAGCCGTTGCCGCGCTGGCGCCGGCCGTTCGCCTGGCTGCGCGGCCGTCGGGACGCGATCCGTCCGCAAGCCCGCCCGCGCTTCAATCTGCCGCCGATCAGCCACTGGGCCGCCTGGCCGCAAACGATGCCCTTGCTGGCGCTGCTGGTGCTCGCGGCCTTCATGCTCTGGCGGTTCCGCTGGGTGGCCGGCAATGCGGCCGGCATGGCGGCGATGGATGTCCATAGCTCGTTCCTGCTGGGCGTCACCTGCTGCGCGCTGACCTTCCCGCTGCTGATCGCCGAGCGGCATGTGGCGGCCCTGGAGCCCGCCCGGCTGCCGGAAGCCCCGGCGCTGAAGGCGCTCCTGTTCCTGCCGGTGGTAGTCGTGCTGGGCTGCGGCCTGGTCGAGATCGCGCAGGGCCTGGGTCTCGCCTGGGCCCATTGGCTGCGGCCGGTCCTGGCCTGCTACCTCGCCCTGGTGATGGGCGAGCTGGCGCTGCGCACGCTGGGAGTATTCTTCCAGCCGCCGCCCCAGCCGCATGAGGCGCGGGCGGCCGTCGAGAGCCTCGCAGCCAAGGCGATCCGGCCGGCCAGTGTCTCGCCCACGGCAATCAGCCAGACGATCCGCGATCGTTTCGGCATCGATTTCTCGCGTTCCTGGGCCTTGGCCTTCGTACGCCAGGCGGCGGCCCCGGTGACCTTCGTCATGCTGATCTTCTGCTGGGGCCTGACGGGCATCACCAATATCGGCCTGGCCCAACGCGGCGTCTATGAGCGCTTCGGCGCGCCGGTGGCGGTGCTGAAGCCCGGCCTGCATGCGATGCTGCCCTGGCCGTTCGGCCGGGTCCGCCTCGTCGATTACGGCGTGCTGCGCACGGTCGCGGTCGGCCGCGAGCAGATGCCCATACCGGTCGATACCACCAAGGCGGAGGCGATCCCGCCGGCCAGCGACAACCGGCTCTGGGACTCCGTGCAAGGCAGCGATGTCGACTACCTGATCGCCAGCCGCATCGCGAACGGCCCGGGCCAAGGCCAGGGGCAATCAGGGCAAGGGCAGTCAGAGCAAGGGCAGTCAGAGCAGGGGCAACCAGGGCAGGCCGGCCAGGCTCAGCCGGGCCAGTCGCAGGGGGCTTGGCGGCAGAGTTTCGAGACGGTGAGCGCTGATCTCACAGTGATCTATCGCATCGGCATGGACGACGCCTCGGCGCGCCACGCGCTCTATAACGTCGCCGATCCGCAAGTGCTGGTTGGCCAGACCGCCGGCCGGCTGCTGTCGCGCTTCTTCGCATCGCAGACCTTGAACGGCGTGCTGGGCGAGGATCGCCAGGTGCTTGCCCATGAACTGCAGACGCGCGAACAGGCGGAGCTCGACAAGCTCAACAGCGGCATCCAGGTGGTCTCGATGCTGATCGAGACCATCCATCCACCGGCCGGCGCCGCCGAGGCCTATCATAACGTCCAGGCCGCCGAGATCGTCGCCGACACCTCGATCGCCGACGAGCGCGGCCGGGCGGAGTCGACGCTCAATGTCGCACGCCAGCAGGCCCGCAACATGACCAATCGGGCCGAGAGCAATGCCGCCGATGTCATGGGCGTCGCCAATGTCGCGCTGACCAATTTCTCGGCGGACGAGACGGGCTATCGCATCGGCGGCAAGGATTTCCTGACCGAACGCTATTTGAGCGATCTCAAGACGGCGCTGACCGGTGCCGCCATCGAGATCGTCGACGATCGTCTGCAACAACCGAATATGCCGATCATTGACCTGCGCCCGCCAGGGGCAGCCGGCATGCCCATGGGAGGGGCAACGCCATGACCAGTCGCGACGACATCGATCTCGGGCTGGAAGCGGCCCGGCCCTATCGTCTGGGCAGTCTGCGCCAGTTCGTGCGTTATGGCCTGGCGCTGCTGATCGTGCTGGGCGCGGTCGCCATGTCCTGCCTGGTCATGGTCGGCGCCGGCCAGGCCGTCGTCATCACCGAATTCGGCAAGCCGGTGCGGGTGCTGACCACGCCGGGCCTCGCCTGGAAGCTGCCGGCGCCGATCGAGGGTACGATCCCGGTCGATCTCAGGCTGCTGACCACGTCGAGCGGGCTGCAGGATGTCGGCACGCGTGACGGGCTGCGTATCCTGGTCCAGGCCTATGTCGCCTGGCGTGTGCCGGCCGATCCCCGGCACATCAAGCAGTTCCTGCGCACGGTCTCGAACGACCCGGATGGCGCCGCGCGCCAGCTGCGCAGCTTCATCGGCTCGGCGCTGCAGATCACCGCGAGCAATTTCGACTTGAACGGGCTGGTCAACACCGACACGAACAAGGTGAAGCTGGGCGAGTTCGAGCGGCAATTGCAGGCCAACGCCGCCAAGCAGATCCTCGACATCTACGGCGTCACCATCGACCAGGTCGGCGTCGAACGCCTCAGCCTGCCGGCCCAGACCCTGGCGGCGACGGTGGCGCGCATGCGGTCGGAACGTGAGACCGTGGCGGCCCAGCGCACGGCGGAGGGCCTGCGGGTCGCGGCCCAGATCCGCTCCGACGCTCAGCGCGACGCCCATATCACCGAGGCGCAGGCACAGGCGCAGGCGGCTTCGATCGAAGCGGATTCCCGGCGCAAGGCGGCCGAGATCTATGCCAAGGCCTATAATGCCGATCCGGCGCTCTACACCATGCTGCGCTCGCTCGACACGGTGAGCGCCGTGGTGGGGCCGAAGACCCGGCTGGTGCTGCGCACCGATGCCGCGCCCTTCAACGTCCTGGTCCAGGGCCCGCCGGAGGCCCTGCCGCAGCAGGGCGCCTGCACCACCTCCGCCGGGGTGCCGGGGGGCAAGCTCATGTCTCCGGCGCCCAAGGGCGGCAAGCCCAGGGCTGACCTGCCATGAGCGTCGAGACCGTCTCTCCGCGCGATGGGCTGGACGGCCCGGTCGCGCAATCGGTGAAACTGGCCTTCCGCGCGCTTTATCTGGCGGTGGGCGTGCTGGCGGTGGTCTGGGCGACCGGCAATATCCGGCCGGTGCCCTCGGACAGCCGGGCGGTGGTCGAACGCTTCGGCCGGGTCGACCGGGTGCGGGATTCGGGGCTGCTGCTGGCCTGGCCGAGTCCGATCGAGCAGGTGCGATTGCTGCCGGCGCGCGAGCGGCAATTGAGCCTGCGCGTGAGCGAGGGGCCGGATACCGTGGCCTCCGAGAGCAAAATGCCGTTCCAGGCGGAGAAGCTGAATTCCGCCGCCGTGCCGGCCAACACCCCCTCGCCCGAAACCGATCTTCAGATCACGCCCAATGACGACGTGATCCAGCTGCGCCCGCAGAAGGATGCCGATAATGCCGGCTATTTCCTGACCGGCGATGGCAGCGTGGTCGAGCTGGATACGACGCTGTTCTACGAGATCACCAACCCGGCGGCCTATATGCTGGCCGAGACCCATGTGCAGCCGGCGCTGCGCCGGCTCTACCTTGCCGCCAGCGTGCAGCTGGCCGCCTCGCGGGATCTCGACGACTTCCTGGTCGCCCGGCCGGACCAAGGTGGCGGCGATATCGGCGATGCCTCGGCCCGGCGCCTGGCCTTACGCAACGACTTGGTCGCGGCGATCAATCGGCGGCTGGCCGATTTGCGGCGCCAGGGCACCGATCTTGGCGTCGAGCTGTCGCGCGTCGATATCGTGGCGCTGCTGCCGCCGGTGGCGAAGGCCGCCTTCGACGATGTGCTGACCGCCAGCCAGACGGCGGATCAGGAGGCGGCGGCGGCGCGCACCGACGCCACGCGCATCGGCCAGGAAGCCCAGCAGGTGCGTGACCAGATCCTGACCGAGGCCCATGCCGCGGCCGAGGAGAAGCTGCGCAGCGCCATCGCCGACACCGCGACGATCACGGCGTTGGAGGCGCGCAGCACCGAAGCCGACCGCGCCGACCTCATGGCGCAGACCTATCACGACCGCATCGGCGCGATCATGAAGCAGATCGGCGGCGTCACCGCCGTCGACACGCGCGGCGGCCAGCATCTCATCGTTCCGGGGCCTGCCCAATGACCGATATCGCTTCCGACCGCCTGCCAGGACAAAACGCGGCCGCCTCAGGCGAGCGCCACTGGCTCCTGCGCCTGGGCGAGCGCTGGTCGCTGGCGCTCAGGCTGACCCTGTCGATGGTCGCCGCCGGCATGCTGGTGATCGCCGTCATCTGGCGTCTGGCCTTCCCGGACAAGGCCGAGATCGCCGATCTGGTGGCCGGCGGTGCCGCCGCCCTGGTCGCCGTGCCGGTGTTGTCGGCGGCCTGGGAAAGCCTGCGGCGTCCGAGCTTGCACGGCATCACCGACCAATTGGTCGCGATCGCGCTCATCGCCGCCTGGGCCACGGGCGATCTGATGACCGCGGCCATCCTGCCGATCGTCATGATCATCGGCCATGTGTTGGAGGAGCGCAGCCTGCTCGGCTCGCGCGAGGCGATCAATGCGCTCGGCCAGCTGGTGGAGAGCAGCGCCCGGCGCATCCTGGCCGATGGCAGCGTCGAGAGCATCGCCAGCCGCGACCTCAAGCTCGGCGAGCAGATCGAGCTGCGTGCCGGCGATCGGGTGCCGGCCGACGGCGTCATCCTCGACGGCCATTCCAGCCTCGACATGGCCTCGCTCACCGGTGAATCCGTACCGCTCGATGTCGGTCCCAGCGAGATGGCGCTGGCCGGTTCGATCAATCTCGATGGCCGCCTGGTCGTCGAGGTGACGCGGCTGGGGCAGGAGACGACGCTGGGCAAGATCATCGCCCTGATGAAGACGGCGGAAGATGCCAAGCCGCCGGTGACGCGGCTCCTGGAGCATTATGCCGCACAATATCTGGCGCTGGTGCTGATCATCGCCGCCGGTGTCTGGTTCGCGACCGGCAACACCGCGGCGATGCTGGCGGTGCTGGTGGCATCATGCCCCTGCGCGCTGGTTCTGGCGGCACCGGCAACCGCCATCGCCGCCATCGCGGTCGCGGCCCGCCACGGCATCCTGATCAAGGGCTCGGCCTTCCTCGAACATCTGGCGGAGGTGACCTCGGTCGTCTTCGACAAGACCGGCACGCTCACCGTGGGCGAACTGAGCGTCGTCGCCATCGAGGCGACTGGTGACTTGCGCCAGGGCGATATGCTGCGCCTGGCCGCCAGCCTGGGGGCCGCCAGCTCCCATCCGGTGAGCCGCGCGCTGGCGGCACTGGTCGAGATCGAGGATCGGCTGGCCATTGATTCCTTACGCGAGGAACGCGGTTTCGGCGTCGTCGCCCATATCTCCGGCCGCCAGACGGTGCTGGGCCGGCCGGAGCTGTTCGCCAGCCTGGAGATCCCGGCGCCGCCGCCGCCCGATCATGACGGGCCGATCGCCGGTCTCGCGCTGGGCGGCCGCTTCCTCGGCTGGATCCTGCTGGCCGACGAGCCGCGCGAAGAGGCAGCGAGCGCCCTTGCCGGCCTGCGCCGTCTCGGCCTCACCCGCCAGGTGCTGCTGACCGGCGATCGCCGCCGGGTCGCCGAACGGGTCGGCGCCCAGCTCGGCATCACCGACATCGCGGCCGAGGCGCTGCCGGAGCAGAAGATGGCCCGAGTCCTGTCGGAGATAAGCCAGGGTTACCGTCCGATGGTCGTCGGCGACGGCATCAACGACACGCTGGCCTTGAAGGTCGGCGCGGTCGGCGTCGCCATGGGCGCCCAGGGTACCGATGTGGCGCTGGCCTCGGCCGATCTCGTACTCATGACCAGCGATCTGCGTCGCCTCGGCACCTGCATTCGATTGAGCCGCCGGTGCCGGCGCACCATCCATGTCAATGTCGCGATCGGGCTTGGCTGGACCATCATCCTGATCGCACTGGCTTCGGCCGGCGTGCTGGGGGCGGAAGGCGCCATCATCGCGGCGGTCTTCCACAACCTCTCGACATTCATCGGCATGGCCAATGCCGGCCGCCTGCTGCTGTTCGACGAGACCCGCGATGACCCGGACGCGGTCGAGATGGAGGAAGCGGCAGCCTAGAGCCCGATCCGATCAGGTCGACCCGACCTGAAATCATCGTGCTCTAGGCAAATGGTGCCGCGTTGCCGGGCAGTTTCTGCTCCATGGGCAGGTCGTGCTTCGCGCTCTTCCGCGCTAAACCACAGATGCGGATTGGCATACCGCTTGCATGCGCTTGTATCGGATACGATGCAACCAGCAGGAGAGGCGGAATGCAAGTAGGAGCGTCCGGTGCGCTGTCGGCGCAGATGCAGGCGTTGGAAAATGCGGCGCTTGGCCAGTATCGGAGCGGTCCCAGCTTCGATGTCGCGCTGAACGCGGCGATGGGTGCCGACGGCTCGACCGTTGCGGGATCGGGGGCCGCCGGCGACATGCAGCTTTCAGGCACCTTCAAGGGGGAGAGCCTCATCGCGGTTGGCAGGATGGACGCCGACGGACAGATGATTCCCTTCTCTGCGGAGCAAGTGCAGAAGGAAGAGACAGCGGCGGCGTCCATGCAGCAGACGTCCTATGCCGACTCCCTGCACAACTTCCTGTTGCTCGCGCAAGAGAGCAGCACGAATGGCCAGATCGGCCCCGCCTCTTATACCGACCATCAAAGCTTCGTCGGCGACGATGGCCTGATTTCGACGTCTTATGATACGTCTCTCTCGCTGAATCCGGCCAATACCTGACCGCAGGCACAATCCTGCATCGGCGCTTTCGGCGCTCCGCCGGCCGGTGGAGCGCCCGCTATTCCTCGAGATGGAAGACCGGCGGCTTCCAATTGCGCAGCGCGCTCACCACGATCGGCACCGTGGTGCCGGCGATGGTCTTGACCACCAGGCTGCCATCCTCGGCGCGCAAGGTGACCCGGCCGGGATAGATCGATACCACCTGCCAGCCGGCGATGGTGCCGCCGATTTCCAGCGACACCGGCTTGCCGCCCGTCGGCGCGAAGAAGGCGACATGGGCCGCACTGGTCGTGATCGTGCCGGCGAGCCGTGCCTGTGGCGGCGGCATCGGACCGGGCGGCGGCGGCTTGGCGGCAACCGCGACGGCGGGCGGGCGGCGCGAGGGCGCGAAGAGCGGCCGGCTCAGGATCGGCTGGATCAGGGCTGCCGAGGTCACGGCCGCCTGTGCCGGCTTGGTGGGATGCGCCGCAATGGGCATGGCATTGCCTGCCGTACCGATATTGCCCGCGCCGGCCAGCACCTCGCCGCCGATCGCCAGACACAGAGACGCGGAGACCGCAATCAGGAAGGCAGGGCGGATCGGCATGACCTCAACTCCCGATCATCGGCATGTAGCCGCCATTCATGGCGAGGTAGAGTCCCCAGAAGGCCAGTGCCAGGAACGGACCGAAGGGAATGGCGGTCGCGGCATTCATACGGTGTCCAGCCAGATGCCCGGCGGTCGCGGCGACGAGCCCGGCGCAGGCGGCGATGGCGATCAGCACCGGCAGCAGCGGCCAGCCAAGCCAGGCGCCGGCCGCCGCCAGCAGATCGGCATCGCCCAGCCCCAACCCGTCGCGGCCGCGCAAGCGCCGGTATGCCAGGCCGATGAGGCGCAGCGACAGGTAGCCGGCGGTGGCGCCCATCACGCTATCGAGCAGTGCATCGCCACCTCGGGCCGCCGCTACGGCCAGACCGGCCGCCATCAGCGGCAGGGTCAACATGCGGGGCAGGACGAATTGCTCGGCATCGATCCAGGCGAGCGCTATCAGCGTCCAGCCGATGGCGCAGTCGAGCCAGATATCACCTTGAGAGGCATTGCCGCGTGGGGCGATCAGCACCACGGAGGCCGCCACGGCCAGCGCCGCCAGCTCGACCGCCGGATAGAAGGAGCCCAGATCGGTGCCGCAATGGCGGCAACGCCCGCGCAAGGCCAGCCAGCTCGCCAGCGGCACCAGATCGGCGACGCCCAGTTCGGTCGTGCAATGCGGGCAGCGCGAACGGCCCAGCACCAGACCCTCGCCCGCCGGCAGCCGCCGGATGACCACGCCCAGGAAGCTGCCGATGAACGGCGCGGTCAGCAGGGGCGGCAGATAGGGCGAGAGATCGGTCATGGGGCCCTACTCGTTCATGATCTTTTCGGACTGACCCTTGCCGTCGGGGCCGAGCGAGTAGAGGTCATAGGGATGGCCCGGCCGGTCGCTGGGCTGGCGATACTGGAAAGGGTGACCCCAAGGGTCTTCCGGCAGCCCCCGGCCCTTGAGATATGGGCCGTTCCAATTGGCGATATCGGCCGGTTTGTCGACCAGCGCCTTCAGCCCCTGATCCGTATCAGGATAGGTGCCGACATCGAGCTCGTAGAGGTCGAGCACGCCGGCCAGGCGCTGGATCGACTGGCGGGCGATCTTGTCTTTGGCGCCGGAAAGCTGATGCAGCACGGCGGGTGCCACCAGGCCGATCAGCATGCCGAGGATCGCCAGCACGACCAGAAGTTCGAGCAGGGTAAAACCCGCTTCGCGCCGGTTGGTTCTCAGATCGGATCGAAGGCTCATACCGGTCGTCATGCGTCCTATCCGATTGCTGATGCGGTTTCGGGCTATAGGAGCGTTTCTACCTGCGTCGGGTCTGTCATTTTGGTTAATTTTTCGTGAATTTATCGGCCGGCATCGGGCCCCAGCGGTGCGACCAATCGAGGATCGTGTAGACCGGCTTGCGGCCGGGATCGAGGCGCACCACCGCCTGGCGGCGGAACGCCGTGCCATGGGCGCCATAGGCCAGCGCATCGATGGCGACAACCCTCGGCCAGGGCGGTGCCGCCGGTGCCGGGCCGGCGATCGCGCGCGCTTCCGCCACCAGCGGATCGGCGGCGCTGCCTGCATCCAGCGCATAAAGGCTGAGATGCGGCGTCAGGCGTTGCAGGATCTCAGGATTCATACCCAGCACCAACCCCAGCTCGTCCAGGCTGCGGAACGGTTCGAAGGGCGGCGCGTAGCGTTTGCCGGCCGCAATGTAGGCCGCCCGTATCGACGCCGCGGCAGGCTTGGTCAGGCTGCCGTTGCGCCAGGCGGATATCGCCTGGGCGAGGGTCTCGGCACGGGCCTGGTCCATGCCGGTCGCGATCTGGATCAGTGTGCGCAGGTTGGATTCAGGGGCGGTGTTGAGGTTTAGCTTGGCGGATTCGTCGGTGATCACCACCGTGACGGCGACGCCGCCCACCGTCAAAGGCAGC
>DATJJW010000026.1:0-5174 GCA_035491935.1 Allostellaceae bacterium | reverse complement strand
TGATCATCCAGATCGCCGGGTTCCTTCAGGACCCGGCCTTCGATCCGGCAGTAGGTCACGAGCCCACCCAGGGTCGTGACGTTGCCGGAAAGGTCGTCAGGGGCCAGCGCCCCCTCGATCGCCTCGATCAGGCAATTGAGGATGGCACCGCCCAGTTGCCCGCCGTCGGCGCGGGCATAGAGGTAAAGCTCGACATCGAGCGCGCGTTTGGGCGGCAGGCCCTTGGCCGGCTCGCCATAGCTCTCGCCATGTTCGGACTGGAACACGGCCGGCTGGCCCGCCGCCGGCACCTCGGTCCACAGCTTGAGACGCCGGGACGCCGTGGCCCAGCTCGTGACGCCACCGACGGGTTCGGCGAAGGTCGCGGCCGAAATCCTGGCGAACAGCGCGGTCAATACCGCCTCACGGGTGACGTTCATGACGCACCTGCCCCTGATGCCTCTGCCAGGGCATCGGGCAATGCCTCTGCCAAATCGGCCTCGATCTCGGGCGCCAGATCGGCCCAGGCGGCTTCCAGCACCGGATGGGCTGGGATGGTGACGCTGGGCAGACGCACGGCCCGTGCGAAGACCGGACGGCCATCGATCATGAAGCGCAGCGCCTGGACATTGCGGGCAATGATCTCGCGGGCGGCGATCTGGCCGCCCTGGATCTGGATCCGGGCATAGGGCAGATCCTCGCCCAGGGTCAGCTCGGCCGACACCGTGTCGCCGGCGGAGGTGAGATCGGCCGAGACCGTATCCCTGAGCCGGCCGGAACGTGAGCGCAGCATCGGACCGGACAGCTCGTCACGCAGTTTAGCCGCCGCCGCATCGCTCCAGCGTTGCAGCTTGTCCTGCAACGCCGCACGCATGGCCGGCGCCAATCCTGCCAGCCGGTCGGCAGCGGCATCGACGCCTTGAAGCTCGAGGCTCAGCATGGCGCCACCCGCCGGTAACGCTGCAACACGGCGGCTACATCCTGTGGCATCGCCGCCTGGACGAAGCTGGTCGTCTCGCCACCCAGCCCCTTGGAAACAAGGCCGATCCGGTCGCGTTCGCGATAACGCATCGCCACCAGTTGGATACAGGCCTGGGCGATATCGGCCGGCACCGCTGGATACCCGGCGGTATAGGATATCTGGACATTGCCGAGCCCCGGCCGGAACCGGTAACCCAGCAGCGACAGCCGGCTCGCCGAGAAGAGATATCCCGGGCTGTGCGCATCGGCCGCCGCCGGGATCGGCCGGTCATCGATGGTGAGAGATGCTACCGCCGACACCGGCGCCTGGATGAAGGCCAGCGTACGGCCGCCGGTACCATCGCGGGTTTCCTGATAATCGGCCGACAGGATCTGCCGGCCGAGCCAGGTGACGATGCCGGTCGAGACGGCGGTGATGAGCCGACCGAGCAGATCGTCGTCGCCGGTCGTGGCCAGGTTCAGCCACGCCTTGACGTCGTCGAGCAGGGCGAGATCGCCGGGAGCAGCCATGCTTGGCCTCGCGAAATTTTCGGGGAGCGGAAAAAGAGACGGCGCCTTCCTTCGCAGAATGGCGCCGCCAGGCTACGGCTAGAGCCCGATCGTTCAGGCCGATCGGCCTGAACGTGAATCGGTCTCTAATCTTTTGAATCGGATCACGATTCAGATCTCCGGCCGATGGCCGGAGATCATCGTGATCCAGGCAGGGGGGAGGCCTTAACCGTTGGCGATGTTGGTGATCAGGCCGAAGGCCGGCGGGAAGTAGTTCTGCAGCACGCCGTCGGCATAGACGCCGTATTCCCATTTCCGCGTGCGGCGCGGCCATTCGATGGCGAAGAAATCCTGGCGCATGCACATCTGCAGCACGTTGCCGACATTGGAGAGCGGGTACGGGATCTGCGAGGTGGTGAACAGGATCGTGCCCGGCGGCATGTTCGGGTGCAGCCGGACCGGGATCGCCTTGGCGCCATCCATGGAGAATTTGTTGAGGTATGAGGTCACCAGGTCGCCGCCCTTGACCTGGCCCTGGTCGACATTGATGACGAAACGCTGCGCCGCGTTGACGCTGCCGGCCAGCACCTTGGTCGTAATGTTGCGCTGCTCCTGGCTCGATACCCAGATCGTGTCGGGCGAGAGGCGGTAATTGTCCCAGAAGCTCTGAAGCGCCGCATCGATCTCGACCACGCCGCCGGTGTCGTCGGCCGTGAGCGTCGTGCCATTGGCCATGATGTCGACATAGGCGCCCGAACCCGGGGTCAGGATCTGCGAGAACAACCCGTCGAAGATCAGCCCATTACGGCTGTTGTCGGCGCTGAAGCCGGCACTGGCGGCCTGCGCGCCGGCGGCGGCCGGCGCCGTCAGCGTGACCGAGGCGGTGGCGGTGATCGCCGCCAGCTTCTCCGAGCCGGCCGCGCCCAGGAACCAGGCATAGCCGAAGGCGCCGCGTACTGGCGCCACCGACGCAGTCACCGTCGAGCTCGACCCGGTGGTCGCGATGGTGGCCGCGGTCGATTGCTTGGCCGTGCCCTGGTTCACCTGCTCGGTCGACCCGTCGGCGAGATTGCGCGCACCGGAAAGCGGCAAGCCGCTTGCGACCGAGGAGGCGAGAAAGCCCTCATAGGAAAGCGCCACGCAGATGACGCTCTGCGTGCCGGAGGCGATGCTGCCGCCGCTGGCCGCCGTGGTCAGGCTCGGCGTCGGCGTGGTGCCAAGCGCCAGCGAGGTGTTGGCGCCGATGACGATCTTCTCCTCCTGGATCATCAGCGCCTGGATGAGGCCGGTGACGGTACGCGCCTGGATGTCGTCGAAGCCCTGCGCGGCATAGCCCGCCTCGAACGTCGCGTAGTCGTCGAAGCCGTAGCCGCGGAACACCGCGAAATAGTCCTGGGTCGAGGTCACCAGCACCGGGCCGCGATTGCCCTCGCTGACGCCGAAGGTGGCGTTGCCGACATTGACGCCGGTAACCGCACGCCAATTGGCCTGGGTGCCGCCGGTGGCGACGACGCGCGGCAGGGTGTTGCGGATCGGCGTGATCACCGGATAGAGCGATTTCGCCGGGCCTTCCAGATCGTACCAGGCGAGACCGGAGGTGGCGCTGCCCGGCTGGGTGAAGGCCTTGTTGAGCATGCCGACCGGCATGGGCTTCGCCAGCGCGTCGCGGGTGGCGTTGATGGATTCGGTGGTCAAAGACATCGAGAGGTCCTTTGGCTGGGAAATGGGCATGAAAAAACCCGCCAGCGGCGGGTCGGCAGTCGGAGCTAAGTCGTTTGGGCTTAGAAGTATCGGGGTTGCGCCAGCGCCGCCTTCATTGCCGCCATGGGATCGGACTTGGCCTCGGCGGCGGGCAGCCCCAGATCCTCGCCCTTGCCGATGGCCTTGAGCGCGCCACGCGGCGGAAGCGGCCGGGTTTCCAGCGCCTCGATGCGTTCGGCCAGCAGGCGCATGTTGCGGTCCATGCGCGCGATCATGCGGGTCACACCGTCATCGGCCTTGCCCATGGGCTCGTCGTCACCGCCATCCGGATCGGCATCCGCATCGCCGGTATCGGCTCCGGCATCGGCGGCGTCCTGACCGTGGCAGCAGGCGCCGAGCTCGGCCGCCTGGTCATGGATCGCCTGGATGCGCTTGAGGTCGGCCTTGGAGTTGCGCGCGCCGGCCTTGGTAAGGTCCGCCTTGTAATAGTCGAAGACCGCATCCGGATTGGCCGGACGGTCGACCAGGCTGATCTCGGACAGGGTGACGCCGGTGATGATATGCGGATTGGCCGGATCGCGGTCGGTCACGGTGCCGGCGATCGAGAAGCCGTTATAGACCTGCGCCTTGATCTTGGCCCAGGCGGCCTGGTCCTCGATCTTGACCACGACATACAGGCCCTTGTCGTCGACCGTCGCATTCTCGGCGCGACCGACGGCGGAGGGCTGATGCATCTCGCGGATATTGGCGAAGCGCATGAACCCCGGCAGCGCCGCCTTGAGCGCCTCCTTGGTCACGACCTCGCCCTGGGAGTCGAGCGCCTCGGTCGAGGCATAGCCATAGACCTTGCGCTCCTCCGCATCGAGTTTGGCGAAACTGGCGAACATCTTCATCAAGGCGATCTCCTTCGGTGATCGAGGCAAAAGAAAACCCGCCGCGATCCGATGGGACCGGGCGGGCGCAAAGATTGATTGTTCCTGCTTTGTTCCAGATAATTCCGACGCCGTCAAGGGGGAATTTTGTGAGCCGACGAATTCACGGCTATCCTGGGCCGCAAGATCGAGGTAGTGCGCGAGGTGCCGAGATCCGACAGCTGCCAAAGTGGAAAGTGCCGCCATCCGCTGGTCCTGGTGCCCAGTCTCCCACGCCCGAAGCGCCACGGCCTCGGCCATCGGCGACTTCCTATTGCCAAGCGCAATCAGCGCCATCCGGCTGACATACTCGTCCGGATCCGCAACATAGGGCTCAATGAGCCGCTCGGCCGTAGCCAGGCCGAAGTCGGCACGTCCGACAGCCTCGACAAGCTGCCAGCACGCCTCACTTTCATTGGAATGCTGCCCTGCCTTGGCCAAGACAGCCAAATGCCGCGGCCTATCGATCAAAACATCCTGCAGATCGCGTCCCACATTGTCGCGAGCAACAATGTACAGAAGAAAATCAATGGTCGACCCATCCCAAGTCTCCGGCTCAGCGGAATCGATGAATTTCTCGAAGGCTTTCAGAATGCTGTACCAACCGTCATAATAGAATTCCCATTCCACCGAAATCGGCTCGCAAAGGGTGCCAGCCCAATCACGGAATGCCTGGATCTCTGTCAGCAGCGTGGTCTTGGCATCCATCGACTGGTTTCCTTGAGCGTCGAGAGCAGCGAAGCGCGGGCGTCATTCCTTCAATAGCGCGTCGATGGCAACCAGCGGCTTAAGCCTCTCGATCGCCTCATCACCCCCCCAGCGGACTTCCGGATTTTCCTCGATCGCGCGGCCATACCAGAACTTCGCCGCCGGATACTGACCAAGCAGCTCATAACAATGCCCGATGCGTTGGCCGAGATATCCGCCGTCCAGAGATGGATCGCCATCGGCCATGAAGAAATAAATCGTCAGCGCATCCTGAATGCGCCCAGCAACGACCAATTCCTTCGCCCGACGTTCCAAAATATTGAAATCGTAGTTCATCGTATTTTTTGGTGCCTATATACGTGAGTGACCTAGATCACTTTTCGCATCGAAATACTATGCGGTTCT
>DATJJW010000025.1:0-2796 GCA_035491935.1 Allostellaceae bacterium | reverse complement strand
GGCGCGGATCGGCGATATGGCCGGCGATCGCGGCGGCGGCGGCCGTGGCCGGGCTGGCCAGATGTGTCTTGACCCCCTTGCCCTGCCGCCCGGCGAAATTGCGGTTGGTCGTCGACACGATCCGCTGTCCGGGCTTGCCCTCCTCGCCATTGACGCCAGCGCAGAGCGAGCACCCAGCCTCGCCCCAGGAAAAGCCGGCATCGAGGAAGATGCGATCGAGGCCGAGGGCTTCCGCCGCACGCTTGACCGAGCTCGACCCCGGTACCACGGTAGCGATGACGCCGGCTGCCACCTTGCGCCCCTTGGCGATGGATGCTGCGGCCTCCAGATCGGACAGCCGGGCATTGGTGCAGGAGCCGATGAACACCCGGTTGACCGGCAGGCCTTCCACCGCCATCCCGGGGGTAAGCCCCATATAATCGAGCGCGCCCGATATCACCTCGCGCTGAGATGGGTCGAGCGTCGCGGGGTCCGGCACGCGACCGGCGACCGAAACGACATGAGCGGGATCCGTGCCCCAGGTGATCTGCGGCTCGATCACGTCGCAATCGACGACATGCTCGACATCGAAGACCGCATCATCATCGCTGCGAAGTTCACGCCATTCGGCGAGGGCCGCGTCCCATTCGGCCCCCTTGGGTGCGGCCGGACGGCCAATCAGCCAGTCGAACACCACCTCGTCCGGCGCCATCAGCGCGGTGCGGCCGCCGAATTCCGTGGTCATGTTGCAGAGCGTCAGTCGCCCCTCGACCGGCATGGCGCGGACCACGGGGCCGGCAAACTCGACGGCATACCCCTTGGCAGCGCTCGAACCGTAGCGGCCGATCAGATAGAGGATGACGTCCTTGGCGGTGACGCCCGGCCCCAGCTTGCCGTTCAGCATGACGCGCATCTGCTTCGGCTTTTTGAGGGCCAGCATCTGTGTCGCCAGCACATGGACCAGTTCGGTGGTACCGGTGGCGAAGCCCAGGCAGCCGATGCCGCCGACGGTGCAGGCATGGCTGTCGGGACAGGCCAGCGTACTGCCCGGCAGCGCCAGGCCCAACTCCGGCGAGACGACGTGGACGATGCCCTGCATCGGATCGCCCAAGCCCAGCACGCGGATGCCGTGCTCGGCGCCCGCCGCCTCGGTAGCGTGCAGGAAAGGCTCGCCCGCTTCATTGCTGGCTTTGGTCCGCCCGGCGGATGTCGAGACCATATGGTCGGTGACGCAGATGGTGAGATCCGGCCGGCGCACGCTGCGGCCCAGTTGCGCCAGCCGTTCGAAAGCCGGCGGGGCGTGCAGGTCATGCACGACATGGCGATCCTGGAAGATCAGCGCACGGCCGTCGGCACGCTGACCGACGTAATGCTGGTCCCAGATCTTGTCGAATAGCGTCGGCATCTTAGGCTGCTTCTCTCCCTGTCCTTGGGAGTAGGACAGACCACTTTCATGACGGCCCGTCAACCACCGCGCTTTATGCGCCATCCATGTGTTTACTCGGCGGCCGCCTTCATTGCGCCTGCATCCGGCACGACGTAGCAGACCTCGCCCTGGAACAGGCGGCGCGCAGTGCGGTACATGGTGACGTAGGGCACGCGCACCGTCTCGCCTTCGATCTCGATGCCGGCGCCGACCATGATCTCGCCCGACGGATGGCCGATGCGCACCGGCGTCGCCGTATCGCCGGGCCGGACGAGCTGATGAGCGATCGAGCCGGGGATGCGGCAGGCGACCGCCAGGCACAAGGCGCTGGTCAGCGGCGTTGCCCGGTGCGGCTGGCCGACCGAAATCATGCGCGCGACGATATCGAGCTCCTCGGCCGCCACATGCTTGCCGGAGATCAGTGTCTGGTCGACCGGCGGCGACAGGATGCCCAGCTTCGGCACGCTGCGCACATTGCCGGCATGCTCCAGATCCGGCGACATGCCCATGGCGACGGCGGCGTGGCGGCGGATAATCTCGAATTTCTCCATCAGTGCCAGATCGCGCTCCAGCGCCGCCGGCAATTCGATGCCGTTCATGCCGACATCGCGCGCCGCGACGAAGACGGTCGGGTTGGCGGCGTCGATCATACTGACCGGGATGCGGCCCACGCCCGGCATGTCGAGCATGTCGACGGCATTGCCGGTCGGCAGCAGCTTGCCGGTCTTGGCCCCGCCCGGGTCCTGGTAGTCGAGCCGCACCGGTGCCGCGGTGCCGGCGACGCCGTCGATGGCCAGGTCGCCCTCGACCACCGCCTTGCCGCCCTTCACCGGGAAGCGGGCGACATAGACCTTCCTGGTATTGGTGTTGTGCACACGGATCGCCGCCTCGCCATCGGCGGGCGCCGGCACCAGACCCTCATCGACCGCGAAGGGACCGATGGTCGAGGACATGTTGCCGCAAGTGGCGGCGTAATCGACCTCCGCCCGGTCGATCTCGACCTGGACGAAGGTGAAATCGACATCCGCATCGGAACGCGAGGCCGGGCCGACGATGCAGATCTTGGAGAGCGACGACACGCCGCCGCCCATGCCGTCGAGCTGGCGCATATAGGGATCGGGCGAACCCATGGCGGCCAGGAAGAGCTGGTTGCGCGCCTCCAGCCCAGCCGGCAGATCGCCTTCGCGGAAGACGATGCCCTTGCTGGTACCGCCGCGCATGAACACGGCCCTGCAGGTCTTCAATGCCAAGGTCTCACCCTTTCCTTAGAAGTCTATTCTGGCGGCCACCCAGGGCGACTTCTTGTTAAAACGTCTCACGCCTTGGCATGGGCCGGCATGACGTCGCTGGCACTGCCGATGGCGACGGTCGGATTGTCGTAATTATCCTTG
>DATJJW010000024.1:0-11212 GCA_035491935.1 Allostellaceae bacterium | reverse complement strand
CGGGTTAGGGCTTACTAGTCTTCAATAGCAACGGTCTGCAGTGCAAGAGCGTGCAGTTCCGTGCCCATGCGGCCCTGGAAGGCGGAATAGACCATCTGATGCTGCTGGACGCGCGTCTTGCCCTTGAATTGGCGCGACGCGACCTTGGCCGCGTAGTGGTCGCCGTCGCCGCGCAGGTCCTCGATCGTGACATCGGCGTCGGGCAAGGCCGCCTTGATGAGCCGTTCGATCTCTCCCGCATCCATTGCCATCGACGATTCTCCGTAGAGGTAGATCCTGGATCAAGAAGACTTAAGGTCGATTCGACCCGAAGTCATCTTGATCTGATTCAATATTTTAAAGGCCGATTCGGTCTGAAAGGGGCGGGCTCTAGTCGTCTGCCGCCATGTATTCCGGCAGCCAAGCCTCGTTCAGCCCGATCAGCTCCCGTACCGGTATGGCACCGAGGCCAGGAGCCGTCAACGTATCGCCCCCGGCGATGCCGAGGCGGATGATCGGCACGTCGGCGGCGGCAGCCGCGCCCAGCACCGCATCGGCCTGGGACGTCGCCAGGATATAACGGCCCTGGTCCTCGCCGAAATAGAAGGCGTGCGCCGGCAGTCCTGCGGGCAGCGGCTCTAGGGTGGCGCCCATGCGGCCGCTCATCGCCATTTCCGCCAGCGTCACCAGCACGCCGCCATCGGCGACGTCGTGGCAGGCGGAGACGCGGCCGGCGAGGATCTGCGCACGCACGAAATCGCCGTTACGACGCTCGGCCGCCAAATCGACCGGCGGCGGTGCGCCTTCCTCGCGGCCCTCGATCTCGCGCAGATACAGCGAGGCGCCCAGATGTCCCTTGGTCGCACCGACCAGCAACAGGACATGACCGGGACCCTTAAGCCGGGTATCGACCGCCTTGGCGACATCATCGATCAATCCCACGCCGCCGATCACCGGAGTCGGCAGGATCGCCTGGCCGTTGGTCTCGTTGTAGAGCGAGACGTTGCCGGAGACGACCGGATAGTCCAGCGCCAGGCAGGCCTCGCGCATGCCTTCGATGCAGCCGACGAACTGGCCCATGATCAAGGGCTTCTCGGGATTGCCGAAATTCATGTTGTCGGTGATGGCGATGGGCGTGGCGCCGGTCGCGGTGATGTTGCGCCAGGTCTCGGCCACGGCCTGGGCGCCGCCGCGCTTGGGATCGGCGACGCAATAGCGCGGCGTACAATCCGTCACCAGCGCCAGGCCCTTCTTGGTGCCATGGACGCGCATCAGCGCGGCGTCACCGCCCGGCTGCTGGATCGTGTCGCCCATGACCGTCTTGTCGTACTGGTCCCAGATCCAGCGCTTCGACGCGATGTCCGGACAGGCGATCAGCTTGCGCAAGGTCGCGGCCAGATTGGCAGGGGCGGCGACCGTGACGGTCTCGGGCCGGGGCGGGGTCGGCTCCCACGGGCGCTTGTATTCGGGCGCCTGGGTGACGAGCGGGCCCACCGGCAGGTCGGCCACGGTCTCGCCCTTGAATTTCAGCACCAGATGGCCGGTTTCGGTCACTTTGCCGATGACGGCGAAATCCAGCTCCCACTTGTCGAAGATCCGCTTCGCCTCCGGCTCGCGACCGGGCTTCAGGATCATCAGCATGCGTTCCTGGCTCTCGGACAGCATGATTTCGTAGGGCACCATACCGGTCTCGCGCACCGGCACCTGGGAGAGATCGAGTTCGATGCCGAGGCCGCCCTTTCCGGCCATCTCGACCGAAGAAGAGGTCAGGCCCGCGGCCCCCATATCCTGGATCGCGACGATGGCATCGCCGGCCATCAGCTCCAGACAGGCCTCGATCAGCAGCTTCTCGGTGAAGGGGTCGCCGACCTGCACGGTCGGGCGTTTGGCCTCCGAATCCTGATCGAATTCGGCCGAGGCCATGGTAGCGCCATGGATGCCGTCGCGGCCGGTCTTGGCGCCGACGTAAATCACCGGATTGCCGGGGCCCGCGGCGGCCGAATAGAAGATCTTGTCGGCATCGGCCAGACCCACGGTCATGGCGTTGACCAGGATGTTGCCGTTGTAGGAGGGATGGAATTCCGTCTCGCCGCCGACCGTCGGCACGCCGACGCAATTGCCATAGCCGCCGATGCCGGAAACGACGCCAGCCACCAGGTGACGGGTCTTGGCGTGATCAGGGCTGCCGAAACGCAGCGCGTTCAGATTGGCGATCGGCCGGGCGCCCATGGTGAAGACGTCGCGCAGGATGCCGCCGACACCGGTCGCCGCGCCCTGATAAGGCTCTATGAAGGAGGGGTGGTTGTGGCTCTCGATCTTGAAGATCGCCGTCTGGCCGTCGCCGATATCGATGACGCCGGCATTCTCGCCGGGGCCGCAGATGACCTTGGGGCCGGTGATCGGCAGGGTCTTCAGATGCACCTTCGAGGATTTGTAGGAGCAGTGCTCGCTCCACATGACCGAGAAGACGCCGAGCTCGGTCAGGTTCGGCGCGCGGCCCATGATGGTGCAGCAGCGCGCATATTCCTCAGAGGTCAGCCCGTGCTGGGCGACGATCTCGGCCGTGATCTCTTTGGTGTAGACGGCGGTCAAGACAGGGCTCCGATCAGGCTTTCGAACAGGGGACGGCCGTCGGTGCCACCGAACAGCGGGTCGACGACCCGTTCCGGATGCGGCATGTAGCCCAGCACCGTCTTGGTCTCGTTGAACAATCCGGCGATGTTGCGCGCCGAGCCGTTGGGGTTGGCGGCCTCCGTGGCGTTGCCGGCCGCGTCGACATAGCGGAACGCCACCTGACCCTGGGCCTCCAGGCGGTCGAGCGTGGCATTGTCGGCATAGTAGCAGCCATCGGCATGGGCGATCGGGATGCTGACCACCTGGCCCGCCTCGTAGCGGCTGGTATAGATCGACTGGCTGGTCTCGACCCGGGTCGTCACGACGCGATTGATGAATTTGAGGCCGCGGTTGCGCATGAGAGCGCCCGGCAGCAAACCCGCCTCGGTCAGGATTTGGAAGCCATTGCAGATGCCCAGCACCGGCAGGCCGCCGGCGGCCTTGGCCTTGACCGCCTGCATGATCGGCGACTGTGCGGCCATGGCGCCTGAGCGCAGGTAATCGCCATAGCTGAACCCGCCGGGCAGGATCACCAGATCGATCTTCGGCAGCGCGGTCTCGCGATGCCAGAGCATGATCGGCTTCGTGCCGAAGATTTCCTCGACGGCGACGGCGACGTCACGGTCGCAATTGGAGCCGGGGAAGACGACGACGGCTGTCTTCATGGCGGCGACCTCTTTACAATTGGACTGGCAATCGAACTGGACGATAAGGGGCGGGGGGACGCCGCCTCAGACCAGATCGATCGTGTAGTTTTCGATGACGGTGTTGGCGAGCAGGCGCTCGCACATCTGGCGGACCTCGGCCTGGGCGCGCTCACGGTCGGTCTCGGCGAGCTCGAACTCGCTGAACTTGCCCTGGCGGACACCCGAGACGCCCTCGAATCCCAGCGTGCCCAGCGCATGGCCGATGGCGGTACCCTGGGGATCGAGCACGCCGGGCTTGAGGGTGATATGAACCTTGGCCTTCATCGCTGATGCTTCGTCCTGCTGCTGATCATTGCATGGTCTTCGGACCCTTGAGGTCCGCGGGGCCGCCCTCGGGCAGGATGCCGAGGCGCCGGGCCACTTCCTGATAGGCTTCCTCGACCTTGCCCAGATCCTGGCGGAACCGGTCCTTGTCGAGCTTCTCATTGGTCTTGAGGTCCCAGAGACGGCAATTGTCCGGGCTGATCTCATCGGCCAGCACGATGCGCATCTCCTCGTTGTTCCACAACCGGCCGAACTCCAGCTTGAAGTCGACCAGCTTGATGCCGATGCCGAGGAACAGGCCGGACAGGAAGTCGTTGACCCGCAAGGTCATCGCCATCATCTCGTCCAGATCCTGGGGCGCGGCCCAGCCGAAGGCGGTGATGTGCTCTTCGCACACCATCGGGTCGCCGAGCGTGTCGTTCTTGTAATAATACTCGACGATCGATCGCGGCAGCATCGTGCCTTCCTGGATGCCCAGGCGCTTGGACAACGAGCCAGCGGCGATGTTGCGGACGACCACTTCGAGTGGAATGATCTCGACCTCGCGCACCAGCTGCTCTCGCATGTTGAGGCGGCGGACGAAGTGGGTCTGAACGCCGATGTCGTTCAACCGAGTCATCAAATATTCGCTGATGCGGTTGTTCAACACACCCTTGCCGGTGATCGTGCCCTTCTTTTGGTTATTGAAGGCGGTGGCGTCGTCCTTGAAGTATTGGACCAGCGTGCCTGGCTCCGGCCCCTCGAACAGAACCTTGGCCTTGCCTTCGTAAATCTGCCTGCGACGGGACATTTTTGCCACCCAAGTTCGATCGATCCGTAACCCACGAGAGGATGCCGCATCGAGAAGCGATCGGCCGACTATATCGGGGGGAGCGAGCCGTGGATATAGCAAGCCATCGCCCGCTCGACAATCAAACAGGCATCATGGCCGATAAGCGGGACGATCAGGGCCGCAGGCGGCTAGAACAGTGCGTCGATCGCGCTCTGGTCGAGCGAAGCGCCCGATCCATGGATGACCGTGGAGCCCATTTCGACGAAATCCTGCAGCTGCTTGGCGTAGTCCGCGGCAAGAATCGCCAGCTTTTCCATATTGCCGCTGGCGATGGTGTCGCGCAGATCGGTCCGAGCGTCCTCGACCGTCATGCGCATCATGTCGATGGTCTGGTCGAACTGCTCGCGCGTCGTTGGCGGCACATGAGCATAGGCTTCGATGGCGAGGCCGGCGAAGGCCAGGCCCGAACCTTCGAAATGTTGTTCATAAGTCTTGAAGTTCCAGCCATCGATCTCGTCCATGATCTCCGGCATCTCCGGCAAGATGCCAAGCAACATGATCACTTCATTAAAGTGATTGAAATAGTCGGTAGACAATAGTGTGGAAGGATCAATTGTCGTACCTTTGACCTTCTCGCGGTAAAGTTCAAGCATCAACGACCTTCACCCCAATGAGGGTACTAGCTTAATCGAAGTACCACCGACCAAGAGCCAAACTTAGCCGTAGGATTGTTAACCGTCGGTTACGTGTATGCCGCAAAGGGCGGAATTCGGCGATGGCGCTACTTCGTTAGAGCAGCCCCAGGCTCCTCAGGCTCGAATGCCGGCCGCCGCTGCCGATGATCAGGTGGTCGTGCAGTTCGAGCCCGACGGCCTTGGTCGCATCGCGTACCGTCCGTGTCATCTCGATATCCGCACGCGACGGGGTCGGATCGCCCGAGGGGTGGTTGTGCACCATGATGAAGGCCGAGGCACCCAGCTCAAGCCCGCAGCGCACCACCTCACGCGGATAGACCGGGGTATGGTCGACGGTGCCGGTCTGTTGCACCTCGTCGGCGATCAGGCCGTTCTGCCGGTCGAGGAACAGCAGGCGGAAGGATTCGACCTTGGCATGGCTCATGGTGGCCGAGCAGTAATCGAGCAGCTTCTGCCAGGACGACAGCACCGGGCGCTTGCGCACCTCTTCACGCAAAGTGCGGTTGATGCAGGCCTCGACCGTCTTGATCAGGGTGGCGCTGGTCTCGCCCAGTCCCGGCATTTCGGCCAAGGTCGCAACATCGGCATGCAGCACGCCGGCGAAGCTGCCGAACCGCTTGATGAGGTCCTTGGCCAGCGGCTTCACGTCCTGACGCGGCTTGGCGGAGAACAGCAGCAGCTCCAGCAGCTCGTAATCCGCCAGGCTATCCGGACCGCTGGCGAGGAAGCGTTCGCGCAGGCGTTGGCGATGGCCGTGGTAATGCGGTTTTGGTTCGGAGGCTTGGGGCTCAGGTGCTTGCTTCGCCATCGCTTGAAGCCGCAGGTCCTTAGACGGGGTAGGGCGGTTTGGTGAAGTCCTTGGGCGAGAGGGTAAAGATCTCGCAGCCATCTTCGGTCACGCCCACCGTGTGCTCGAACTGGGCGGAAAGCGACTTGTCCTTGGTCACGGCGGTCCAGCCGTCGGACAGGATCTTCACTTCCGGCCTGCCAGCATTGATCATCGGTTCGATGGTGAAGAACATGCCGGCCTTCAGCTCGATGCCCTCGTTGGGGCGGCCGTAATGCAGGACATGCGGGTCGGTATGAAATACCCGGCCGATGCCGTGGCCGCAGAAGTCGCGCACCACGGAATAGCGCATCGGCTCGACATAGCTCTGGATGGCATGGCCGATGGCGCCCAGCTTGATGCCCGGTTTGACGATGGAGATCGCCTTCATCAGCGCCTCATAGGTCACATCGACCAGCTTGCGCGCCTTCAGAGGCACCTTGTCGCCGACGAGGTAGGTTCGGTTGGTGTCGCCATGCCAGCCATCGATGATCACGGTGACGTCGATATTGAGGATATCGCCGTCTATCAATTTCCGTTCGCCGGGAATGCCATGGCAGACGACGTGGTTGATCGAGGTGCAGATCGATTTCGGAAAGCCGCGATAGTTGAGGCAGGCCGGAATCGCGCCGTGGTCGACGATGAAATCATGGCAGAGCTGGTCGAGCCGCTCGGTGGTGACGCCAGGCACGACGAAGGGAGTGATGTAGTCCAGCACCTCAGCCGCGAGCCGGCCGGCCACGCGCATCGGCTCGAAGCTGGCCGAGGGATGAAGGACGATCCGCCGGGATTCGTAACGCTCCACATCGGCGGCTAACTGGTCATTGGGCATGCAACGGTCCTAAAGAGGGGCGACCGGCGAGCGGCCGTCCTTAAACCATGTGTTTCATTTATATAAGCAGCGGTAGCGCGTTCGAGACAACGATTCCCTCGGGGGCGACCCGGCACCCATGGCATAGCACCTCGACGCCGGCCGCGTGCACCCGCCGTGCCGCCGCCATATAGGCAGGGTCGAGGTCGGCGGTATAGGCGAAACCGGTGCAGTCGCCGCGCTGGATGATGTAGAGCAGCACGGCCCGGGCGCCCGCCACTGCCATCGCCGCCAATTCGTTCAAATGCTTCAGTCCCCGCGCCGTGGCTGTATCGGGGAATTCGGCCAAGCCCGGCTGCCGGCTCAAGGTGACGCTCTTGACCTCGACATAACAGATGGGGCGGCCTGGGGTTTCCAGCACGAAATCGACGCGCGAGCTTTCCCCGTAGCGCACCTCGCGTCTGAGCGTGTCGTATCCTGAGAGCGCCGGAATGGTGCCGGCCAGGATCGCTTCCTCGGCCAAGCGGTTGGCGTGGCCGGTGTTGATGCCGACCAGCGAGGTGCCGGCATCGACCAGCTCCCACGACCAGGCGAGCTTGCGGCCTGGGCCTGTAGCCGGCAGCAGCCAGACGGTCGTGCCCGGCTCGGCCAGCCCCAGCATGGAGCCTGGGTTGGCGCAATGGGCGACGGCTTCGCTGCCATCCTCAAAGCGTATGTCGGCCAGGAAGCGCTTGTAGCGGCGAAGGAGCAGGGCTCGTACGAGGGGCTTGGGATAGAGCATGGCGAGGGCGTTGATAATCGCAGCACCGGAGGGCTGCAACGGCCTTGCCGCGATCCGTGCCTCGCGCGTAGTTTGAACGATCATGACGACCGAGAACGATCAAGCGCTCCGCGCGGACCACACGGCCGAAAAGCCGGTCACCGCCTGTCTCATCATCATCGGCAACGAAATCCTGTCCGGCCGGACCAAGGACGCCAATCTGTCGTTCCTGGCCGCCGCCCTCAACGATGCCGGCATCAAGATGAGCGAGGCACGGGTCATCCCCGATATCGAGGCGACGATCGTCGCCACGGTCAACGAGATGCGGGTGAAATACGACTACGTGTTCACCACGGGCGGCATCGGCCCCACCCATGACGATATCACCGGGCCTTCCGTCGCCAAGGCCTTCGGCGTGCCGCTGGTGCTGAACGAAGAGGCCAGGGCCCGGCTGGAGGCGCGGATCAAGCACCCGCTGAACGAGGCGCGGCTGCGTATGGCCCATGTGCCGAAAGGGGCGACGCTGGTCGACAATCCGGTCTCGGCTGCCCCCGGTTTCCGTATCGGCAATGTCTTCGTGCTGGCCGGTGTGCCGGTGATCGCCCAGGCGATGTTCCAGAGCCTGCGCCCGCAGCTGGTCGGTGGCGCCCGGACCATGAGCCGTTCCATCCAATGCAACCTGCCCGAAGGCGCCATGGCGAAGGACCTGGAAGACATCCAGAATGTCTGGCCGCAGCTCGACATCGGCTCCTACCCAGTGTGGATCTCGCAGGGCTTTGCGGTCAATCTGGTGCTGCGCGGCACGGTCGAGGCGCAGCTGGCGCGCGCCGGCGACGAGGTCGTCGCCATGATCGTGCGGCTGGGCGGCATGGTGCTGGAGGATGTCTATAGCTGAACCCCGCCCTGCGCCTACTGACGCTTGGCGGCGGGGACGGGCGGTGCTACCAGAAGCCTAGGCGCCGGTGTCCTAAGAGGACGTGGTGGAACTGGTAGACACATTGGACTTAAAATTCAACGGCTTCGGCCATGCGGGTTCGATTCCCGCCGTCCTCACCAGCGCCTTCTTCCGTTGCCCAAGATTCTGAAAGAAGTTCGATGATCCCGCGTTACAGCCGCCCTGCCATGGCCGCCATCTGGGAACCGGAAAACCGTTTCCGCATCTGGTTCGAGATCGAGGCCCATGCCTGCGACGCGCAGGCCGAGCTCGGCGTCATCCCGAAGGAGGCGGCCAAGGCCGTCTGGGAGCGCGGTGCGTGGGAGATCGCGCGCATCGACGAGATCGAGCGCGAGACCAAGCACGACGTCATCGCCTTCCTGACCAACCTCGCCGAGCATGTCGGGCCGGAGGCGCGGTTCGTCCACCAGGGCATGACATCCAGCGACGTGCTCGACACCTGCCTGGCGGTGCAGCTGAAGCAGGCGGCCGACATTCTGCTGGCCGATCTCGATGCGCTGCTGGAGGCGCTGAAGCGTCGGGCGATCGAGCACAAATACACCATGACCGTCGGCCGCAGCCACGGCATCCATGCCGAGCCCACGACGTTCGGCCTGAAGCTCGCCGGCCACTACGCCGAATTCCTGCGCAACCGCAAGCGGTTGGAAGATGCGCGCGCCGAGGTCGCGACCTGCGCCATCTCCGGAGCCGTCGGTACCTTCGCCCAGATCGACCCGCGGGTGGAGGAGCATGTCGCGGCCAAGCTGGGCCTGACGCCGGAGCCGGTCTCGACGCAGGTCATTCCGCGCGACCGCCATGCACAGTTCTTCGCCGTGCTGGGCGTCATCGCCTCGTCGATCGAGCGGCTGGCCATCGAGATTCGTCATCTGCAGCGCACCGAAGTGCGCGAGGCGGAGGAGTTCTTCTCGCCCGGCCAGAAGGGCTCGTCGGCCATGCCGCATAAGCGCAACCCGGTACTGACCGAGAATCTGACCGGCCTCGCCCGTGTGGTGCGTGGTGCGGTCATGCCGTTCATGGAGAATGTGGCGCTCTGGCACGAGCGCGACATCTCGCATTCCTCGGTCGAGCGCCTGCTGGCGCCGGACACCACCGTGGCGCTCGATTTCGCGTTGGCGCGGCTGACCGCCGTCGTCGACAAGCTGGTGGTCTATCCGGAGCGCATGCGCGCCAATCTCGATAGCCTGGGCGGCCTCGTGCATTCGCAGCGCGTGCTGCTGGCGCTGACTCAGGCGGGCTTGAGCCGTGAGGCGTCATACGCCGCCGTTCAGCGCAACGCCATGCCAGCCTGGCGCGGAGAGGGCAATTTCCTCGACCTGCTGAAGGCCGACAAGGAGGTGACGGGCGTGCTGAACGACAAGGCTATCGAGGCGCTGTTCGACGAGGCGCATCACACCGCCCGCGTCGACACGATCTTCGCCAGGGTATTCGACACCAAGGTTCGGGGCTGATGTGCACGATCGTGGTAGCGCGCCGACCGGGCCATGCGTGGCCGCTGGTCGTGGGCGCCAACCGCGATGAGATGATCGACCGGCCATGGGCGGCGCCCGGCCGCCATTGGCCGGAGCGGCCGGAGGTGGTGGCCGGTCTCGACCATGTGGCCGGCGGCTCCTGGATGGGGGTCAATGAACACGGTCTGACCGCCGCCATCCTCAACCGCAAGGGTACGTTGGGCCCGGCCACCGGCAAGCGCTCGCGCGGCGAGATCGTGCTGGAGGCACTCGACCATGTCGATGCGGCGGATGCCGCCGCGGCTCTCGTTCATCTCGACCCCGAAGCCTATCGGCCGTTCAACCTGGTAGTGGCCGATAATCGCGACGCCTTTTGGCTGGCCCATACCGGTACCGGGCCGATCGTGGTCGAAAAACTGCCCGAGGGCATCAGCATGCTGGCGGAGCGTGACCTCAACGATCTCGCCAATCCGCGCATCGGCCGCTATCTCAGCCGTTTCCGCGCCGTCCGCATGCCTGATCCCGATGCCGACGATTGGCGTGAATGGGCCGAATTGCTGACCGACCGGCAGGGCGATTCCGCCCATGGCGAGGAGGGCTCCCTGGCCTTCCTGCGTGCCAGCGGCTTCGGCACGGTCAGCCACAGTCTGCTGGCGCTGCCCGCCGTCGGCCGCGACGTGCCGCCGGTCTGGCGCTTTGCCAAGGCCTCGGAAGCCGAGGTCGAGTGGCAGGAAATCCCGCTCGCCGGCTAGATCACGATGATTTCAAGCCGAATAGACGTGATCTGATTCATATACTTAGAGACCGATTCGTCGATCAGGTCATATCGGCCTGATCGGATCGGCTCTAATGC
This sequence comes from Allostellaceae bacterium, assembly GCA_035491935.1. Classification (GTDB taxonomy): domain Bacteria; phylum Pseudomonadota; class Alphaproteobacteria; order ATCC43930; family CGMCC-115725; genus DATJJW01. The sequence goes on along the minus strand of DATJJW010000024.1, from coordinate 529 downwards.
AACCGGTTCGTCGGGCCATGCCTTGTTCTGATGGAGCCTCGTGCGAACGAGGCCGGTTTGAACAAGGAGGAAATCATGGCGAGCAACCGGCATGACATCGACGTGCTGAACGATCTCATCGAGGTCACGCTCGACAGCGCTCACGGCTATGACGAAGCCACCAAGGATGTGAAGAATCCGCGTTTCAAGACCCTGTTCGGCGCCCGCTCCATCGAGCGCAAGCAGGTGACGGCGGAGCTTCAGACGGAGGTGCGCCGGCTCCTCGGCGGCAAGCCCGAAGTTTCGGGTACCATGATGGGCAAGGCCCATCGCACCTTCCTCAACCTTAAGAGTTCGCTATTTGGCGATGACCAGACGGTGGTCGACGCCGTTGAATCCGGCGAGGACCGCATCAAGGCCAAATACGAGAGAGCCTTTGCCGACCAGGAATTGTCGGCGCCGGTGCGCGACCTGGTCAGCCGCGCCTATATCTCGGTCCGCGAAGGCCACGACCAGATGCGCGACCTGAAGCATCACATGCATGCAGGCC
>DATJJW010000023.1:0-8204 GCA_035491935.1 Allostellaceae bacterium | reverse complement strand
CTACCCCAAATAATTCCCGAAGCGGCGCCGGCTAACGAGGACTGCCTTAGCCAGCCGCGCGTCGCCTTTAGGCCCTGCTTTGCCATCCGTCGTTTCTGACGAAGTGCAGCTCTAAGCAGGGCTATCCCTGAGCCTTGCCGGCGCCCGAAGCCGCCAGGAACGCTTGAGCGCCACCAGCGCCTCGTCCCGGTCGGCCGTTTCCAGCCGCAGCAGCACCAGCGGGTAATCGCGATAGTGATCGGTGAGGCCGTAACAGACGGGGTTGGTCTCGACCAGATGGTCGCGCTCCTCCAGGCCACCGACATGCAGCACGGCCCACGCGCCCGATTGATGAAGCCGGACGAACATCTTGCCCTTCACCTTGAAGGCGGGCGTGCCGTAATGGCTGGAGGATTCGACGCCGGGCATGCCCCGCGCGATCTCGGCCAGCTCGTCCCAGGTAACCGCCATGATCCGCCCTCGCTCAATCGCCCTGATCGACTGGTCCGATGATAAAAGCAATAAACGCAAATTTTTAATGTTAGCCACGCTATCATCCGGGCGCAGCCTCCCAGCGGAATCCTTGAGCCCATGATCGATAGCGCAAGCAAAGCACCTGCCGACCCGGCGTATGACTTCATCGTCATCGGCAGCGGTCCGGCCGGCAGACGCGCAGCGATCCAGGCCGCCAAGGTCGGTAAATCGGTGCTGGTGGTGGAAAAGGGAAGGCGCGTCGGCGGCGTCTCGGTCCATACCGGCACCATCCCGTCCAAGACCATGCGCGAGACGGTGCTGAACCTGACCGGCTGGCGCGAGCGCGGCTTCTACGGCCAATCCTATCGCGTGAAGCGCGAGATCGGCGCCAAGGATCTGATGGCGCGGCTGCACATGACCTTGAACCACGAGGTCGAGGTGCTGGAGCACCAATTCGCCCGCAACCTGGTGCGCACCATCGTCGGCACCGCCAAATTCATCAGCACGCACCAGATCGAGGTGACGAGCGAGGATGGCGAGATCCATACCTTCTCCGCCGCAAAATTCCTCTGTGCCGTGGGTACCCGGCCCTATCGTCCGGATAGCGTGCCGTTCAATGGTCGCAACGTGCTGGATAGCGACGAGATCATCGAGATCCCCAAGCTGCCGCGCAGCCTGACCGTCATCGGCGGCGGCGTGATCGGCGTCGAATACGCCTCGATCTTCAGCGCGCTCGACGTGGCGGTGACCCTGATCGAGCCGCGCGAGACCATCCTCGACTTCATCGACCACGAGCTGATCGAGGATTTCATTCATCAGTTGCGCGACCGCGCCGTCACGCTGCGTTTCGGCTCCAAGGTCAAGGAGGTCGTCTTCGACAATGACTGCCCGGTGACGGTCCTGGAGAACGGCCGGCGCGTGAAGTCGGAGATGCTGCTCTACGCCGCCGGCCGCGTCGGCAACACCGATCTGCTCAACCTCGAGGTCTGCGGCCTCGATGCCGACAGCCGCGGCCGGCTCAAGGTCGATCCGGTGAGCTACGCGACCGACGTGCCGCATATCTATTCGGCCGGCGACGCCATCGGCTTTCCCAGCCTGGCCTCCACCTCGATGGAGCAGGGCCGCATCGCCGCCTGCCATGCGTTTGGGGTGCCGATGCCGCCGGCGCCCGAGCATTTCCCCTACGGTATCTATTCCGTGCCGGAGATCTCGACCGTGGGCTTGTCCGAACAGGAGGTCCGCGCGCGGGGCATCTGCTACGAGGTCGGCATCGCCCGTTTCCGCGAGACCTCGCGCGGTCACATCATGGGCATCAGCACCGGCATGATGAAGATGCTGTTCGCCGTCGATACGCGCCGGCTGCTCGGCGTGCACATCGTCGGCGAAGGGGCGACGGAGCTCGTCCATATCGGCCAGGCGGTGCTGAACCTGCACGGCACGCTCGAATTCTTCATCGAGAATATCTTCAACTACCCGACCCTGGCCGAGGCGTACAAGATCGCGGCCCTCGACGCCTGGAACCGCATGCCCCAGATGGGGTGAGGCCGTTCCGGACCGTGCCGGACGGCAATCCCGTCTCCTGGCGCTAACCTTGGATCTATCGTCCTCGCAGCAAGCGGATGTGGCTGAGCGTCCGGCGCCCCTCTTCCGACAGGCGCGGCAGCACGTCCAAGAATGTGGTTTCGACGATCGGCGCGATCTTCTCCCGCGTCTCCCGTGCCTGTTCCAGATCCGCCTTGACCTTGGCGGCATCGAAGGGGGTGGCGCCGATATCCTCGCGGGTCTGCTCCAACTGGCGCCGCGCCTGGCGCTGCAGCTCGCGCAGCTCAGGCAGTTTCGGCATGAAGGCCTGGCGCAGTGTCTGAGCGTCCTGGGTCGAAAGCCGCGCCCCCACCTGGCGCAGCATCATCTCGACCGCCTGGCCCGAGGCCAGCATCCGTGCGGCGTGATGGAAGCGCCAGACCTGGCCGCCGATGAAGGCGAGCAGGAAAAGATTCAGCGCGATCGAAAGCCCGAATATCCATTTCATCCGGCGCGACATACCCATCACAATATTCCTCCGCCATCGCCCAAACCCAGCAGGGCCGTCACGGCCGGCACGCTGGCCGACCGCCAGGATGCCGCATCCGGCGCCACCGAACCCAGTATCCAGCCGGCGACCAGGCTGGCCGCCAGCGCGGCCCCGACCGGCCGGGTGAACAGCCAGCCCCAATCGAAGCTGAAACCACCGAAACCGAATATCGCCCGCCGCCGCGGCTTGGCGGCGATCTCCGTCAGGGCACCATTGAGGATCGCGGTCATGCGCGCCTGGTCAATGGGCTGCATGGCATCGCGCCGGAACAGGGCCTCCAGCGCGCGCGCCTCGTCATATTGCGCCCGCGCCTCGACCGAGGTCTGGCACAAAGCCTCCGCCGCCTCCGCCTCCTCGGCCGGCCAACACCGGAAATCGCTGCCATAGGTATCGAGCAGATCGGCAAAGGCCTGGAGCGACAATTCTGGATTCATGACATGCTCCCCTTCGACTGGCTGATGGCTTGCTGACGCAATACGGACTTCATCTCCTCATGGACGGCCTGCCGCGCGCGATGCAGCAGCGACCAGAAGGCACGCAAACCCAGACCCAGCACCGATGCCGCCTCCGGCCCACTCATCTCTTCGTAATAGAAGAGCGTGAGCGCCGCGCGTTGGCGTGGTTGCAGCGCGGCGATGGCGGTGTCGAGCGCCTTGAACTCACCCGCGCGCATCATGGTGTCGAGCGCATGCGGTTGTGAATCCGCGACCTCGATGGCCTCGTCCAGGGCCACAGTCGGCTTCAGCCGCAGCCGGTCGACGCACAGGCGATAGACCACGGTGTAGAGCCAGGTCGACAGCGCGCCGCGCTGCGGCTGCCAGTTGCCGGCATGCTGCCACAACCGGACCAGCGCCTCCTGCACCACATCCTCGGCATCGCCGGCGCTGCTCGAACCGCCCAGCGTCTTCGACGCCAGCCGCAGCATGCGCGGCAGGTGACGCTGCGCGACCAGACGGAACGCCGCCTCGCTGCCTTCGGCCACCTGGCGCATCAGCACCGCATCACCTTGTTCGATCGCCCGATCGACCACCTGGCCCGTCATATCCCCAGCTCGCCACCCTCCAGGCCGCACCCTGTTTTCCAGCGATGATACGGGCCGGCCCGGCGAAAGTTCTCCGGAAATTTTTCACGAGAACTGCGGCAATTCCCACCCGTACCAGCCCCGACGCTCACGACAACGGAAAGGAGTGGAGCGATGCGGTTTTTCTCTTCGATGTCTCGGCCGGTCACGGCGGCGCTTGTCCTGGCCGGCATGATGGCCGGCACCAGCGATACGGCCATGGCACAGCAGGGCGGCGCACTGCGCCAGGCCTGCGCCGCCGATTACCGATCGCTCTGTTCCGGTACCAAGCCGGGCGGCGGTCGCATCCTCGCCTGCTTCAAGACCAATGCCGACAAGCTCTCGCCCGGCTGCAAGCAGGCCCTGGCCTCAGCCCGTCAGAACCAGGGCCAATAGCCCCCTTGGGACCAATAACCTTCGGATCAATAACGATCGATCGGGAACGATGCTCATGAAACATCTGATCCTCACCGCCGCCATCGCCGGCACGACGATGCTCTGGGCCGCCGACGCCTCGGCCGGCTGGCAGCGCCACGGCAGCCATGTCGGCCGCTTCGGCCGTAGCTACAGCACCAGCGCCTCGGGCGGTTGTTCCGGCGGCACCTGCTCGCGCAGCCGCAGCCTCACCGGCCCGGCCGGCCGCACCGTCTCGGAAAGCGGCAGCATCTCGCATACCGGTCCCGGCGACTACAATTGGAACCGCACCGTCACCGGCCCCGAGGGCGGCACGGTCACCCGCTCGGGCAGCACGACCTACACCCCCTGAAGGTAGTTCCGAGCGGTTCCCGCGTCCCCAAGGTGTCTCCTCCCCCACCTTGGGGACGCTCAACCTGCCGCCGCCAGGTCGTCGCACGATGCGCAACAGCGTCCGCCATGGCACGAAGCAGGTGAAGCCCGGGCCAAAACCGGTTAAGCCAGAAGCATGACCGGACGCTCGGCACCATCCACCTCCAAGCCCGACACGCCGCCACCCGGCTCCGCGCTGCCCGACTGGCTGCGCGCGCGCATCCTGCATCTGGATGCGCAGTTGCTGGTCATCGACAAGCCGGCCGGGCTCGCGGTGCATCCGGGGCCGAAGACACCGGAGAGCCTGGAAGACTTCCTGCCGGCCCTGCGTTTCGGCATCCAGCCGCTGCCGCAGCCGGCTCATCGCCTCGACCGCGATACTTCGGGCTGCCTGGCGCTCGGCCGGATGCCCAAGGCGGTCTCGAAGCTGGGCCGCCTGTTCGAGACCTCGCAGGTCTCGAAACTCTACTGGGCGATCGTCGAAGGCGCGCCGGCCGAACGGCAAGGCCGTGTCGACCTGGCCCTGGCCAAGCGCAATGATCCTAATGGCTGGCGCATGGTCGCGGCCCCCGGTGGCAGCGCCGCCATCACCGACTATCACGTGATGGCCGAGGGGGGCGGCATCAGCCTTCTGGCGCTGCGCCCGCACACGGGCCGCACCCACCAGATCCGCGTGCATTGCCAGGCGTTGGACTGCCCGGTGCTGGGCGATCCCATCTATGGCCGGGCGCGGCAGGGGCAGCCGCATATGCTGCATGCCCGTGCGCTGACTTTGCCTTGGGGGCCGGATAAGCAGCCCCTCACCTTCCGCGCGCCATTGCCGGCACATATGGCGGCGATCCTGTCTAGCCACGGGCTGGACATGCCCGGAATGGAGGGTTGAGACAAAATGCCAGCTATCCTGCCTGGGCGAGTATGTGGCATGGCCGCTTCGTTTGGTTTAATAATGATGCCAAGGGCTTGACGGCACAGCAACGGAACCACGAACGATGGGAACCTTTGCCAGAAAAACTTGGCGCCGGCAGAGCGTCTGACGCGCCATGATCGAAGATACCGCCCGAGTCTCCGCCCTTCGCCTGATGACCGGCGCCGATCTGGTGCTGGAACTGTCCTGGCACGACCCGCACCATGCCGTCATCATCGCTTCCTCGACCTCGCTCGGCGATGTCGCGCAGCTGGCCCTGCCGCAACCGCCGCTCGACGACGTCATCCTGGCCAAAGCCGGTGACGGCAGGCGCCTGCCTCCGGCGCTGGCCGTTCAATTCGTCCAGCCGCCGCTCGTCTGGCTCGCCGCCAATACCGACGATCGTACGGGTCTATTGCTGGTCTGGACGACGAAGGAGAGCCTGCCGGGCTGGCTGAAGGCGCCGCGCGGACGGATCGCCACCATGCTGCGCGACCTGTTGCCCCAGGCGCCGCGGACCCCGGACGATGCGTTGCTTACCTCATTACGCGCCATCCTGGCGACCGTGCCCCAGGGCATCGTGCTGGTGCATAACGACAGCCGGCCGGCGCTGATCAACCAGGCCGCGGCAGAGCTTCTGGGCCTCACCGCCGGCGAGCTCGATACCTCCGTCCTGCGTTCAGGCTTCCGCGGGCTGCTGGGGCGGCTCGGCCCCGGCTCCGACAAGGAAGCCACCGTCATGGCCGACCTTGTCGCCCGCCACGGCCGGATCATCGACGCGTTTTGGGATGTTCAGGGCGAACCCTCGCGCGTCTACCGCGTCACCAGCGTGCCGATCCATGGCGAGGGGGTGACCGGCCGGATCTGGATCTTCGACGACATCACGGCGATGAAGGCAGGCGAGACGCGGCTCATCGAGAGCAATGCCGCGCTGGAGGCCGCCCGGCACGAGGCCGAGAGCGCCAACGAGACCAAATCGATCTTCCTGGCCAATATGAGCCACGAGATCCGCACGCCGATGAACGCGATCATCGGCTTGAGCCATCTGGCGCTCAAGACCAAGCTCGATCCCCGGCAACAGGATTATCTCGCCAAGATAAAATCCTCGGCCACCACCCTCTTGGGCGTGGTCAACGACATTCTTGACTTCTCGAAGATCGAGGCCGGCAAACTCGATTTGGAGCGTATTGAATTCGACCTGCACCAGGTGCTGGACAATCTGGCCAATGTCTCGGCCTTGCGTGCGCTCGACAAGGATCTGGAGCTGCATTTCGCCCTCGATCCCGCAGTGCCTGTCGAGCTGATCGGCGATCCGATGCGCCTCGGCCAGATCCTGGTCAATCTGGTCAGCAACGCGATCAAGTTCACCGAGGCCGGCGAGATTGTCGTCTCGATCAAGCTGGATCACCGGGAGGAGCACGGCGTCAGCATCATATTCTCGGTCAGCGATACCGGCATCGGCATGACCGAGGAGCAGGTGTCCCGGCTGTTCCAGCCCTTCAGCCAGGCGGACGGCTCGACGACGCGCCGCTTCGGCGGGACGGGTCTCGGCCTTGCCATCAGCCGCCAGCTGGCCGAGATGATGGGCGGCACGATCACGGTCGAGAGCCAGCCGGATAGCGGCAGCACCTTCAGCTTCACCGCCTATTTCATGCTGCCGCCGGAACCGGCGAAGCAGAAGCGGCGGCGTTCCCCCATCCCACCGGGCCTGCATGCCCTGGTCGTCGACGACAGCATCACCGCGCTCGACATCATGGGCACGACGCTCTCGGCGTGGGATGTCAAGGTGACGAGCGCGCTTTCGGGTTCGGCGGCCTTGGAACAGGTGCGCATCGCCGAGCATCGCGGCAGTCCCTTCGATCTCGTGATCCTCGACTGGCGCATGCCCGGCATGGACGGTATCGAGGTGGCGGAGAAGATCATCCTGGAATTGTCGCTGAAGCACCGCCCGCGCATCTTCATCGCGACGGCCCATGGCCGCTCCGAGGTGCTGAGCCGGGCCGACTCGCTCGGACTCGACGCCGTGCTGATCAAGCCGATCGACACCTCGATCCTGTTCGACGCCATCGCCTTGGCCTTTGGCAGCGAGAGCGGCGAGGTCCCGGCAATTTCCGGCCCTGCCACGGTCGGCATCATGCCGCTCCAGGATCGGCGCGTGCTGCTGGCCGAGGACAATGAAATCAACCAGGTGGTGGCGGAGGAATTGCTGCGCGGCCTTGGCATCACCGCCGACATCGTCAGCAATGGCCGCCAGGCGGTCGACAAAGTGCTGGCGGCGGATTCCCGCTACGACGCCGTGCTGATGGATGTGCAGATGCCGGTCATGGACGGCATCGAGGCGGCACAGGAGCTGCGCCGGCACCGGCCGCGCGGCACCTTGCCGATCATCGCCATGACCGCCCATGCCATGGAGCGCGAGCGGCGCCGCTGCCTCGATGCCGGCATGGACGACCACATCGCCAAGCCCATCGACCCGGACGGGCTGCTGCGCGTGTTGATGCGCTGGATCGGCCCCGGATCGACCGGATCGGCTGGTGGTGGCGCAACGGAAGCACCTCGGCACGGCATTGTCCCGGCACCGCGGACACCGGCGCCGAACGGCTCCGCCTATAATCTCGCCGCCGTCCTGCCGCGCTTCGGCGGCAATTGGGGGCTGATGCGCGAATTGATGCGCCGCTTCACCGCGACCTTCGGCGGCTCGGCCGCGGCGCTGAGCGCGCTGCATGCGGAAGGCCGGCATGTCGAGCTGGGCGCGCTGGCGCATTCGCTGAAGGGCATGGCACTCAACATGGGGCTGGAACGCCTGGCCTCGACCGCCGCCCGCCTCGAAGTCTCGGTCGATCCGAGGGAAGCGGAGGAACGCGGCAGCGTCGACCGCGCCACCGTCGAGACACGCGCGGCGCTGGAGGCGGCCTTGGCCGAGAGCGCTG
>DATJJW010000022.1:0-11479 GCA_035491935.1 Allostellaceae bacterium | reverse complement strand
CGCCCGAGATCCGCGCCAATCTCGACCGCGTCTATCATCTGGACGAGCCGTTGGCCCGGCAATATCTGGATTATCTCGGCCATATCGCCCGGGGCGATTTCGGCCCGTCTTTCTCCTACAGGGATTTCAGCGTCAACCAGTTGATCGGCGAGGGATTCCGGGCTTCCGCCGAGCTCGGCGCCTCGGCCCTGGTGGCGGCACTCGTCCTGGGGCTGCTGATGGGCGGCATCGCGGCCGCGGCATCCAACAGCCCGCTCGGGCGCTGGCTCGACCGGCTGATCATGACGCTGGCCATGACCGGCATCGCCATACCCAGCTTCGTCGTGGCGCCGATCCTGACCCTGGTCTTCGGCGTCTACCTCGCCATGCTGCCGGCCGGCGGCTGGGGCAACGGGCATCAATTGGCATACAAGATCCTGCCGGTGACGGCATTGGCCCTGCCGCAGCTCGCCGTGATTGCGCGGCTCTTCCGCGCCGGCATCATCGAGGCGTGGCGCCAGCCCTTCATCCGCACGGCGCTGGCCAAGGGCCTGCCGCGCTGGCTGATCCTCGCCCGCCATGCCTCGAAGCCGGCGCTGCTGCCGGTGCTGTCCTATCTGGGGCCGGCGACGGCCGGCATCGTCACCGGCTCCGTGGTTATCGAGCAGATCTTCTCGATCCCTGGCATCGGCCGCTATTTCGTTCAGGGCGCACTCAACCGCGACTACACGCTGGTCACCGGCGTCGTGATCTTCTACGGCGCGCTGGTGATCCTGTGCAATCTGGCGGTCGACCTGCTCTATGGCCTGCTCGACCCACGCATGCGGATCGGCAGGCGATGAGCGTACTCTTGCGTTCGCGTACCACCGTGCCGGCCGAAGGCGTCGAGAGCGGGCTGTGGCAGCGGTTGAAGCGCCAGAAAGGCGCGATGATCGGGCTGCGCATCCTGGTGCTGGTGGCGCTGATCGTGGTGTTCGGCCCCTTCCTCAGCCCTCACGGTCTCGACCAGGTATTCTGGGACCGGATCGAGATGCCGCCGGATTTCGCCGCCGGTTTCTATTTCGGCACCGACGATAACGGCCGCGACCTGTTCGTACGTACGATGCTGGGCGGCCGGATCAGCCTGGCGGTCGGCATCGCCGCGGCATTGGTCAGCCTGGCGATCGGCACGGTCTATGGCGCCATCTCCGGCCTCATCGGCGGCAGGGTCGATGCGCTGATGATGCGTCTCGTCGACATCCTCTATGCCCTGCCCTTCATGTTCTTCGTGATCCTGCTCGCCGTCTTCTTCGGGCGAAGTCTGGTGTTGATCTTCGTCGCGATCGGCGCGGTGGAGTGGCTGGATACGGCGCGTATCACCCGGGGCCAGGCGATCGCGCTGTCCAAGCGCGATTTCGTCGATGCCGCGCGCAGCTATGGCGCGGGGCGCCTCACCATCCTGCGCCGCCACATCCTGCCGCATCTCCTGGGGCCGGTCGTGGTCTTCGCGACATTGACCGTGCCGCGCGTGATCCTGCTCGAATCCTTCCTGTCCTTCCTGGGGCTGGGCGTGCAGGAGCCGATGACGAGCTGGGGCGCACTCATCGCCGATGGTGCGAGGCTGGTCGAATCCGCGCCCTGGATGCTGGCCTTCCCCGGCGGCTTCCTGGTCGTGACCCTGCTGGCCTTCAACGCGTTGGGCGACGGGGTGCGCGAGGCACTGGATCCCAGAGGCGGATCATGACCGAACCGCTGCTCGATATCGACGGGCTGTCGGTCGTCTTCCCAGGGCGGCATGGCCCCATACGCGCGGTCGACGATCTCAGCCTCACCGTCAAACCTGGCGAGGTGCTGGGTATTGCCGGCGAATCCGGCTCGGGCAAAAGCCAACTCCTGCTGGCCATCATGGGGCTCCTGGCCGAGACGTCCTGGGCCGAGGGCAATATCCGTCTCGATGGTGCCGATCTCGGCCCCATGACGCCCGGCCGGCGCCGCCGCTGGCGCGCCGAACGGCTCGCCATGGTGTTCCAGGACGCGAGCAGCGCGCTCAACCCCTATCTCACCATCGGCCGGCAATTGACCGAGCAGCCGATGCGGGCGCGGAGCCTGAGCCGCGCCCAGGCCGATCGCCTGGCCGTACAGGCATTGGAACGCGTACGGGTCACCGAGGCGAAGCGGCGCCTCGGCCAATATCCCCATGAGCTGTCGGGCGGCACGCGCCAGCGCGTGATGATCGCCATGGCACTGCTGGCCAAGCCCAAGCTGTTGCTGGCGGATGAGCCGACCACGGCGCTCGACGTCACGGTCCAGGCAGAGATTCTCGAAATCCTCCGCGAACTCGCCCACGACAATGGCACCGCGCTCATCCTGGTCACCCATGATCTGGGCGTCGTCGCCCATCTCTGCGAGCGTGTCGCCATCATGTATGCCGGCCGTATCGTCGAGACCGGCCCGGCCTCGCAACTCTTCAGCCTGCCGGCCCATCCCTACAGCCGGGCGCTGCTGGCGGCGATGCCGCGTCTGACCGACGACCTGACCGCGCCTTTGCGCGCCATCTCCGGTCAGCCGCCGGATTTGGCGGCGGGAGAGCATGGATCCTGCGCCTTCGCACCGCGCTGCCCGTCGCGCATGGCGCGCTGTACGGTAAGGCGGCCGGAGATGCGGCGCCTATCCCTCGACCACCACGCCGCCTGCTTTCTCCACGAGGAAGTGGCGCGGTGAAGATCCTGATGCGCGGCCTCGGCCTCTCCATACGCTTCCCGGCCAACGCCGGCGCCTGGTTTGGCCGGCGCCACATCCATGCGGTGCGTGACGTCGACTTCGAGGTGGCCCAAGGCGAGACGCTGGCGATCATCGGTGAATCCGGCTGCGGCAAGTCGACCCTGGTCCGCGCCGCGATCGGACTGCAGCCGCTCGATGACGGCCAGGTGCTGTGGCGCGGCATCGACATGGCGGCCGCACCACCGACGGTACGCCAGCGTTTCCGCCGCGATATCCAGATGATCTTCCAGGATCCGGCGGCCTCCTTCGACCCGCGGATGAGCATCCAGGATAGCGTGGCAGCGCCACTGGCGGTGCATGAGCCGGAATGTCCACCGACTGAACGGCGGCAACGGGTGGTGGGTGTGCTGGAGCGGGTCGGCCTGGACCCGATACTGGGTCACCGCCTGCCGCATCAGCTGTCGGGTGGGCAATGCCAGCGCGCCGCCATCGCCCGCGCGCTCATCCTGTCCCCGGCGCTTATCGTCTGCGACGAGCCCCTAGCCTCGCTGGACGTGTCGATCCAGGCGCAAATCGTCAATCTGCTGCTCGACCTTCAAAGGAGCGAGGGGCTGACCCTGCTGCTCGTCTCGCATAACCTGCCGGTCGTACGGCGCATGGCGCATCGGGTGATGGTCATGCATCTGGGCGAGGTGGTCGAGACGGGCCCCGCGGCCGAAATCTTCGCCCGGCCGCGCCACCCCTATACGCGGGCGCTGATCGCCGCCGTGCCCGAGCCCGATCCGGCCGCGCCGCATCCGGCAATACTGCCGGGCGAGATGCCCTCGCCGCTGGCACTCCCCAAGGGCTGCGCCTTCGCCAGCCGCTGCCCGCAGGCCGACAAGGATTGCCGACGCGCAGCACCCGCCCTCGACCGCACAGCCGGGACGCATCAGGTGGCATGCTTCAAGGCGTGAACGCGAAGCCGCCGTTCGGTTTTTTGGGACTAGGCGACGCGGGAGGATGGCAGGCCGCGATCGACGATATGGGTCCAGAAGCGGTCGATCTGCTGCAGCATGTCGTTGATGTCGACCAGCGTCTTGTCATGCATCGACATCTGGGCCAGCCCGACCAGGTGCCGGTCATGCATGATGTTCAGCTTGGCGCACAGCTCCAGCCCTTTGGCCGACAGCCGCACCCGCACCGAGCGGCGGTCATGGGCCGAGCGTTCCTGGATGAGGTAGCCGTTCTCGACCATCTTCTTGACGTTGTAGGAGACGTTGGAGCCCAAATAGCAGCCGCGCAGGGTCAATTCTCCAACCGTCAGCTCCGCTTCCCCCAGGTTGAATAGGATGAGCGCCTGGACGTTGTTGATGTCATGAATACCTAAGCTGTCCAACTCGGTGCGCACGACTTCCAGAAATTGCCGGTGCAAGCGTTCAACCATGGCAATCATGTTGAGGTACGAAGCTTTCATACACACCGCCTTACCGTCACCTTCACGCGAAGTTGCATGGTCGGCATTTTCACAAAATTCTGGTTTTTAAAAGCTTAATCGAATTGCGGATTTTTTGCTGCCGTCGATTTTAGGGCGTATGCATGGCAGAAGCCCGTCTTTGCCAGAGTGCGGACCGCTACTGAATTGCTATATTAACAGCAGATTATTTCGGAGGCTTGACGCCGATGTTTATCCAGACGGAACCGACACCCAATCCCGCGACGCTGAAATTCCTACCAGGCCGCGAAGTCATGGCCGCGGGCACCGCCAATTTCGCCAATGTCGAGGCGGCAGCAAATTCGCCCTTGGCGCAGCGGCTATTCGGTGTCGATGGCGTGACCGGCGTGTTTCTGGGCTACGACTTCATCACCGTGACCAAGGATGACAGCCAGGATTGGCAGGAGCTGCGGCCCAGCGTGCTCGGCGTGATCATGGAGAGCCTGACCACCGGCGTCCCGGTGATCGAGGGTGAAGCAGCGGCCTCGGCCCACACCGCCAGCGGCGACGACAGCGAGATCGTGCTGCAGATCAAGGATCTGCTCGACACCCGCATCCGCCCCGCGGTAGCGCAGGATGGCGGCGACATCCTGTTCCAGGGCTTCGAGGATGGCGTCGTGTACCTGCATATGCAAGGTTCCTGCTCCGGCTGCCCCAGCTCGACCGCGACCTTGAAGATGGGCATCGAGAACATGCTCAAGCACTACATCCCCGAGGTCCGCGAGGTGCGGCCGGCCTAAGCCAAGCGGCCTAGTCCAGCATCCGTCTAGTCCAGCATCGGTTCTGCCAGCACCGTATCGCTGAGCAGCGGATAGCGGCGGGCGTTGAACAGCTGATAGTGCCACCATTCGTTGCGGTAGAAATCCCAACCGGCCGCCGTCATTACACCCATCAGGATCAGCCGGTTACGCTGGGCCTCCACGGGAACGTCGGTGACGCCGTGATGGGACAAGGGCGTGAAGGCGTCGAAGCCCGTGCCCATATCCAGTTCCTGGCCCGACCGGTCGATCAAGGTGAGGTCGATGGCAACGCCGCGCGAATGCGGGGAACCGCGGCGCGGATCAGCCAGGAATTCCGGGTCCGGCCGCACGTTCCACAGCCGCCACTGCGCTTCAGCGGGGCGGAAGGCATCGAACAGCTTGAGCCGGAACCCCAGCGGCCGTGCGATCTCGATCGCTCGGGCCAGGGCCGCCGCCGCATCGGCATGCAGGTAGCAGCCGGGACGGCGATAGACGGGCCGGTCGGTGAAATTGCGCTCGGTCGCATAGGCGATGTCGAGCATGACGTCGTATTGGTTTTCAGTGATCTCTACCAGCATCGGCTCCGGCCAGACTTCGCGCCACGGGACAGAAAGGAGCCGATGGTCGGAAACATTGATGGATGAAGTCAACAGACAAGCCGCCGCGCCTGCCCTGCCCCGCACGGTGCTGGCCTTCGATTGCTCCGGCGCCTCGTGCAGCGCCGCCGTGCTGAGCGAGGGCGACATCCTGGCCCATCGCTTCGCCGCCATGGCGCGGGGCCAGGCCGAAGCGCTCGTGCCGATGATCGGCGAGGTCATGGCCCAGGCCGGATTGAGCTTCGTATCGTTGGATGCGATCGTCACCACCGTCGGCCCCGGCTCCTTCACCGGCATCAGGCTGGGCCTGGCCGCGGCTCAAGGGCTGGCACTCGCGTCATCCAGGCCGATCCTCGCCGTCTCCGCCTTCGAGGCGCATCTGGCGGGACTGGGGGCGGGACCGCCGGCCCATCCGGTCCTGGTCGCCATCGACAGCCGGCGGGGCCCCGTCTTCGCGCAGGTCTTCGGAACGAACCGCGCCGCCCTCACCGAGCCGATGCAGCTGGAACCGGCCGAGGTCGAGCGACACCTGCCGGCTGGGCCGGTTGTGGCGATCGGCGACGGCGCCGTCCTGCTCAAGGGATATGTCGACCCCGCCCGTATCGGTCCAGCGGGAGCCTCGCCGCACATCGACGCCGCGGCACTTGCGCGACTCGTCGGCGGAGCGCTCGCCTGGCGGCCTAGGGTTCTGGCACCGGTGCCCCTATATCTCAGACCACCCGACGTCACCACGCCGAAACCCCGCCCCTGAGCCTTTACCTTGCGGCCATTGCCCTCATGAAAGCGACGCGCGCCAATCCTTCGATCTTGCGGCCCGCGATCATGCCGCTGGCCCAGAGCCATCTGCCGGTGGCGGCGGTCCTGCACGCACGGGCCTTCGGTGCGGAAGCTTGGAACGAAGCGGCGTTGCGCGACGTGCTGGCCATGCCCGGCGCCTTCGGGGCCCTGGCATTGGCCCGGTCCCCGGACATGATAAGCGAGCCCGCACGCGGCGCACCGTCCGGCCTCGGTACCGATTCAGCGCCGCAGGCGGAACCGGTGGGCTTCTATATTGGCCTGGCGCTGGGCCGCGAAGTGGAATTGCTGACATTGGGTGTCATCCCGGGATTTCGCAGCCAAGGCTATGGCAAATCTCTGGTTGAGCATTTCATGGATTGCGCGAAACGAGCCGGGGCAATTGAGGCATTTCTAGAGGTTGCAGCCGATAATGAAACAGCAATAAGGCTGTATAGAAGCCTGGATTTTCATCAGGTCGGCCGCCGGCGCGACTATTACGAACGCCCCGGCAACACTAGGATATCGGCGCTCGTCCTCAGGCGGCTGTTTCCCTAATAGACTCCACCGTGCTCTTGCGCCTGACACTATCCTGCTATGCTTAAAAGAGAAAACGCCCTGCAAACTGAACACAGAAAATCTTGATAAAAGTTGTTCTCTCTTAGTTGCTTTACAAAGCGTAGCGCCCTATATTCTGCCTTAGACTTTATCCAGGGATGTCGAATAATGATCGATGAAACCGAAGGCAGCGATTTGCTAGGTCTTACCGCTGAGATCGTAGCGGCTCATGTCTCCAACAATACCGTGTCCGTGGAAGAATTACCGGTCCTGATCAATCAGGTTTATCGTTCGCTGTCGTCGATGGGCCAGCCGGCCGAACTGGTGCAGGAGAAGCCCCAGCCCGCAGTGCCGGTCAAGAAGTCGGTCCACCCCGACTACATCATCTGCCTGGAAGACGGTAAAAGGCTGAAGATGCTGAAGCGGCATCTGAAGACCGCCTACAACATGACCCCGGAAGAATATCGCGACCGCTGGTCGTTGCCGCCGGATTACCCGATGGTGGCGCCGAACTATGCCCGCCAACGCAGCAAGCTCGCCAAGGAGATCGGCCTCGGCACCCGGGCACGCAAGGGCGACGAAGACGAGGAATGAGCCTCCTCGCGGCGGCATCCAGCCGCTCGCGGAACTGACGCTCGCGCCCTGATCGGCGCGAGTCGCACTTTTTCGGCGCTATCGTTCGACGATCGCGCCCGTTGATCGTTCCAATGATTGCCTTCGTGATATGCGCGGGCCTTGCGATCAGCTATTCTCTTGCATGACCCCCGCCCTACGCTGATAGAGAAGCTGCATGTCCTCTCGTCTCGAACAGCTTTGCCTGGAAAAAGGCCTCAAGATGACCGAGCAACGCCGCGTCATCGCGCGGGTGCTGGCTGCCGCTACCGACCATCCCGATGTGGAAGCGGTCTATCAGCGGGCGGTCAAGGTCGATCCCCGTATCAGCATCGCGACCGTCTATCGCACAGTCCGTCTGTTCGAGGAGGCCGACATCCTCGAAAAGCATGAATTCGGCGATGGCCGGGCGCGTTATGAGGAGCGGACCAGCGATCATCACGACCATCTGATCGATATCCGTAGCGGCAAGGTCATCGAGTTTCAGAACGACGCGATCGAGAAGCTGCAGCATCTCGTCGCCCAGGAGCTAGGCTACAAGCTGGTCGGTCATCGTCTGGAGCTGCTGGCGGTGCCGCTGGATCCCAAGGACGAGACCGAGGGCCACCGCAAGTCCTGATCCCCGCCCGCCCCTTTACGTTAATCCAGAGCATTCGCATGAGAGGCCCGGTTTGCTGAACCTGCTTCGGCTGGTCACCTATCTGGCCCTGACCTTCACTCTGATACCGGTACAGATGCTGGCGCTGGCGCTTGGCTGCCGCCTGGCCGACCGCCTGCCGAGCCGTTACCACGCCATGGTCTGCCGCATCTTCGGCCTGGAGATCGAAATCCGGGGCGAGATTTCCCGGGCCGTGCCGACCATGTTCGTCGCCAACCACATCTCCTATCTCGACATTGCGACGCTGGGCGCCACCGTGCCGGCACAGTTCGTCGCCAAGGCGGATATCGCCGACTGGCCGCTGTTCGGCTTCCTGGCCAAACTGCAGCGGACGATCTTCGTCGATCGACGGGTCAGGAGCTCCGCCAAGCAGCGCGACAGCCTGGTCGAGCGACTGCAGGGCGGCACCAGCATCATCATGTTCCCCGAAGGCACCAGCGGCGACGGCTCGCGCGTGCTGCCATTCAAGAGTGCCTTGTTCAGCGCCGCCGCCGTTGAGGTGGCCGCCGGACCGATCACCGTGCAGCCCGTCAGCGTCACCTACACCAAGCTCAATGGCATGCCGCTCGGTCGGCATTTCATGCCCTTCGTCGCCTGGTATGGCGACATGGAGCTGCTACCGCATATGTGGCAGTTGATCGGCCTCGGCCACATCAATGTCATCGTCCACTTCCACGCCCCGGTGTCGCTGGCGGCCTTCTCCTCGCGCAAGCAGCTCGCCCAGCATTGCTACACCGTCATCGCCGATGCCGTCTCGGCCGGCGGCCGGGATAGCGATATGAGCCGATCATAGCGGGCCGCGGCCAATGGCTTACAGGCATCGGCGCCATGCCGTGAACCACCTGTTGCCGGCGCGCGACTCCCTGTATCCTGGGCCAACCATCCATCACCAAGGGCTGCGGAAGAACCCGGTGTGACCAAAAAGCTGTTTATCAAGACCTATGGCTGCCAGATGAACGTCTATGACTCGGCGCGCATGGCCGACGTTCTGGCACCCCTGGGTTTCGTCGCCGCGACCGAGCCGGACGATGCCGACATGGTGATCCTCAACACCTGCCACATCCGCGAGAAGGCGGAGGAGAAGGTGTTCTCCGATCTCGGAAGGCTGCGACCGTTCAAGGCGGCCAAGGCCGAGACCGGCAGTGACATGATCATCGCGGTCGCCGGCTGCGTGGCACAGGCCGAAGGCGCAGAGATCATGCGCCGCGCCCCTTATGTCGACATGGTGTTCGGGCCGCAGACCTATCATCGCCTGCCGGAGATGGTCGCCCGTGCGGCGCGTGGCCCCCAAGGCCGCGGCATCCTCGACACCGACTTCCCGGTCGAGACCAAATTCGACCACCTGCCCGAAACGAAGCAAACGCCGGGCGTGACGGCATTCCTGTCGATCCAGGAAGGTTGCGACAAGTTCTGCACCTTCTGCGTCGTGCCCTATACACGCGGCGCCGAGTATTCGCGACCGGTGACCCAAGTGCTGGCCGAGGCGCGGCATCTGGCATCTTTGGGCGTGCGCGAACTCACGCTGCTCGGCCAGAACGTCAACGCCTATCATGGCGAGACCGCGGATGGCGGCTTGTGGGGCTTGGGCCGCCTGCTGCGCGAGATCGCCGAGATCGACGGCATCGAGCGTATCCGCTACACCACCTCGCATCCGCGCGACGTCGACGACGAGTTGCTCCGTGCCCATGCGGAGGTGCCGCAGGTCATGCCCTTCCTGCACCTGCCGGTGCAGAGCGGCAGCGATGCGATCCTGGCCGCCATGAACCGCAAGCACAAGGCCGCGGACTACCTGCGCATCGTCGATCGGCTGCGCGAGGGCCGGCCGGATCTGGCGCTGTCCTCCGATTTCATCGTGGGCTTCCCGGGCGAGAGCGAGGCGGATTTCGCCGCCACCATGCAGCTCATCGAGCGTGTGGGTTATGCCCAGGCGTTCTCGTTCCGCTATTCGCCCCGTCCCGGCACGCCGGCGGCACTGATGGAGGCCCAACTGCCCGACGATGTGGCGCTTGACCGGCTGCATCAGGTCCAGGCGCTGCTGGAGGCGCAGCAGCGTGCGGCCAACGCGGCAATGATCGGCCGCACCATCCCCGTGCTGTTCGAGAAGCCCGGCCGCCATGACGGGCAGCTCATCGGCCGCAGCCCCTATCTCCAGGGTGTTCATGCTCTGGCGCCGGCCACATATATCGGCCAGATCCACGATGTCGCCGTCACCGAGGCTTCGCTGAACAGCCTGGGCGGCGTCTTGCAGGAGGTGACCAGCGACGCCGCATGAGCCGATGAGCCCGTCTGTCCCCGCCTCTCCTCCGCCGTCTGCTTCCGGCAGCCCGTTCCAGGCTCGCCTGACCTTCGACGACAATGCGCTGCTGCCGTCCTTGTTCGGCGAACGCGACCAGCACCTGGAGCGTATCGAAAAGCAGCTCGGCATCGCCCTGGTGCCGCGCGGCAATGTGCTGAGCCTGTCGGGGCCGACTTCGGCGGTCGAGATTGGCCGCGCGGTGCTGGCCAATCTCTATGACCGGCTGAAGCGCGGCTACGATGTCGATGCCGCCGAGGTCGATGCGGCGCTGCGCATCGCGGGCGCCGCCGACATACAGGATCCGACCCTGCCGCTGTGGCAGGACCCGCCCGCAATCAAGACGCGCAAGCGCCTGGTCAATGCCCGCTCGGTGGCGCAGGGCCACTACATCCGGGCGCTGAAGGAGCAGGAGCTGGTCTTCGGCCTGGGGCCCGCCGGCACCGGCAAGACCTATCTGGCCGTGGCCGCCGCCGTCGACATGATGATGAGCGGCCAGGTCCAGCGCATCATCCTGTCGCGCCCTGCGGTCGAGGCCGGCGAAAGGCTGGGCTTCCTGCCGGGCGACCTCAAGGAAAAGGTCGACCCCTATCTCCGCCCGCTCTACGACGCGCTGCACGACATGCTGCCGGGCGAGCAGGTGGTGAAGCGCCTGGCCAGCGGCGATATCGAGGTGGCGCCACTGGCCTTCATGCGCGGCCGGACCCTGTCGAATGCCTTCGTCATCCTGGACGAGGCACAGAACACCACTGAAGTGCAGATGAAGATGTTCCTGACGCGGCTGGGCGAAGGCTCGCGCATGGCGGTGACCGGCGATCTCAGCCAGATAGACCTGCCACGCGGCGTACGCTCCGGCCTGCTCGATGCCGTCGAAACGCTGGATGGCGTCGAGGGCGTCGGCATGGTGCGGTTTACCGAGCATGACGTGGTGCGCCATCCGTTGGTCGCGCGCATCGTGCGTGCCTATGAAGAACGGGCGCGCCGGCGCGAGGCCAAGACGCTGAAGGATGGCGAGCCATGAGCCCCCTGACCGTCGGCCAAGTCACCGCCCCCCACGTTATCGCCCCCCACATTATCGCCATCGAGATCGCCGAC
>DATJJW010000021.1:0-32335 GCA_035491935.1 Allostellaceae bacterium | reverse complement strand
GGCTGATGCCTTGCGCCACTCCGACCGCATCGTGCTGCCAGGTGTCGGCGCCTTCGCCGATTGCCGGCGCGGCCTCGACGCCGTCCCGGGCCTGGTCGATGAATTGAGCGAGGCGGTGCTGAGGCGTGGCCGGCCGTTCTTCGGCATCTGCGTCGGCATGCAGCTCCTGGCCAGCCGTGGTCTCGAATTCGAGACCACGCAAGGTCTCGGCTGGATCGAGGGCGATGTGGTCGCGATCGAGCCGGATCAGGGCGGAACCTCCCTCAAGATCCCGCACATGGGCTGGAACGAGCTGGAGATCGCCGTCCCCAACCATCCGGTGCTGGCCGGGATCGAGAGCGGCCGCCACGCCTATTTCGTCCACAGCTACAAGCTGGTCTGCGCCCAGCCCGGGCAGCGCCTGGCGACGGTCGATTATGGTGGGCCGATCACCGCGATGGTCGGGCGCGACAACATCGTCGGCACGCAATTCCACCCGGAAAAGAGCCAGGAGACGGGCCTTGCCCTCATCGGCAATTTTCTGCGCTGGCGGCCTTGATGTCCGCCGGGAAATCGCCTTTCATTCCCTATTGAACAAACCCGGCGCCGGCCGGCCGGCTGGCACGGGTTCCGCGTGTTTTGGAGACTCCCTTGATTCTGTACCCGGCGATCGACCTCAAGGATGGCAGATGCGTGCGCCTGCTGCGCGGCGACATGACGGCGGCGACCGTGTTCGCGGCCGCCCCCGCCGATCAGGCGCGTCAGTTCGAGGAGGCGGGCTTCCGCTGGCTGCATCTGGTCGATTTGAACGGTGCCTTCGCCGGCAAGCCGGTCAATAGCGATGCGGTCGAGGCGATCCTGGGCGCAGTATCGATCCCGGTACAGCTGGGCGGCGGCATCCGCGACCACGCGACCATCGATTACTGGCTGGAGCGCGGCGTACGCCGGGTCATCCTGGGCACGGTGGCACTCTCGGATCCCGAGCTGGTGCGCAGCGCCTGCAAGCGCCATCCCGGCCGCATCGTCGTCGGCATCGACGCGCGTAACGGCATGGTCGCGGTCGAAGGTTGGGCACGCACCTCGACGGTGAAGGCACTGGATCTGGCGCTGCGCTTCGAGGATGCCGGCGTCGCCGCCATCATCTATACCGACATCGACCGCGACGGCGCGCTCGGCGGCGTCAATGCGGAGGCGACGGCCGATCTGGCCTTCGCGCTCACCACCCCGGTCATCGCGTCGGGCGGCGTCGCCTCGCTTGCCGATCTCGCCAACCTCAAGGATCTGGCCGGCAAGGGCATCGAAGGCGCCATCGTCGGCCGCGCGCTCTATGACGGCCGCATCGACCCCGCCGCCGCCATCGCGCTCATGCGCTCGGGCGCCGCCGCCTGATGCTGAAGATGCGCGTCATCCCCTGCCTGGACGTCAAGGACGGGCGCGTGGTCAAGGGCGTGAACTTCGTCGACCTGATCGATGCCGGCGACCCGGTCGAGCAGGCCAAGGTCTATGACAAGGCCGGCGCCGACGAGCTCTGCTTCCTCGACATCACCGCGAGTGCGGAGGAACGCGACACGCTGTACGACGTCGTGCGCCGCACCGCCGAGCAATGCTTCATGCCGCTGACCGTCGGCGGTGGCGTGCGCAAGGTCGAGGACATCCGCAAGCTGCTGCTGGCCGGTGCCGACAAGGTGTCGATCAACACCGCCGCGGTATCCCGCCCCGAATTCGTGCGCGAAGGGGCGGAGAAATTCGGCAGCCAGTGCATTGTCGTCGCCGTCGACGCCAAGCGCGTCGCCGATGGGCGGGACGGCCATCCCCGCTGGGAAGTGTTCACCCATGGCGGACGGCGCGAGACCGGTCTCGATGCGATCGACTGGGCACGGCGCATGGCCGAATACGGTGCCGGCGAGATCCTGTTGACCTCGATGGACCGCGACGGCACGAAATCGGGCTTCGACCTCGCGCTGACCCGTGCCGTCTCCGACGCGGTCGCGGTGCCCGTCATCGCCTCGGGTGGCGTCGGCACGCTCGACCACCTCGCCGAAGGTATCTGCGAAGGCGGTGCCACCGCCGTGCTCGCCGCCTCGATCTTCCATTTCGGAACCTTTACCATCGCCCAAGCGAAGCAGCATCTGGCGGCTTCGGGCATACCGGTGCGCTAAACATGGCTAAATCAATCAAGATCACCCCCAAAACGACACCGCCCGAGGCGGATGCCGCGACGCCGGAGCAATCCGCCAAGCCGGCGAAAGCCGACAAGAAGGCGAAGCCTGCCAAGCCGGCCAAAGCCGCAAAGGTGAAGGACGCGCCCAAAGCCAAGGGCAAGGCCACCAAGGCCAAGCAGCCCGCCGCACCGACGGCGCAGCCGACGAGCTGGGTCCCGAACCCGGGCGATCCCTTGGGCAAGCTCTATATCCGGGTCGACGCCGCCCGGCTCGGCGATCCGGAGAAATCCTATACCGCCAAGCTCTATGCGCGCGGCCGCGCCAAGATCGCGCAGAAGCTGGGCGAGGAAGCGGTCGAGACGACGATCGAGCTGATCAAGGGCGACCGCAAGGGCGTGATCTACGAAAGCGCCGACCTGCTTTATCACCTGATGGTCGCCTGGGTCGATGCCGGCATCGTACCGGACGATGTCTGGCTGGAGCTGCAGCGCCGCCAGGGCATCAGTGGGCTGATCGAGAAGGCGTCCAGAAAGCCGGACTAGAGAATTGAGCCGTTAATATGAACCCTCTTTCCCCTGCGTCATGGCCGGGCTTGACCCGGCCATCTTCGTGGATCACCGGGTCAAGCCGGTGATGACGGAGAAGGTGATGGCGGAAAAGATGGTTCAACCCTTGAGCCCTATTTTACGCTCAACGCTCTAAGAAGAAAAATAGAGGGACCGTCCCATGGCCTACGACCGCAACAACATCTTCGCCCGTATCCTGCGCGGCGAGATCCCGTGCAAGAAGGCCTATGAGGACGATCATGTCCTGGCTTTCCACGACATCGCACCGCAGGCGCCGGTGCATATCCTGGTGGTGCCGAAGGGCGAATACGTCTCCTACGATGATTTCTCGGCCAAGGCCTCGGATGCCGAGATCGCCGCCTTTACCCGCGCCGCCGGCACGATCGCACGCGAGGCGGGGGTGGTGGCCGAAGGCTATCGCCTGATCGCCAATCATGGCGTCCATAGCGGCCAGGAAGTGCCGCATTTCCACATTCACATCCTGGGTGGCCGGCCGCTCGGCAAGCTGGTCCAGCCGGCCTGAACATGGCGGAGGCGAGCGGCGCCGTGGCCGGGGTGCGGCGCCCCTACCTTCTGCTGATCGGCATCCTGCTGATCGCCACCAATCTGCGCGCGCCCTTTACCGGGGTTCCGCCGGTGATGTCGATGATCCAGGCGAGCTTCGCGCTCGGCTCGATCCAGGCCGGGATTCTGACGACCCTGCCGCTGCTGGCCTTCGCCGTCATGTCGCCCTTCATGGCGTCGTTTGCCCGCGGCTACGGTCTCGAACGCTGCCTGTTCGCCGCCATCGCCCTCATTGCCCTCGGCATCGCCATCCGCCCGCTCGGCTCGCTCTGGTGGCTCTATGCCGGGACCGGCGCGATCGGCATCGGCATCACCTTCGGCAACGTGCTGCTGCCGAGCCTGCTCAAGCGCGACTTCCCGCACAGGATCGCCGCCATCACCTCGGCCTATTTCCTGGCCATGAACCTGACGGCGGCCTGCGTGTCCGCCGCCGCCGTGCCGATCGCCCAAGCATCGGGCCTCGGCTGGACCGGCGCGCTGCTGGCGGTCATGGTGCTGCCGGCCATGGCGCTGCTGGCCTGGCTGCCGCAACTCCGCAAGCACACCTCCCCCTTGGCGAACACCGCCATGCCGCCCAAAGGCGGGCGGATCTGGCGCTCGGCCTTGGCCTGGCAGGTGACCTTATGCATGGGCACCAACTCGGTCCTCTTCTACATCATGATCAGCTGGCTGCCGGCCGTGTTCATCAGTTCAGGCTACAACGCGACGGAGGCCGGCTCCCTGCACGGCATCATGCAATTGTCGGGGGCGCTGTCGGGCTTGGTGATGGGACCGATCGTCCAGCGCATGCACGATCAGCGGGCCGCGGCGGTCTTGACCGGATTACTGACCGCCCTCGGTCTGCTGGGCCTGCTGTTCCTGCCCGGCTGGGGCCTGTTCTGGGCCATCTGCATCGGCAGCGGATTGGGCGCAAGCTTCCTCTTGAGCCTCATCTTCATCGGCCTGCGCACGCAGTCGCCCCGGCAGGCCGCCGCCCTCTCCGGCATGGCACAATGCGCGGGATACTTCCTCGCAGCCTTCGGCCCGCCGGCCTCGGGCGCGATCCATGACGCCACAGGCACTTGGTACCTGCCGCTCGCCATCTGCATCGTCCTCGCCCTCGTCATGTCGGCCTTCGGCTACCTCGCCGGCCGCAAGCTGCAGATCCCGGAAGCGGCGGCCTAGCTGGCATCACTCAATGGACGTAGCCGCGCTCGCGATAGTATTTCAGCGCGCCTGGCGCCATCGGGATGACCGGGCTGTCGGCGACCAGCCGCACATTGTAATAGAACGGGTCGCCATGCAGGCTGAAGAGAGCCTGATGCTCGTCCAGCGCCTTGGCGACGGCGTAGGAGAAACTGTCCGGCGCATCGTCGCGGACATAGATGTAATGGGCCGCGCGCATCACCGTCGGGATCGGACGGTCGACGCCGCGTAGGAGCGCCAAGGGCGCGGTGACCCGTTCATAACCCGGCAGCTTGGCGAGCTTGTCCAAGAGCGGCGCCGGCATCTCGAAGAACCTCAGATCGTCGAGCTGGCTCACCTGGTACCAGATGCGCTGCTCCGGCGTGTCGACCAGCAAGGCGCCGCCGATGAACAGGTCGGCCGCAGCGCGACGATGGCGATCGGTGGTATGAATGACCCCGCCACCATGCGCCTTCAATCCTGCTTCGGTGATGCCGTAATAGGCCAGGACTTCGTCGATCGCGGCATCGCGGTTGACGATGGCGATCCAGGTCGGCTTGGTGCGGCTCTTGACTTGCGCCAGATCGGTGATGCCGGACTTCCTGTTCGCCGCGATCATCAGGAAATTCGGTTGCTGGAGCGCGGCGATGACACGATAGTTCCGTCGCGGTCGATGATCCTTGGCGTAGGGGCCGGTGCCGTTCCAAGCCGCGATCAGATTGACGGCGCTGGTGGCGCTGATGTCCGGAACGGCGTTCGGCGGCTGTTCGACATAAGCCTTGGGCACATTGTTGATCTCGGCCGGGATGACCGGCTTGGTCCGGTCGGCCATCTCGCGCGGACCATAGACCGACCAGCAGACCCAGCAGATCTGCACGTCGTAGCCGGCGGGCTTCAGCGCATCCTTGACGACCGAGGCAAGGACGCCCCAGGGACAGCCCTTGCAGGCGCCGGCGAAAAGCGGCCGCTTGAGATCGATGCCGGTCGGACCGGTCACACTGCTGGGCGCAAGGCTCGCCGCCACACTGGCAGCCGGCTTGGCGACATCCGCCTGCGCCTCGGCGCAACCCCAAAACCCCAGCAGGAACAGTGCAGAAATGCAGAGGTGCTTCCAGAGCCTGAAATCCATGCCCGCCTCCCCCGTGTTGCGCGCGCGGTAATGAACGGCGCTATCTTGATTGCCGCCAGACTAGTCACGGTTGCAAAGTGTGGTCAATTGGCGGGCTGGGAAACGCCGAACCTTGGAGCAGTGTTGTCGTCGCTCCCAAGCTGCTTCATCCGCGGCGCGGTATGGGGATGCAGTTGACAGCAAAGGTTGTTAACGCAATTTTAAGCAACCTGAAAGTCCAAAGGGTGCTCCCATGCCCGATGCCACGCACCCTACTTCGATCAAGCATCGGTGGCTCGAAGACGATGCCGTCGTCTTGCAGCTTAGGGAAGTCAACCAGACGGAAGGCAGCATCCTGGACCACGCGCCCGATCGTGATGTCGCCAAGGCGCTTCTGGTTTCTCTCTGTCTTATCCGCCAGAGCGGCGATCTCAGATCGTCGCTTGAACGCGTGTAGGCCTATTTGCAGAAGCAGCCAGGTTGGACGACTTTCGTATCCTGGATGATCATGATGAAAACCCAGGTAACGACGAACAGCGCAGACTACCCTTTCTCGCTGAGTGACGACGAGTTTGAATATTTGTCGACGCAGTATTTCAAAGGTCGAATCCAGGTGGCCCGGTCGCTCTATAAGCCGCCGAGCTTCTACAAACTGCTGGCCTCGAACATCTCCACCATCCTCATCGGCGCCGTCGCAGCCAGTGTGGCCATTGCCGCGGCCCCCGAAGTCACCGGTGCATCAATATTCAGCCTGCCCGCCCTTGGAGTGGCGGGAACGCGTTCTGCGATCACGGCTGTCAGCGGCGCGATCGGGAACGCGCTCCTGCCAAGCGTATCCGTGTCCGACTACATCGTTGGACGGAAATGGCCCCATTACCTGGCAGAGTGGCAGCGTCGGCAACTAGCATGATGGTCTCAACGCATCTTTTCAGGAACTGGACCGGCCGCTACGGCCGTTGGTGGCTTTCCATAGCCACACCGCCCCTGCTCTGGGGCTTCTTCACACGGAACTATAATCTTGCGGCCATGGGTGCGATCATTGCCTGGGTCGGTGTATGGGGATTGCTGACGCGCGCCAACCCGGACAATACAGGCCCTCTCTATCTCCGACGCGGCTATCTGGTGGCGATGCTCTGGTTACTGCCGATCGCAGCGGCCGCCGGCATATGGGACATGTCGCTGGGCAACGAACCCTAGTCCAACAGAAAAGGCCGCCGGGTTACTCCGGCAGCCTTTGTCCTTCGCGGGTCCCGCGCCTAGACGACGCTCAGCTTGACGTCGACATTGTTGCGGGTGGCGTTGGAGTATGGGCAGACCTGATGGGCCTTCTGGACGAGGTCTTCGGCCTGGTCCTTCGGCACGCCGGGCAGCGAGATTTCGAGCGCCGCGGTGATGCCGAAGCCACCCTCGGAGCGCGGACCGATGCCGACGGTCGCGGTCACCGTGGCATCCGGCGGCACCTTGGCCGTACCGCCCTGGGATGCCACGAACTTCATGGCGCCGAGGAAGCAGGCGGAATATCCCGCGGCGAAAAGCTGCTCGGGGTTGTTGCCAGGGCCGCCGGCGCCACCCAACTCCTTGGGCGTGGTCAGCTTGACTTCGAGGCTGCCGTCATGGGTCTTGGCGTTGCCGTCGCGACCGCCGGTCGCCGTGGCCTTCGTGCTGTATTTGACGTCGACTGACATGGCTATGGTCCCTTCCTTGGCTAAGGGCAGACGGCGCTAATCCGCTGCACCAAAATTCCCGGCGTTGAGCTTGTCCCGCAGCCGGATCAATTCTTCTCTCAGATTCAAAATGTCGGCTGGCACGGTGTCCATGGCGCAGGCCATGGCCTTCGGCACTGACTTTGCCTGCTCGCGCAAGGCGATACCGGTTTCAGTCAAGGTGATGCGGACCTGGCGTTCGTCCTGGACGCTGCGTTGCCGCTGGACCAGACCGGCCGCCTCCAACCGCTTCAGCAGCGGCGTCAAGGTGCCGGAGTCTAGATGGAGCCGCACACCCAGTTCTCCAACCGTCAGGTCGGCATTCTCCCACAACACCAGCATCGCCAGATATTGCGGGTATGTCAGCCCCAACCGCCTCAAATGCGGCTGATAGGTCTTGGACACCGCGTGGAACGTCGAATAGAGGGCGAAGCAGAGCTGCTCGTCGAGCAGCAGGCCATCCTCGCTGAATCCATCCATGACCGACCTCCCGAACCCCAAGGCCAGGACGACCGCCGCCCTGGCAACCTCTATATAGCGTCAAATTATATTGTGCACAATATTATTTTCGGAAACTTTCCTGGCCACCGATCCTGCGCCACGCTATTTGAACCAGGCTCTGGCCGGCATGGTGACCGATAGATGGAAAACGCAGGACAGTCATCCTCTTCCGGGTATTGTACCGAACGGTATTAAATCGCATTCTCCGGCCACGAAACGGACGCATCGACGACGGGAATTCCAACCGATCAGCCGAGCGCCTTACCGGAAGCTAAGAACGATGGCCAATTTCACCCGATCGGCGGCGCTCGCCTTGGTTGGTTTCCTGAGCATCGGCTCCGCATCGGCCTCGACCGCCGCACCGACCGTCATCCAGAATTTCGATGGGACCCTGCTGTCCGTGATGAAGCAGGCGGCCAGCCTCGGCGCGCAGGGCCGCTACGAAAAGCTGCTGCCAGTCGTGCAGCAGACCTTCGATATTCCGTTCATGACGAAGATTGTCGTCGGTGCTGCCTGGCAGGGTTGGACGCCTCAGCAGCGGGAGGCGATGACCACCGCATTCGGCAAGTTCCTGGCAGCGACCTACGCGCGGCGGTTCGATGGCTATGGCGGCGAAAGCTTCGTCATCGACGGCAGCCAGGATAACGGTACGAAAACCTTCGTCTCGACCCACCTGGTGCGGGTGGGCGATTCACCGGTGGTGATCAACTACCTGATGCGGCCCGATGCCGTCGGCAGCCCGAAAATCGTCGACGTCCTCGTGACGGGGACGATCAGCGAGCTCGCCACGCGGCGCTCGGAATTCGCGTCGATCTTGGATCGCGGCGGCTACGACGCGCTCCTTGCCGCGCTCGAAGCCAAATCCAACCCTCAGGCGTAATCGGCGCGGGGGCACCTCGGGGGCGGGGAAGCCAGCGGAAGGAACGACAAAGATGGCGACGCTCTTGCACGAATTGGCCGTTTACTACACCGGGCCTGAATGGCTCATCGCACCGGTCGTGCTGCTGTTTCTTGCCGGATTGATGCTCCGTTTCGGCCGCAACACCTCCAGCTGCTATTTCAGCGGCATCGCCGCCTTGAGCCTTCTGGGCTTTCCCTCCGTATTTTTCTGACGCGCGGTCGGCCCGACTCAGCGCCGAGCCAACCGCTAGGCGAAGCTGAGCCGCCGGTAGCTGAGCGCCTCGGCGATGTGGCGACGGCCGATTGCTTCCACCGCCTCCAGATCGGCGAGCGTGCGGGCGACGCGCAGCACGCGGTGATAGCCGCGGGCGGAAAGCTTGAGCCGCTCGGCCGCCTGGGTCAGCAGCTTGGCGCCCTCGGCGTCGGGGGTGGCGATGGCGGTCAGCAGCTCACCTTCGGCCTCGGCATTGGTGCGGATAATCTGATCGGGCGCCAATTCGCGGAAGCGTGCGGCTTGGCGGATACGCGCGGCGGCGACACGGGCCGCCACGGTCGCGGAATCCTCGGCCGGTGGCGGCAGGGCCAAATCGGCAGCCTTCACCGCCGGCACGTCGACATGCAGATCAATACGGTCGAAAAGCGGACCGGAGATCTTCGATTGGTAATCCTGGGCGCAGCGCGGCGCCTTGGCGCAGGACAGGCTGGCATCGTCGAGATGGCCGCAGCGGCAAGGGTTCATGGCGGCGATCAGCTGGACGCGCGCCGGATAGGTCACATGCGCGTTGACGCGGGCGACCACCGCCCGGCCACTTTCCAGGGGCTGGCGCAGGGATTCCAAGGATGCCCGCTGGAATTCCGGCAGTTCATCGAGGAACAGGACGCCGAGATGGGCGAGGCTGATCTCGCCCGGCTTGGCCCTTGTGCCGCCGCCGACCAGCGCCGGCAGCGAGGCGGAGTGATGCGGGTCGCGGAACGGCCTCCGGCGCAGCAGCCGCCCTTCGGTCAGGAGCCCTGCCACCGAATGGATCATGCTCACTTCCAGCGCCTCGGCCGCATCCAAGGGCGGCAGCAATCCGGGTAGGCGCGCGGCCAGCATCGATTTGCCCGATCCCGGCGGCCCGACCATCAGGAGATTGTGGCCGCCGGCCGCCGCCACTTCGAGGGCGCGCTTCGCCGTCTCCTGCCCCTTGATGTCCTTGAGGTCCGGTCCCGGTCCGTCCGCCTCCTGCAGCCGCGGCGTCGGCGGGCTCAGCACCTGGGTTCCTTTGAAATGGTTGATCAGCGCCAGGAGGCTCGACGGCGCCAGGATTTCGGCACTGCCGGCCCAGGCCGCCTCGCCGCCGCAGGCGGCGGGACAGATCAGGCCGCGATCGCGCTCGGCCGCCCCCATCGCCGCCGGCAAGGCACCGGCGACCGGCATCAGCGAACCGTCCAGCGCCAGTTCGCCAAGGCAGACATAGCCTTCCAGCTCATCCGCCGGCAGCACGCCCATGGCGGTCAGCAGCCCCGCAGCGATGGGCAGATCGTAATGGCTGCCTTCCTTGACCACATCGGCCGGTGCCAGATTGACGACGATGCGTTTCGGCGGCAGCGCCAATCCCAAGGCATTCAATGCGGCGCGCACCCGCTCGCGGGATTCGCCCACCGCCTTGTCGGGCAGCCCCACCACGACGAAGGCCGGCAGCCCCGGCGCCATCTGCACCTGCACCTCGATCGGCAGAACCTCGATACCCTGGAAGGCGACGGTATGGATACGCGCGGTCATGAAAGATGCGGCAGCCGATGAAAGGAACAAAAAGAGATCGGACTGTCGCCGATCCGACCACGGATTACAACCGGAAATAAGGGTCTATTTAAGCTGCCGCAGGGTTTCCTGCTTGAAGCGGCGCAGCTCGGCCGCCAGGTCGGCGTCGTTGAGGATCAGCCGCTCCTCCGCCTTCAGTTCGCCTTCCCAGAACATGAACGAGCCCTGCTCGTCCCGGGTCATCTTGCGGCCGAGCTCGCGGCGGGTGATGTAGAAATCCGGATGCGACTGGGCGAAATTGGTCTTGCCCAGGAACACCAGCCGGTCCGGCAGCACGTCGACGAACCAGCGGTGATGGGTGTAGCCCACCGCCGGGATGCGGCCGACCGCACGCTTCAATTCGAAGAGGTGCACCTTGCTGAAGATCTCGCGCTGACGCGACGGGAATTCGACATAGCCGGCCTTGGCGACCCGGCTCAGTTCCCGGCAGACATGGATCGGATCGCGGATGTCCTCCAGCGTATGGCTGCAATAGGCATAGTCGAAATGCTTGTCGGGATAGGGCCAGGGGCCGTTGCAGATATCGGCCTGCACCCAGGTTTCGGCGCTGAAGCGCTCCTCATGTTCCGGATCGACCGCCTCGTGCCGCCGCCGCGTCTCGTGGGGCATGGCGTCGATGACATGGGTGGCCATGTTGAACGGGATGTACCAACCGCCGACATCCAGCACCCTTGCCGATGCCTGGCAGGTCTCGACGATTCTCTGCAGATATTCCGGACGGATCATGTGCCCTCTCACCACCGGCCGAACCAGCATCGACCGGTGGAGAGCATTACCTGAGGAGATCAGGCGTCGTCGAGACCGATGTCCAGCACGGTCGAGCTGTGGGTCAGCCAGCCGATCGAAATAAGGTCGACGCCGGTGGCGGCGACGATGGGTGCGGTCTCGGCGTTGATGCGGCCCGAGGCCTCGGTGATCATGCGGCCGGCGACCATCTTGACCGCCTCCGCCATCATCGGCGGCTTCATGTTGTCGAGCAGCACGGCGTCCGCGCCCAGCTTGATGACCTGGGATAGCTGGTCGAGATTGTCGACTTCGATCTGGATCTTGACCAGATGGCCGGTGCCGGCCTTGGCCCGCGCCAGCGCCGCGCCGATCGAGCCCGCGACTGCGATGTGGTTGTCCTTGATCAGCACCGCATCATCCAGGCCGAAACGGTGGTTCGAGCCGCCGCCGGCGCGGATCGCGTATTTCTGCACGGCGCGCAGGCCCGGCATGGTCTTGCGCGTGCAGGCGATATGCGCCTTGTGGCCCTGGATCGAGGCGACGATCGCCGCCGTGGCCGAAGCGATGCCCGACATATGGCCGAGGAAGTTGAGCGCCACCCGCTCCGCCGTCAGCATGCCGCGCGCCGGTCCCTTGACGGTGGCGATGATGTCGCCGGGCGCGAGATCCGAGCCATCCGGCTTGTGGATCGTGACCTCGATGCGCGGGTCGATCAGCTTGAAGGCCAGCAATGCCACGTCGAGGCCGGCAACCACGCCCTTCTGCCGGGCATTCAGCACCATGGTCGCCTGGAGGTCGGCCGGGATGATGCTGTCGGAGGTCAGATCGCCGGCACGGCCCAGATCCTCCAGCAACGCCGTACGCACCAGCGGTTCCAGCAGCACGTTGGGCAGGGGGGCGATAGGCAGGCGGTCCTTGTTGGACTCGGTCATGGACGGGTACTCCCTCAAGCCGCAACATGCGGCATTGTGTTATGCGTTCGTTGGGCCAGGGCTTCGGATCCCAGAACCTCGGACAAGGTGATAGGTTTGCGGACAGGTGCGCTATGCCGCCGCTCGGCCGGAAAGTCGCGCCGGTCGTGACTGCCGCGGCTTTCTTCACGGTTGAATGCCGCAACGGCGATCATCAGCCCCATGAGCGCGGCATCGCCGGCGCGGCCGGGCCGCAGCAGCGCCGACAGCGTATCGACGGCCTGGACCAGCCCGTCGCGGTCGCGGCTGACGCCCAAGTGACGGCTGACGCAATCGCGCACGGCGGCAATGCCCTGGGCTTCATGGGCATCGATGACCGGTGCGGCCGCAGGCTGGGGCGCGATGAGGCGGCCGGCTTCGGTCCCGCCCCCCATCCCCGCAACATCCTCGGCCACCAGCGTGCCGGTGACGACCGCCTCCAGCAGCGAGTTGCTGGCCAGCCGATTGGCGCCGTGCAATCCGGTGGCCGACGCCTCGCCGCAGGCCCATAGGCCGGCGACGCTGCTCCTGCCGCTGGCGCCGACCTCGACACCGCCCATGTGATAATGCGCCGCCGGCCGGACCGGGATCGGCTCGCGTACCGGGTCGAGGCCGCCACGCAGGCAGGCGGCGTAGATCGTCGGGAAGCGTTCAGGGAAGCGGGATCCGACCGCGTGGCGCGCATCGAGGAACACACGCTCGCCGGCACTCACGCTGCGCCAGACCGCGCGGGCGACGACATCGCGCGGCGCCAGGTCGCGCTGTGGATGATCGGTCATGATGGCATGCGCCCGGCCGTCGATCAGGATGGCCCCGTCGCCGCGCAAGGCCTCGCTCGCCAGCGGCATCGGGTCGAAGCCCAGATCGATACCGGTCGGATGGAACTGCATGAACTCGATATCGACCAGCGCCGCACCGGCGCGGGCCGCAAGCACCAGCCCCTGCCCCAGCGAGGTCGCCGGGTTGGTCGTATGGCGCCACAGCCCGCCGCTGCCGCCGGTAGCAAGCACGACGCGGCGCGTCGCCAGCTGGAAAGGCGTGGCGCCCACGACGCCTTCGACTCCGGCAATGCCGGCCTCGTCGGTCAGGAGGTTGCGCACCTCCGCCCCTTCGACGATGGCGATCGAGGGGGTGGCACGCGCCTTGGCGATCACCGCCTGCATGATGCGGGCGCCGGCCGTGTCGCCGCCGCCGGCATGCAGCACGCGAGGAACGCTATGCGCCGCCTCCAGGCTGCGGGAATAGCTGCCGTCTTCATGGCGGTCGAAGCTGACGCCCCAACCCTCCAGGCGCCGCACGGCTTGCGGCCCC
The DNA here is from genome assembly GCA_035491935.1 of Allostellaceae bacterium. Taxonomy (GTDB): domain Bacteria; phylum Pseudomonadota; class Alphaproteobacteria; order ATCC43930; family CGMCC-115725; genus DATJJW01. The sequence continues at coordinate 18,897 of DATJJW010000021.1, read as the reverse complement.
AGGCCAATGATGCGCTCGACCGCCTCGACGTCGCAGAGGCCATCGCCGGCCGCCAGCGTATCGGCGACGTGGCATGCCACGGAATCATCGGTGCCGGTAGCGACTGCGACCCCGCCTTGCGCCCAGGCGCTGGAAGCGTCCTGGCCCAAAGGCGATTTGACCAGCAGAACGACCGGTATCGGCGCCAGGGCCAGCGCGCAGCTCAACCCCGCCAGGCCGCCACCGATGATGACCGGCCGGCCCGCCCAAGAAGCATCCATGCTCTGAAGTATCCCTGCCCTCAGCCGATCGCGATCATGCGCTCGACCGCCGCCCGTGCCCGTTCCGCAATGGCCGGATCGACCGTCACCTCATGCGTCAGCGTTTCCAGCGCGCGGCGGATGCCCGGCAGGGTGATGCGCTTCATATGCGGGCAGAGGTTGCAGGGCCGGACGAATTCGATGTCCGGGTTCGCCACCGCCAGATTGTCGCTCATCGAGCACTCGGTGACCATGACGACGCGGCCCGGCCGGCGCTTCTCGACGAAGGACTGCATGGCCGCGGTCGAGCCCGCGAAATCGGCGGCGTCGACGACTTCGGGCGGGCATTCCGGATGGGCCAGGACGACGACATCCGGGTGGCTCCGACGGAAGCCCTCGATATCGGCGGCGGTGAACCGCTCATGCACCTCGCAATGGCCCTTCCAGGCGATCAGCTTGACCTTGGTCTCTTTCTGGACGTTCTGCGCCAGGTATTCGTCCGGCAGCATCAGCACCGTATCGACACCCAGCGATTCCACGACCTTGAGCGCATTGCCGGAGGTACAGCAGATGTCGCTCTCCGCCTTCACTTCGGCCGAGGTGTTGACATAGGTCACGACCGGCACGCCCGGGTATTTCTGACGCAACAGGCGGATATCCGCGGCGGTGATCGAATCCGCCAGCGAGCAGCCGGCGCCCATGTCGGGGATCAGCACCGTGGTGTCGGGATTGAGGATCTTCGCCGTCTCGGCCATGAAATGCACGCCGGCCAGCACGATGACCTCGGCGTCGGCCTTGGCCGCTTCGCGCGCCAGCGCCAGGCTGTCGCCGACGATGTCGGCCACGGTGTGGAAGATCTCCGGCGTCTGGTAGTTATGCGCCAGGATGATGGCGTTGCGCTCGCGCTTCAGACGCAGGATCGCGTCGACTTCGCGGGCATGCACCGGCCATTCCATCGGCGGGATGAAGCGCTGGACGCGCTCGTAGATCGGCGCCGTACGGGCTATGGCTTCGGCATCGAGCTGGGTAACCGCAGACATTCTCACCACCATTTGCTCATTTTGAGCATTATTAGGTACAAAGAAAACCGACGAGTCGGCGCGGGAGATAGGCTAAGCTTGAGCATAAGGGTCTTGTCAAGGGTCTTCACGCAGGGCAGACCTTCGCAGCCATGACAGGAAAAGGGGTTGCCCAACCGCAAATGGCTGCACAGCTGCAACACTTCCCAAGGATTTTCATGAGAGACTAAGCGAGTTTGCAGCCGATAGATTGTATCCGGCCGACAACTCGCCTAACCAATGCGATGACGAGCTCGGGGAAGTGAACATGGGTGGGGTCGTGACGTTCAAGCGCATGTTGCTGGCCAGTGCTGGCATGGCTTGTGTCGGCTTGTCCGGCCAAGGTCTCGCGATCGCAGCACCGGTCGGTATCGACCCGCTGGCGGTTCGCATACCTGCGGCGCCGGAACACGCCACGCCTGCGCCCGCTATTCCCGCACCCGCCAATCCCGCGCCCGCCAGTCCCGCTACGGCGACCGTCGATCCCGCGACCAAGGCGGCGGATAACACGCTGAAGGCCCAGCAGGCGCCGACAGCCGTACAGGCCACGACCGATCCGGCCCGCCCCGCCGTGCCAGCCCCCGCCGCCCCAGCCCCCGCCGCACCGAACCCCGCCGATCAACTACCCACGGCGCAAGTCCAGGCGTCTCAATTCCCCTCATCACCAGCCCCGACCGCCACCTCGGCAGCAATCCCGCCTCTTCCGGTCCAGCCAGCCCCGGCCCAACCCGTTCCGACATACGCTAAACCGCTCCAATCCATCCCGGTGCAGCAGCCCGCGCCCATCGTCGTGCCACCGGCCCAGATCGAGCCCTCCGCCTTCCTGCCCGTCCCGCGCGCCTGGCAGATCGACAAGGCGATCTTGAAGCGGAAGGTCGAAGCGCTGATGGGGGAGCCGAAGGCCGGCTTGGTGCACATCGCCGATGGCAGGCCGATCCATCCGGGTGAACGCAGCCCGGAGATGCCGGCGATCCGCGCGGCATTGCACAGCTTCGGCTATCTGTCGCAGGAGACGCCGCCCGCCCTCCTCGAACCCGCGGCGCTCCCCTCCAAGCTACCTGCGTCCAAGCTGCGCGCCGCCACCAATCCGGCCTTCGTCTATGACGATGCCACGCTGGAGGCGGTGAAGAACTTCCAGGCCGATGAAGGGCTGATGGATGACGGCATCATCGGTGGCGCCACCCGCCGCGCGCTACGCTCGCAGGACAGCGACCGGCTGCTGCGGCTCAACCAGACGCTGGCCCAGCACGCCATCCCCCTTGCGTCCAAGGGGCGCGAGATCGTGGTCAACATCGCGGCCGGCCTCGTCTACGCCCTCGAGGACGGCAAGGTCGTGCTGGTGAGCCGCGCCGTGGTCGGCAACCCGACGCACCAGACGCCGCTTTTCTCCACCCGCATCGTCTCGGTCACGCTTAACCCCTATTGGACGACGCCGGACAGCATCACCAAGGCGGAATTCGGCGGCTCGACCCATATCGAACATCCCGGCCCGGACAATCCGCTCGGCAAGTTCCGCCTCGACATGCCGAACCGCTACGAGGTGTTCCTGCATTCGACCAACGAGCCGAAGCTGTTCGACCGCGACGTCCGCGCCTACAGCCACGGCTGCGTACGCGTTGAGAAGGTGGAGGCACTGGCCAAATGGCTGGTGGGCGACCAGGTCTGGAAGACCACCGACGCCGACGCCACGCTCAAGACCTGGAAATACAAGCAGATCAAGCTGTCGGCCTCGGTTCCGGTCTACCTGGCCTATTGGACCTCCAGCGTCGGTTCGGGCGGTCAGGTAATCTACCATGCCGATCCCTATAAGCTGGCCGTGCCGCCGGCACCGCCGCCGGCATATCCGGTGCCGCCGGGATATATCGGACCGCCGCCCTCATATGGCGCGCCGCCGACGACCGTTGCCGCCACCCGCATCGCCGTGAAGCGGCCGGTGGCCAAGGGCACCACCGCCCACCGGATCGTCCATCGGCCCTCGTCCGTCCAGCCGGCGCCGATCGTCGAAGCCTCCACCATGCATGCAACCGGCTACACCACGGCCGCGGTGTCATTGCCGATGGAGCGGAATTAGGGCCGATGGAGCGGAATTAGGCCGGGTTCGCCCCCAGTCCTGGTCCTATGAAATCGGATCAGGATGACTTCAATCCGGAGCGAACCGAAGTCATCCTGGTCCAGGGGTCTCAATCCACCGTCAGCACGATTTTGCCGACATGGTCGCCATTTTCCAGATAGGCATGGGCGGCAGCCGCCTCGGCGAGCGGGAAGGTCCGGTCGATGATCGGCTTGATTCTGCCGGCGGCCAGCCACGGCCAGACCAGTGCTTCGACGCCCATGGCCAGCCGCGCCTTCTCGTTGGCATCGCGCGGCCGCAAGGTCGAGCCGGTGACGACCGCCCGCTTCTGCATCAGCTTCGGAATCTCCAGCGTCACGCTGCCGCCGGCCTGGGACGCGATCTGCACCAGCCTGCCGCCGATCTTCAAGGCGGCGATATTCTTGGCGAAATAGTCGCCACCAACCATGTCGAGGATGACATCGGCACCACCGGCAGCATTCACCGCTTCGGCGAAATCCTGGCTCCCGGCATCGATCGCCTGGTCGGCGCCGAGCTTCAAGGCGGCTTCCGCCTTGGCGTTCCCCCGCCCCGTGGCAATGACGCGGGCGCCATGGGCCTTCGCTATCTGAATCGCCATGACGCCGATCCCGGAGGTGGCGCCGTGCAGCAGCAGCGTCTCGCCCGGCTTCAGCGCGCCGTGCTCGAAGACATTGGCGAAGACGGTAAACACGGTTTCCGGCAAGGCCGCAGCCTCGACCAGGCTGAGCTTCGCCGGTACGGGCAAGGCATGGCGGGCATCGACCACGGCGTATTCGGCATAGCCGCCGCCGCCCAGCAGCGCCGTCACCTTGTCGCCGATGGCCCAGCGCCCTACTCCACTACCCGACGCCCCCTCGCCCAGCGCCGCCACGGTTCCTGCGACCTCCAGCCCCAGCGTCTCCGGCGCGCCCGGCGGCGGCGGATAGGCACCGCGCCGCTGCAGCAGGTCCGGCCGATTGATGCCCGCGGCAGCCACTTTGATCAGGATCTCGCCGGGTTTGGGCTTGGGCCGCGACACGCTCACCAGATGCAGCGCCTCGGCCGGGCCCTTGCCGCCCTCGATCGCAACCGCACGCATCGTCTCATCATTCATCATGGTGTCTCCCCTGTGAGCCCTTGAGATGGGATGCGCTGCCGGCTTTGCCCATAGATCACGGTGCCTCCATCCGGTTTACGGGAACCCCATTTCCATTTTCCCGGATTTTCCGGAAACATATTCAGCCGCTATGCAAGGACTGCCGGGGCCTGCCGCATGACACTTTTGCTTGGCCTGCCATGGCAGCATCCTTTATCACAAAGGGAATTGTGCCATTGGCGGCGCCAACACGCTGAGGGGTAGGGAAATGACGCAGACGGCATTCATCACCGGTGCTACCTCCGGTTTCGGCGAGGCGTCGGTCCACGAGTTCGTCAAGGCGGGCTGGAAGGTCGTCGCGACCGGCCGTCGGGCCGACCGGCTGGAGAAACTGGCCAAGGAAGTCGGCGCCGACAAGGTGCATGTCGCCGCCTTCGACATCCGCGACGAAGCCCAGCGCGACCAGGCGATCGACGCCCTGCCGGCGGGTTTCCGCGACATCGACCTGCTGATCAACAATGCCGGGCTGGCGCTCGGCACCGTGCAGGCCCAGAAGGCCGATCTCGCCCAGTGGAAGACCATGATCGACACCAACATCGTGTCGCTGGTCTCGCTGACCCACAAGCTGCTGCCGCATCTGATCGAGCGTAAGGGCACCATCATCAACATCTCGTCGGTCGCGGCCACGTACCCCTATGTCGGCGGCAATGTCTATGGCGGCACCAAGGCCTTCGTGCGCCAGTTCAGCCTGGGGCTCCGCTCCGACCTGCATGGCACCGGCGTGCGCGTGACCTCGGTCGAGCCCGGCATGGCCGAGACCGAATTCACCCTGGTCCGCACCGGCGGCAACCAAGGGGCCTCCGACACGCTCTACAAGGGGACGGCGCCGATGACCGGGACGGATATCGCCAAGACCCTGCTGTGGATCGCGACCCTGCCACCCCATCTCAATATCAACACCATCGAGCTGATGCCCGTCAGCCAATCCTTCGCCGGGTTCCAGGTCGCCAGAACCGAATAGAAAAACGGCGAAACGAGAAAACGCTGCGGACCAAGAAGAAGCTTTAGGAGAGGACATGCCGAACAAGATCTACGACAGCCCCAAAGCCGCCCTCGAAGGCGTCCTGTTCGACGGGATGAGCATCATGTCCGGCGGCTTCGGGCTGTCGGGCAACCCGGAAAGCCTGATCCCCGAGATCCGGGATTCGGGCGTGAAGAACCTGACCGTCATCTCGAACAATTGCGGTGCCGATGGTTTCGGCCTCTGGATGCTGCTGAACAACCGGCAGATCAAGAAGATGATCTCCTCCTATGTCGGCGAGAACAAGCTGTTCGAGCAGCTGTTCATGTCGGGTGAGCTGGAGCTGGAGCTCAATCCCCAAGGCACGCTGGCCGAGCGTATCCGCGCCGGCGGCGCCGGCATCCGCGCCTTCTACACCAAGACCGGCGTCGGCACCGTGGTCGCCGAAGGCAAGCCGCATGAGGTGTTCGACGGCGAGACCTATGTGCGCGAAGAGTGGCTGCGCGCCGATCTCGCGATCGTCAAGGCCTGGCGCGCCGACGAGGCGGGGAACCTCGTCTATCGGAAGACCGCGCGCAACTTCAACCCGAACATGGCGACCGCCGGCAAGGTCACCGTCGCCGAGGTCGAGGAGATCGTGCCGGTCGGCACGCTCGAGCCCGACAGCATTCATACCCCCGGCATCTTCGTCGACCGGGTGATCAAGAGCACCATCAACGAGAAGCGGATCGAGAAAGCGACGACCCGCGAGCGTGAGGGAGTCTGAGCCCATGCCCTGGACCCGTGACCAGATGGCGGCCCGCGCCGCCAAGGAACTGAAGAACGGCTACTACGTCAATCTCGGCATCGGCATCCCGACGCTTGTCGCCAACCACATCCCGCCGGGCGTCGAGGTGACGCTGCAGAGCGAGAACGGCATGCTCGGCATCGGCCCGTTCCCCTATCCGGACGAGGTCGACCCCGATCTCATCAATGCCGGCAAGCAGACGGTGACGGCGCTGCCGACCACCTCGTTCTTCTCCTCCGCCGACAGCTTCGCCATGATCCGCGGCGGCCATATCGACGCCGCCATCCTGGGCGCCATGGAGGTTTCGGCCGGCGGCGACATCGCCAACTGGACCATCCCCGGCAAGATGATGAAGGGTATGGGCGGCGCCATGGACCTGGTGGCGGGCGTGAAGCGCGTCATCGCCATCACCGACCATTGCGCCAAGGACGGCAGCCCGAAGATCGTCGAGAAATGCTCACTGCCGCTGACCGGCACCGGCGTCGTCGATCTCATCATCTCCGACCTCTGCGTCTTCGCGGTCGACAAGGTGAAGGGCGGCCTCACCCTCATCGAGCTGGCCCCCGAGGTCACGATGGACGAACTCGTGAAGAAGACCGGTGCCAAGTTCAGCCAGGGCAACTTCGCCAAGGGCGCCGTGGCATGACTGCGGCCTTCATCTGCGACGCCATCCGCACGCCGATCGGCAGGCTGAATGGTGCCTTGTCGGCGGTGCGGACGGACGACCTGGCGGCCATTCCGATCGCCGAGCTGATGAAGCGCAATCCCGGCGTCGATCCGGCGGCAATCGACGACGTGTTCCTGGGCTGCGCCAACCAGTCGGGTGAGGACAACCGCAACGTCGCGCGCATGGCCGCGCTCTTGTCCGGTCTGCCTTCGTCCGTGCCCGGCACCACGATGAACCGGCTCTGCGCCAGCGGCGCCGATGCGGTCGGCACCGCGGCACGCGCCATCGTCGCCGGCCAGCTGGATCTGGCGATCGCCGGCGGTGTCGAGAGCATGACCCGCTCGCCCTTCGTCATGGGCAAGGCCGAGACGGCCTTTTCGCGCGCCATGAAGCTGGAGGACACGACGCTCGGCTGGCGCTTCGTCAATCCGAAGATGCTGAAGGCCTATGGCGTCGATTCCATGCCGGAGACTGGCGAGAACGTCGCGGCCGACTACAAGGTCAGCCGCGAGGACCAGGACGCCTTCGCCTATCGCAGCCAGCAGCGCACCGCCAAGGCCCAGGCCGAAGGTTACTTCGCCGAGGAGATCGTGCCGGTCACGATTCAGGCCAAGAAGGGCGACACCGTGGTCTCGGTCGACGAGCATCCGCGCGCCGACACGACGCTGGAAGTGCTGGCGAAGCTGCGCCCGGCCGTGCGCGAGGGCGGCAGCATCACCGCCGGCAACGCCTCCGGCCTCAATGACGGTGCCGCGGCGATGTTCATCGCCTCCGAAGAGGCGGCCAAGCGCTATGGCCTCAAGCCCCGCGCCCGCGTGCTCGGCATGGCGACCGGCGGCGTCGATCCGCGCGTCATGGGCGTGGGGCCGGTGCCCGCCTGCCGCAAGCTGATGGCCAGGCTGGGCATGACGATCCGTGATTTCGACCTGGTCGAGATCAACGAGGCCTTCGCCTCCCAGGTCATCGCCTCGATGCGCCAGCTCGAGGTCGATGTCGAGAGCCCGACCTTGAACCCCCATGGCGGCGCCATCTCGCTCGGCCACCCGCTCGGCATGTCCGGCGCGCGGTTGGCGATGACCGCCGTCCACGGTCTGGAACGGCTGGGTCTCAAGCGCGCTCTGGTCACCATGTGCATCGGCGTCGGCCAAGGCTTGGCGCTTGCCATCGAACGGGTGTGAGCGAAGCCCCATAGACGACGGGAAAGGCCGCCAGCCGAAAGGTTGGCGGCCTTTTATTTTCAATCGCCGATCGGTAGACCGACCGGCGGATTTTACAATGCTGGAACTGCATTGAGCCGCGTTGCGGCCTAGCTATTGCGCGAGGCGAGCTCCTCCACCAGGACACGGTTGTTTTCGCTGTAGTCGATGGGAACGGCGACGAGATGGACGCCGCCGGCCGAGAACGCGGCCTCCAGCGTCGGCACCAGGGCGTCCGTGCTGACGACGTGATGGCCCTCGGCACCGTATGAGCGCGCATAGGCGACGAAATCCGGGTTATTGAAGGTCATGCCGAAATCGGGGAATTTATCGACCGCCTGCTTCCAGCGGATCATGCCGTAAGCCTCGTCGGTGATGATCAGCACGACCAGATCCAGCTTCAGGCGGACGGCGGTCTCCAGCTCCTGGCTGTTCATCATGAAGCCGCCATCGCCGCAGACGGCGAGCACCCGGCGCCCGGGATAAAGCAGCTTGGCCGCCATCGCCGAGGGCAAGCCTGCCCCCATCGTTGCCAGGGCATTGTCGAGCAGCAGCGTATTGGCGATGTGCGTGCGGTAATTGCGCGCGAACCAGATCTTGTACATGCCGTTGTCGAGGCAGACGATGCCGTCCTCGGGCATGACGTTCCGCACGTCGCGGACCAGCCGTTGCGGCAGGACCGGGAAGCGGTCGCTATCCGCATCCTCGTTCAGATGCTTCAGGATCTCCTGCCGCAAGACCAGCATGTCGGGCTCCTGCCTGACGCGGTTCTCCAGCCGCGCGGCCAACTCCATGACGCTGACGCCGATGTCGCCGACCAGTTCCGCATCCGGGAAGAACACCTGCTCGACATGGGCGGAGGTGTAGCCGATATGAATGACCTTCTGGCCGCCGACCGCCCGGCCCATGAGGAAGGGCGGCTTCTCGACGATGTCATGACCGATGGTAACGATGAGATCGGCCTTGTCGATCGCGTCATGGACGTAGTCGCGTTCCGACAGGGCCGCCGTGCCGAGATAGAGGTTCGAGCCGCCGGTGACCGCGCCCTTGCCCATCTGGGTATTGAAGAACGGGATCCGCAGCCGGCGCACGAAATCCGAAAGAGGCTCGACCAGTTGGGGACGGCTGGCGGCAGCGCCGATCATGATCAGCGGACAGCGGGCGGCCAGGATCATCTCGGCAACCCGGTCGAGCGCTGCCGCAGGGGCCACCGGCCGGTCGATGACGTGCGCAGGCACAAGCGCGGTATCGGCTTCTTCGGCCGCGATATCCTCCGGCAGTTCGAGATGAACGGGGCCCGGCCGCTCCTCCATGGCGACGCGAAAGGCTTCACGCACCAGGGTCGGGATGGACCCCGCCGAGACGATCTGCCGAGTCATCTTGGTCAGCGGGCGCATGGCGCCGACGATGTCGACGACCTGGAAGCGGGCCTGCCGGGCGCTCTTGATCGCCTTCTGGCCGGTGATCATCAGCATCGGCATGGCGCCGAGATGGGCATAGGCGGCCCCAGTCGTGAAGTTGAGCGCCCCTGGCCCCAGCGTCGAAAGGCAGACGCCGGGGCGGCCGGTCAGCCGCCCATGGGTGGCCGCCATGAAGGCGGCGGCCTGTTCGTGCCGGGTCAGCACGAGTTCGATCTTCGAACGCCGCAGGGATTCCACGACATCGAGGTTTTCCTCGCCGGGGATGCCGAAGATACGGTCGACGCCCTCTTCTTCGAGCGCTGCGACGAGAAGATCCGAGCCTTTCCTCATCCTTCACCTCTTCGATATGCCGCCGGCAATCGCCCGGGGGCGGGCCACCCTCAAGTCGGCAAAGATTGATCCCGCTACGGCCGTTCGTCCAGGACGGCTTTCAATACCACCGCATGGTTTATCTCTGGGTCATGGGCGCCATAAAGCAAGGTCACGGCACCATGCTTCCCTTTCGTCCTCAACTCGCCGAGCAGCGGATTGCCGGCCAGTTCCGCCTCATAGCGCCGGCGGAATTCCGCGAAGCGCTCCGCCCGATGGCCGAACCACTGGCGTAGCTCCGGTGTCGGCGCGATCTCCTTCATCCAATCGTCGAGCCTGGCCTTGGCCTTCGAAACGCCGCGGGGCCATAGCCGATCGACCAGGATACGCACACCATCCGCGTCTTCGGGCTCGGCATAGATTCGTTTGATCGCGAACGGCATCGACACCACCCAGAGACATGGTTTCCCAGGAGTATCGCACAAGAATCCCGGCCGAGTGGAGTTTCGGAAGATGATAACGAACTCTTTGCCGTTGTCGGGGCGAAGGCCGCCCCCGATATGATTTCCTAGCCAGCCGTCAGGCTGCCCTTCCCCCCATCCGTGCAGAGAGACGACAATGGGAAAGATGCTTCAGGTCGTGCAGGCGTTCGACCGCCATGCGATTACCGAGATCCCTGCCGATGACGCCGCGACGCTGGAAGCCAAGCTCAGTGCGGCGGCCAGGGCGTTTCGTGACCGTGACAGCTGGCTCAAGCCACATCAGCGCGCGGCGGTGCTGCAGAAGGCGGCCGACCTTCTGGCCACACGCCAGGAGCGGTTCACCACCCTGATCGCGCGGGAGGGCGGAAAGCCCTGGAAGGATGCCGCCGTCGAGGTCATGCGCGCCATCGACGGCATACGCAATGCTGCCGATGAGCTACGCAACTTCGCCGGCAAGCAGATCCCGATGGGGCTGACCCCGGCCAGCGACGGACGATGGGCCTTCACCACCAAGGAGCCGATCGGCATCGTCGCCTCGATCTCGGCTTTCAACCATCCGCTCAACCTGATCGTCCATCAGGTGGCACCCGCCATCGCCGTCGGCTGCCCGGTCATCGTCAAGCCGGCGGCGCCGACGCCGCTTTGCTGCGTGGAATTCGTGGCGCTGCTGCATGAGGCCGGCTTGGCCGAGCCGTGGTGCCAGACCTTGATCACCGACGACAACGCGCTGGCCGAAGCCCTGGTGACCGACTCCCGGGTCGCGTTCCTGAGCTTCATCGGCTCCGCCAAGGTCGGGTGGTACCTGCGCAGCAAGCTGCCGCCCGGCACCCGCTGCGCGCTGGAGCATGGCGGGGCGGCTCCGGTCATCGTCGACCGTAGCGCCGATCTAGACAAGGTGGTCCCATCGGTCGTCAAGGGCGGCTATTACCACTCGGGCCAGGTCTGCGTCTCGGTCCAGCGCATCTTCGTCCACCGGGAGATCCAGGCCGAATTCACCGACCGCCTGGCCGCCGCCGTCGCGAAGCTGCGGGTCGGCGACCCGATCTCGCCCGATACCGATGCCGGGCCGCTCATCCTCCCGCGCGAGACGGTGCGGGTGCAGAGCTGGATCGATGAGGCGACCGCGGCCGGCACCCGCATCATCGGCGGTGGCCGTTTGTCGGAAACGACGCTGTTGCCCTCCATCCTGGTCGAGCCGCCGGCCGATGCGAAAGTCTCCACCCTGGAGATCTTCGGCCCGACCACCTGCGTCTATGGCTTCGATGGGCTCGACGATGCGATCGCCCGCGCCAATACCCTGCCCTACGCCTTCCAATCGAGCGTGTTCACGACCGAACTGGAACCGGCGCTGCGCGCCGCCCAGCGCTTCGATGCCGCGACCGTGCTCATCAACGACCACACCGCCTTCCGCGTCGACTGGATGCCCTTCGCCGGGCTGCACCAATCCGGCTACCGCACCGGCGGCATCCCCTACACGATGCAGGACATGGTCTACGACAAGATGGTCGTGCTCAACCTCGGCACCTAGAAGGCGAAGGATAGCCTGCCGCGTGCCGCGGAGTTAAACGGCATCGATCGTCGATCCGACATGGATTGCTGCCAAGAGTGACTCTGGAGGATTTCACCAAAGGATATTTCTGATGTCGACGATTCTGCGCAAATTTCTGATGGGCTTCGGCGCGATGGCGCTGATGGCGCCGCTGGCGATCCCGGCCCAAGCCACCCCCGCACGCATCATCCTTTTGCGCCATGGCGAGAAGCTCGACGATTACGCGCTCTGCGATATGGGGCGGGTGCGAGCGGATGCGCTCGCCCAGCAATTCCTCGGCCGCAATGCCGCGCAATCGCTCTTCGGTGCCAAGGGCAAGCCCGACGCGCTGATGGCGATCACGGTCCACACATACGAAACGATCGCGCCCTTGGCGAAAAGCTGGGGCATGCCGGTCACGGATTATGCCGTGGCTCTAGGCCCGAAAGGCCAGAAAGCCAGCAACGAGGCCGACGAGACCTTCGAGACGCGCCTGGCCGCCCATGACGTCATGACCGACAAGCGCTATGACGGCAAGACCGTGGTCATGGTGTGGGAGCACAAGCGCATCGCCAGTGCCAAACTGGAAAAGGAAAATCCAGGCGAGCCGGCGACCCTGCGGCAATTGCTCCATCTCGACCGGCTCGCCGACGTGCCCAGGAGCTGGCCGCTCCAGACCTATGACTACATCTGGATCGTCGACTACAAGCCCCACAACTCGGTGCCGGTGTCCTTCCACATGGTGCGCGAGACCTTCACCGGCACCTTCGCGAACCTGCCCGCGAATGATTGGGACACGCCGGAGCCGAAGCACGTCGCTGCGGGCTGCCTGAAATAGTAGTGGACCGGGTGCTGGTCGATCGAGCGCCGCAGCGGGGTTCCATCCCCCTTCGTCATGGCCGGGCGTGACCCGGCCATCCATGTGTCGAAGCCGAAATGAGGTGGGGCCAACCGAGGCGCATCAAGACGTGGATGGCCGGATCAAGTCCGGCCATGACGACTTTTGATGAAGCATCAATAACTTAGCTCCGCGCCTCGCAGGCGTGGAACCACTCGGCCAGCTCCTTCTTGTTGAGCTTGCGGCCGATGAAGACCAGGCGGGAATAGCGCTTCTCGTCGGGCTTCCAGGGGCGCTGGTAGTCGCCCTCCAGCAGCATATGCACGGCCTGGAACACCAGGCGCCGATCCTCGCCTTCGATGTCGATGATGCCCTTGGCGCGCAGGATGTCCTGGCCTTGGGTCGCGACCAGCGTCTCCAGCCAATAGGAGATCTTTTCCAGGTTGAACGGCTTGTCCGAGGTCAGGGCGATGCTTTCGATGCCGTGATTGTGCTCGTGGTGATCATGATCGTGGCCGCAATGCTCGTCATGAACGTGCCCGTGATCATGGTGATCATGCCCGTGCCCATGATGGTCATGACCGCAATGCTCGTCATGGACGTGGCCTTCCTCGCCATGGGGCGGGTTGAGGAAGTCCGGCTCCAGCGACAGGATATGGTCGATGTCGAAGGCGCGGCGCTCCAGGATCGTATCCAGCGGCACCTGGCTGCGGGTCGTACGGAAGATCGGTGCCAGGCTGTTGATTTGGCGAAGCTCCGCCTCGATGCGGCGCAGCTCCGCCTCGTCGACCGTGTCGGTCTTGTTGAGCACGATCTGGTCGGCGAAGGCGACCTGCTCGACCGCCTCGCGCGCATCTTTCAGGCGCAGCAGGATATGCTTGGCGTCGACGACGGTGGTGATGGCGTCGACGTAGGTCTTCGCCTGCAGCAGCGCGTCGACGTAGAAAGTCTGCACCACCGGGCCTGGATCCGCGATGCCCGTGGTCTCGATGACGATGCCGTCGAACTTGCCGCCCTTGCCCAGAAGCTGGTGCAGCGTGCGGATGAGATCGCCGCGCACGGTGCAGCAGATGCAGCCATTGGACATCTCGAAGATCTCTTCGTCGGTGTCGACGATGAGGTCGTTGTCGATGCCGATCTCGCCGAACTCGTTGACCACCACGGCATATTTGCGGCCATGGTCGCCCGTGACGATGCGATTCAACAGCGTCGTCTTGCCGGCGCCCAGGAATCCCGTGAGGATCATCACGGGGATGCGGGTGTCTTCGGTCTCGGTCATCGCTTCAGTCATCTCTGCCATCCCAGCCCAAAAAAGCAAAAGCGCACCGGACGTTAGCCGCCTGGTGCGCTCCTGCAACCTTTTAGTCGGCCGGCGACTACCGGCCGTCCGAGATTACTCCACGCCCCAGGGCATCAGCGAGACGTGGATGACGTCCGGCGCGCCCTGGTTGCCGACCGACTTGATCGCCCACTCGGCCTGGTCGAGGCCGAATTTGTGGGTGGTGATCAGGTCGAGCGGGAAACGGCCCGAAGCGATCTGGTCGAGCGCCAGTTCGCAGGCCTTGTAGCTGTGGCCGCGCGCGCTCTTGATGGTGATGTACTTCACCGTCACCTTGCCGAGCGGGAAGTTCGGGAACTCCGACATCTCACCCTGGACCAGGAGCGTGCCGCCCTTGCGCTTCATCGCCTCGATGCCGAGCAGGATCGGCGCGGTGCCGGCACCGGCGGTGCAGTCCAGCGCCACGTCGACGCCCTTGCCGTCGGTGATCTGGTTGATGCGCTCCAGCGGATCCTCAGTCATCACGTCGATGACATGGTCGGCGCCCAGCACCTTGGCGATCTCCAGGCGCTTCTTGTCCTTGGAGGTGCCGGTGACGATGATCTGCGAGGCGCCCGACTGCTTGGCGGCGACGACCTGGCTCAGGCCCTGCTGGCCCGGGCCCTGGATCAGCACGCGGCTGTCATAGCCGACGTTGCAGTCGTAGAGCGACCATTCGATGCCGTTCGACAGCGGGGTGACGATGCCGGCGAGCTCGGCCGAGCAGCCCTTCGGCACCTTGTGCACAACGGCGTTCCACGGCAGGTAGACATACTGCGCGAAACCGCCCCACAGGTGATGCTCGTTATCGCTGGTGGTATAGCCATAGCGACGGGCATCGGGGTTGAAGCGCCAGTCGGTCCAGTCGCAATGGCGATACTCGCCCTTGTGGCACCACTCGCAGCGCATGCAGGGCACATAGTGCTCGACGAAGACGCGGTCGCCTTCCTTGACGCCCTTGCGCTCCAGGAACTTCTTGCCAGCCTTGTAGACGATGCCGATGTTCTCGTGACCCATGATGACCGGGCCGCCGGTCTTCAGCGGCTCCTTGAACATCTTGACGTCGGTACCGCAGATGCCGCCGACCTCCATCTTCATGATGGCGCTTTCTTCGTCGATCTCCGGCATCGGGAATTCGCGCATCTCGAGCTGGCTCGGGCCGGTCTTCACACAAGCGAGCACTTTTTCCATGGGACTCATCCTTACGTCGTCTTGATCTATATATGGTGGGCCGGATTCAGCATCAGGCCGGTATTTTGCATGGGCCTGGATTGCTCCGCCGGATGGCCAGGCGGAGCGCTCCGGGGCTAGGCGACCGCCTACTTGCGGCCGAGATGAGCGTGTGCCGTCTTGAGGTTGGCGAAGCTGCGCGGCGCCGCGGTCATCAGATAGCGATAGCCCTCGGCGAAGACGCGCTCCTGGTTCTGCGGCGTGAGGTGCGGGTGGCCGACGATGACGTTCTTGCGCTTGCAGACGTCGACGATCTTGGCCATCGCATCCAGCACCACCTTGTGCTCCGTCTGGCGCGGATAGCCAAGCTCCTGGGAAAGGTCGCCCTCGCCGATCAGGATGCAGCCGATGCCTGGCACGTTGTCGAGGATGTCATCGAGGTTCTCGATGCCGGCGGTGTCTTCGATCTGCAGGGTCACGAAGATCTCGCCATGCGGCGCCAGCGGCCAGACATCGGCGCAGTCATAATATTCCTGCTGGCTGAGGCCCCAATAGCGCGCGGCCTGGGCCGGGCCGTCGCCGCGGATGCCGGCCGGCTCGTAGAGCGGCTTGTCCTTGAGGCGCGGATAGCGGCAAGCGGCGACCGCGTTATAGGCTTCCTCGACCGAGGAGATATGCGGGAAGACGACGCCGTAGCAGCCGGCGTCGAGCGCCTGCTTGGCCAGGAACTGGTTCTTCTCGATGCCGTTGGCCGGGATACGCGCGGTCGGGCTGACCACCGGCGCCACCGAACCCTGCTTCACGATCTGCGAACGGTTCAGCAGGTATTGCAGGCTGTCGCGCAGCGCCTTGATGTCCCAGCCGCGATGCTCGCCCTCGAAAATGATGGCGTCATAGCCGGAGGATTGCAGCTCGACCGCGGTCTCGACCTCCATGGGCGCGAACAGCGAGAAGGCGTGGCCACCGGATTCCAGGGCGCGGATGATGCCGTTCAGGCGGGGCTTCGACATGGCTTCTCCTAGATGATTCTCCGGGCGGTTCGGGATGCGCCGTGACGCCGCTTGAAATGCCCGGAACCGCCGGATTAACTGACCCAGCTGATTGGGGGGTCAAGACCCCGCCAAAACCGGAAACACGTAGTATAGCAAGGCGTAGCTGGCGACAACGACGCCGACGATCGAATAGGTCGACAGCTTGGTGAACGCCAGCGTGGCGCAGGCCGCGGCCGTCGTCACCAGTCCCAGCCAGCCGGCATGGGCGGATTCCAGGATGACCACGACGCCGGCGAAGATCAACCCCACCGCCACCGGCGCCAGCCCCTTCTCGATCGCCTTGCGGAATGGCGACTGCTTGTTGCGCTGCCACCAGCGGCCGACGAGATAGACCAGGATCGAGGATGGCAGGAAGATCGCGATGCTGCCGACGAGCGCGCCCCAGAAACCCGCCACCTGCCAGCCGATCAGCGCCACGATCAGGGTAGAGGGTCCCGGTGCGGCGCGTGCAATGGCGAAGATGTCGGCAAAATCCGTATCGTTCATCCAGTGCTGGACCGTGACGGTCTGATGCTGGATTTCCGGCACCAGCGCCTGGCCGCCGCCGAAGGACAGGAGCGAGAGCGGCCCGAAGACGAAGGCCAGTGCAATAAGACGGCTATCAAACATTCTTGGTCTCCTTCTTGCCGTCCTTCGCCTTGCTGTCCTTCGCGATGAAATAATACCAGGCGATGCTCACCGGCACGGCGACGCACACGACCGGCACCATCGGCCAATGCAGGATGGCGCTGGAGACGAAGACGCAGACGGCGACCAGGATGGTCATGACATCGCGCGGCAGGCGACGGCCGACCTTGATGCCCATGTTGAGCGTGGCGCCGACACCGGAGGCGGCAAGGCCTGCCAGGATGAAATGCACGATGCCGAGATGGCCGATTTCGCGATAGAAGGCGCCCAGCAGCAGGATCAGGCAGAAGGATGGCAGCAGCATGCCGATGACGGCGGCTGCCGCGCCCAGTCCGCCGCGCAGCTGCAGCCCGACATAGAGCGCGATGTTGACCGGGTTGGCACCCGGCAGCACCAATGCCACGCCGAGGCCCGACAGGAAGGTCTTGTCGTCCAGCCAGCGCTGACGATTGACGATCTCGCGATGGACCCAGGACTGCACGCTGCCGCCGAAGGTCATGGTACCGAGGCGTATGAACGTCACGAAGATGTTCAGGAGGCTGACATCCTCGCGTACGCCGAATTCGTCGATCGCCGCCTCGTTGCTACTGCTCATTCCTTCCCCCCTGATCCCGGATCTGCCATCCGGTCACACACTTGCTTGCCGAAACGCCTGAAACCCGATCCGTTTGTGAATCAGATCAAGATGACTTCAGGACGGACCACCTGAAGTCATCTTGATCTGGCCCAAATGACAGCGGCCGCATCCGGGTGGATGCGGCCGCTGGTACCGTCCTGGGCCTTACGAGGCCTTTGCCGGCAGATCGGCGAGTTCGGCCTCGTAGGCCGCCGCCATCCTGGGCTCGAGACCATGCTTGGCCAGCGCCTCGGCGAAGAGGTCGCGTACGATCTGCTTCTCATCGGCATAGTCGATCTGGTCACCGCCGACGCGGCGGCTGATCCAGGCCTTCGGCACGCCCTGGGCGTTACGGATCGAGACGACCTCGTGCTTGAACGCCAGGTAGCGGGCCGGGGTGGTGCCGGTGTTGAAGTGCTGGTGGAACCACAGGTTCGGCGGCACCACCATCGTGCCCTCTTCCCAGTCATAGCGGCGCGGCTCTTCGCCTTCCGGCCACATCAGCGAGTAGCCTTCGCCACCCATGATGATGACGTGGGCGCCCGGACCATGGCAGTGGCCCTTCTTGTAGGTGCCGACCGGGAACTGCGAGATGTGGCTGTTCATCGAGCCCTTGGCCAGGTTGAAGCGGATATGGCCACCGCCGGCGCCACGCTCCTTCGCAGTGATCAGC
This sequence comes from Allostellaceae bacterium, assembly GCA_035491935.1. Lineage (GTDB taxonomy): Bacteria > Pseudomonadota > Alphaproteobacteria > ATCC43930 > CGMCC-115725 > DATJJW01. The sequence goes on along the minus strand of DATJJW010000021.1, from coordinate 728 downwards.
GGCAGGTTGATCGCGTCCGCGACGAAATTGGTCTGCAGCAGGAAGCCGTTCTGCTCGCCCTTGTTGGCGAAGTAATCCGGCTCGCCCGAGAAGCGGTTCTTGAAGTCGTGCGGGCTGTTGAAGAGGAATTCCGGATCCTCGTAGAGATTGATGATACCCGGGCCGTTGGTGACGGCGCAGAAGCGCGCCGGCTCGGTGCCCGAACCGTTGAAGTGCTGATGCGAGCAGTTCAGCGGAATGGCGAAGAGCGAGCCCTTGCCCCACTCGAAGGTGATGCTCTGGCCGGCGGTGTTCCACACCTTGGTCGAGCCACGGCCGCTGAGGACGTAGATCATCTCCTCGAACACCATGCGCTGGGGCTCGAGCTTGCCACCCGGCGCGATCTCGACGACGTAGCAGTCGTTCGAGGTACGCGAGGCCTCGTGGTTGATGTAGACGCCCTTGCCGCCGCGGCGGGCCCAGGGCTTCAGCTCGACCTTGTGCAGGCTGCGGATGTAATGCGCGCTGATGATGTCGAGGCCTTCGGCCGCGATCCAACGGGTATAGGGGGTCTCTTTTTCGGTGGCGAATTTCTTCGCCAGATCTTCCGAAACGAGTGCAGTCTTTTCAGCCATGTCTATCGCCCCTCGGTTTCTTATGACTCATGGGAATGGCTGTGGCCGCCATGCCCATGATCGTGGTGATGGTTGTGGGAATGATCATGGTCGTGACCATGACCGTGATGATGA
>DATJJW010000020.1:0-4360 GCA_035491935.1 Allostellaceae bacterium | reverse complement strand
AAAAAGAAATCTGACAAACTGTCCCAACTCGGCAAACAAACACCGTTGCCCGCTTCACCCGACAAGGCTGTTATTGAGAAGGTAAAAAACCCGCACAAGGGCGTACATTATTGTGTGCGCTTTACCTGTCCGGAATTCACGTCGCTCTGCCCGATCACCGGCCAGCCGGATTTCGCCCATCTAGTCATTGATTATGTGCCAAAGGATTTCCTGATCGAAAGCAAATCACTGAAACTGTTTTTAGGCTCGTTCCGCAACCATGGCGCCTTCCACGAGGCCTGCACCGTCGGCATCGCCAAGCGTCTGGTCGCCGAGATTGCGCCCCGCTGGTTGCGCATCGGCGGCTATTGGTATCCGCGCGGCGGCATGCCGATCGATGTTTTCTATCAGACCGGCGCGGCGCCGGCCGGCGTCTGGATACCGGAGCAAGGGGTCGCCCCCTATCGTGGACGCGGCTGAGCTCAAGCGACGCCTCATCGACAAGGCGGCGGAGCTGGGCTTCGACACCGTCAGGGTGACCGATGCCGCCGCCCGGCCGCAGGATGCGCGCAATCTGGCCGATTTTCTGGCGGCGGGGTCTCAGGGTGATATGGATTGGCTGGCGCGCGATCCCGAACGCCGGTCGAGTCCGCAAGGCCTGTGGCCGGATGTCCGGTCCGTCGTCGTGCTCGGCACCAATTACGGGCCGGCGACCTCGCCCTTGGACGATATCGAGGACAAGGGCAGGGCAGTGATATCCGCCTATGCGCGCGGCAAGGATTACCACGACGTCGTCAAGAAGCGGCTGAAGGCGCTGGGGCGCTGGTTCCACGACCTGTCCGGCGTCGAACTCAAAATCTTCGTCGATACCGCCCCGGTGATGGAGAAGCCGCTGGGTGCGCGCGCCGGGTTGGGTTGGCAGGGCAAGCACACCAACCTGGTCTCGCGAGACTTCGGCTCCTGGCTGTTCCTGGCCGAGCTCTACACCGCCGTGCCGCTGCCGGCGGATGAGGCGGAAAGCGATCATTGCGGCGCCTGCCAGCGCTGCATCGACATCTGCCCGACGAGAGCGATCACCGCGCCCTATCGCCTCGATCCCAGGCGCTGCATCTCCTATCTCACCATCGAACATAAGGGGCCGATCCCGCTCGAATTGCGCCCTGGCATCGGCAACCGCATCTATGGCTGCGACGACTGCCTGGCGGTCTGCCCGTGGAACAAATTCGCCCAGGCTTCCGCCGAAATGGCGTTCCAGCCGCGCGAGGGGCTGGCGGCACCCAACCTCGTCGATTTCATCGGCTTCGACGACGCCCGGTTTCGGGAATTCTTCGCCGGCTCGCCGATCAAGCGTATCGGCCGGGTACGCTTCATCCGCAACGTCCTGATCGCCCTCGGCAATAGCGGCATGGCCGAACATGCGCTCCTGATCCTGCCGCTGATCGAGGATGAGGCGCCGCTGGTGCGCGGCATGGCGGTGTGGGCGCTGTGCCGCTTGGCGCCCGCCTTGCTGGTCGAGCGGCGGCATCTGCTGGAATCCGAGGCAGATGATCATGTCCGGCTGGAATGGCAGCGGGCGTTATCGGGTCGCGCCGAGGCCTGAACCGGGTTCAAAATTTTTTCGAATTTTTCGCAAGATTAGTACCGGCGTTAACCATACGGTTACAGTCTTCGCGCATATTCATCGCATACGGCAGTGCACGCACCTTAACATTCTCATGTAAGGAGCAGCACATTTTTTCTTCCCTACATTGAGAATGTTATCCGGACTTCAAATACCGGATGGCAGATTCACGTTCGAATAAATAAAGAAGCGTGCGTAATGCTGCGCCACGCTGCTGCATGAGCTCGGCATCCCGATGCAGGATCAGCCGGGCTTCGTCATGAGCCATCGCCAGCAGTTCGCCATGGATGGCAAGGTCGGCGACGCGGTATTCCGGCAGGCCGCTTTGCTTCGTGCCCAGCATCTCGCCGGCGCCGCGCAAGCGCAGATCCTCTTCCGCAATCCTGAAACCATCCTCCGTCTCGCGCATGATCGTGAGGCGCGCCTTGGCGGTCTCGCCCAGCGGACCGGCATAGAGCAAAAGGCAGGTCGAGGCATCGGCGCCCCGGCCGATGCGGCCGCGCAGCTGGTGCAGCTGGGCCAGGCCGAAGCGCTCGGCGTGCTCGATGATCATGATCGTGGCCGCCGGCACGTCGACGCCGACCTCGATCACGGTGGTCGCGACCAGCAGATCGGTGGAGCCCTGCGCGAAATCACTCATCACCCGGTCGCGCTCCGCCGCCTTCATGCGCCCGTGCAGCAGCCCGACCCGTTCGACGAACATCGTCCTCAGCATGGCGTGGCGTTCCTCGACCGCCGCGAGGTCGCTGGTCTCGGATTCCTCGATCAGCGGGCAGATCCAATAGATCTTGGTGCCCGATGCCAGCGCGCGGCCGACCGCGGCGGCGGTCTCGCCCAGCCGCTCGATCGAGATCACGCTCGTTGCGATCTTCTGACGGCCCGCGGGTTTCTCGCGCAGGTACGAGACGTCGAGATCGCCGTATCCGGCCAACATCAGCGAGCGCGGGATCGGCGTCGCGGTCATGACCAAGATGTCGACGCCCCGGCCCTTGGAGGCGAGACTCATGCGCTGCTCGACGCCGAAGCGATGCTGCTCGTCGATCACGGCCATGGCGAGGTCGCGGAAGACGATGTCGTCCTGGTAGAGGGCATGGGTGCCGATGACGATCGGTGCGCTGCCATCGGCGATCGCCGCCAATAGCTTCTCGCGCGCACGACCCTTGTCGCGGCCGGTAAGCAGCAGGGGCGCCAGGCCCGCGGGTTCCAGCATCCGGGTCAATGTCGCGGCATGCTGGCGCGCCAGGATCTCGGTCGGTGCCATTAGCGCCGCCTGGGACCCGGCCTCGACCGCGGTCAGCATCGCCATCAGCGCCACCAGCGTCTTGCCGCTGCCGACATCGCCTTGCAGCAGCCGCAGCATGCGCCGGTTGGACGCCATGTCGCCGGACACCTCCGCCATGGCTTGGGCTTGAGCGGCTGTCGGCTTGAAGGGCAATGCCGCCAGCACCTTGTCGCGCAAGCTGCCGTCGCCGGTGATCGCGCGGCCGCCCTGGCTGCGATTGCGCTGGCGGATCAGCGCCAGGGCCAGCTGGTCGGCGAGCAGTTCGTCATAGGCCAGGCGTCGGCGCGCCGGATGGCCTAAGTCGATATCGGCGCTTTCCTGGGGATGATGCAGGGCATCGAGCGCCGCGCGCCAACCGGGCCAGCGCTGGCGTTGCAAGACGCTGTCTTCCAGCCATTCGGGCAGTTCCGGCGTGCGGGCGAGTGCGGCGTCCGCCGCCTTGCGCAAGGTCTTGAGGGTGAGGCCTGCGGTCAGGCGATAGACTGGCTCGACCGACAGGATCGCCTCGGCCCCTTCGGCATCGTCAGGGGCGGCGATATGGTCCGGGTGGCTCATCTGCAGCTGGTCGTTGAAGCTTTCGACCCGGCCGCTGATGACACGGGTCGACCCCAGCGGCAGGATCTTCTCGATCCAGTCGCCCTTGGCACGAAAAAAGGTCACGACGATGCTGCCGCTGTCGTCGCTGCAGCGAACCCGATACGGCATGCGGCTTGAGGCCGGCGGCCAATGGGCATCGACGGTGACGGTGAGCGTCGCGATGCTGCCCGGCTGCGCCTCCGCCACCGGCGGCCGATAGCGGCGATCGATGATGCCGACCGGCAGGTGCCATAACAGGTCGACGAGATTGTTGCCGATGGCGCGTTCGATCAGACGGCCGAGATTGGGGCCGATGCCCTTGAGCCGGGTGACGGGTGTGAAGAGGGAATAGAGGATTTCAGGACGCAAGACGACAACCCGGCAGCCGCGATATGGCGCTGCCTCTATATCGTATCGCGAGGAGGCTTGTCAGCGAGACGATGGCGCCCCGCGTAAGGATGCCGGTTCAGGCCGTGATGTTGACATTCGAGCCGGTGGGGCTCGAGGAACCGGTGAGGATGTTCGACGCATTCTGGCCGGTTGTGCCGGTCGAGATGCCACTCCCGCTGCCGCCAAGGCCAGCCAGCAGGCTCTGGACGGAGGCGACCGCGGCGGTGATCGCCTGCTTCGTCTGATCGGACACACCGTCGGAAGAACCAGAGCCATTGCTGCCGACGGTGCCGCCGCCGGTGCGGGCATAGATCGCCTTGCCGACCGCGGTCAGCACGTAGACGCCGCCGGACGGCTTACCGTCGGTAGTAGTCTTCTGCACCAGCTTGGCCCAGCCATTGGTGCGCAGGTTCTGCAGGGTGCTGGGTTCGGTACCGTTCGCGTTCCATGGTACGTCCGTACCCTGGCTGCCACCGGAGGCGATGGCGACGATGGCATTGTGCTCGCTATTG
>DATJJW010000019.1:0-10547 GCA_035491935.1 Allostellaceae bacterium | reverse complement strand
TTTATCGCGCCTTTGCCGCCTCCAGCCTCTCAGCCAAAGCGTCATGGACGCTGCGATAGAGTTCGCTGCGAATGACCGGCACGTCATCGCCGCTATGGGTCTTGAACCCGGCGACGACGTCGAGCAGCCCGTCGGCATTGCGGTCGAGCAGTACCGTGGGCGGCGGGTTCTGATTGATCTTCGGATGGGCGGCGACCGCTGCCTTGACCGCATCCAGCAGACGGGCGAGATCATCGCCGTCCTGGACACGCAAACGCACCTCGCCCGCGGCATCCGGCGCTGGATAGACCGAGAAATTGCGCAGCGCCTGTCCCCAAACGCTGCCATTGGGCACGATCACCTGCACCTGATCGTCGCCGACGATCTCGGTCCAAAACAGGGACAGGTCGCGCACCACGCCGGTATTGCCGCCAACGGTCACCTTGTGACCGATCTTGAACGGCCGGAAGATCAGCAGCATGACGCCGGCCGCGAGATTCGACAGCGTCCCCTGCAAGGCCAGGCCAACGGCCAGGCCGGCAGCACCGACCACGGCAACCAGGCTGGTCGTCTGGATGCCGAATTGCGACAGCACCGCCAGCACGGTCACGGTCAGCACGGCATAGCGCGCCAGGCTGCCGAAGAACCCGCGCAGCATCGCATCGAAATGCGGCGTACGCGCCAGCATCCGCGTCACCAGATCGTACACCTTGCCGGAGAGCCAGAGCCCGATCAGCAGGATGACGATGGCGCCGAGGACTTTCAGCGCGCTGGAAACAATGAAAGGCAGCAGTGCCTGGAAATGAGCAAGCCAGTATTGGGTATGTACATCGGGCATGCAGGACCTCGGGACTTGTGGGTCGGAAGGTCGAAGGCTCGGCGGCGGCCTTCTTTGGCTGAGTGTCCCTAGCTAAGTATTGCTCAACCGTAACGTTCCATGGCTTCCAGGGTGAGGCCGGTGCCGACCGAACCGAATTTGTCGCCATCGACGACACGCGCCGCGGGCGTCACGTCCAGGATCGCCTTGCGCACATGCGGCAGCAGCGTCGTGCCCCCGGTCAGGAACACGGCGTCGATGTCGTCCGGCTTCAAGCCGGCATCGGCGACACAGCGCCGGCAGAGATCGGCGATCTTCTGCGCCATCGGCTGGGTCGCCTCGTCGAAGATCGTCCTCGTGATCGTGGCGATCAGGCCGCGCTGGACCCGGTTCAGCTTGACCTCGACTTGGCTCTCCGCGGACAGCTTGATCTTGGCGTCCTCGATCCGCATCGCCAGCCAGTGGCCGAGCTGTTCGTCGACCAGATGGATCAGCCGGTCGATGAGGTCGGGCGCCGCCGAATCCCGGCGCAGCAGGCGAAGCGCGCTCTTGGCCTGCGGCGTATAGAGGAAATTGATCTTCGACCAAGTGGCCAGCTCGGTGAAATAGTGGTTCGGCGCCAGCAGCCCATCGCGCAGCATCGGCGATTGATAGCCGAACAGCGGCATCATGCCCTTCAGCGACAATTGCGCGTCGAAATCCGTGCCGCCCAGCCGCAAGCCGTCATTGGACAGGATGTCCTGCGCCCGCTCCAGCCGCGAGCGCCCGGGACCCAACCGGATCACCGAGACGTCGGAAGTGCCACCGCCGATATCGGCGATCAACGCCACCTGCTCGGCATTGACCTGGCGTTCGTAGTCGAGCGCCGCCGCGATCGGTTCGTATTGGAAGGAGACATGCTTGAAGCCCACGGATTTCGCGATCTGCTCCAGATCGGCCTGGGCCTTGGCGTCGCCCTCCTCGTCGCCATCGACGAAATGCACCGGGCGGCCATGGACGACACTGTCCAGCGCCCGGCCCGACGCCTGCTCGGCTCGGCGTTTGATTTGGCCGAGCAGAGTCGCCAATACTTCGCGGAAGCCGATACGCCGCTTTTTCAGCGTCGTGTCCTGGTCGATCAGCTCCGTACCCAGCACCGATTTGACCGACCGCATCAATCGGCCTTCCATGCCCTCGACATAGGATTCGATAGCCGCCCGGCCGACCTGCACCCCGTTCGAGGCGAAATCGAAGAAGATCGCCGAAGGCAGCGTTTTCGACGCGCCCTCCAGGTCGATGAGCTGTGGATGGCCGTCGCGCGCGATGCCGAGCGTGGAATTGGACGTGCCGAAATCGAGGCCGCACAGGGTCATCCGGGAACCGATCCTGCTAGAGATGCCCTGCCGGAGATGCAGGGCGAGAAACGGCCGAGACAGTGCCAATCGGAGCTCCGCCTGCCAAGCGCCGTCGCGACATGTCTAAAATGCTGGGACGGCGGCGGACATTTGGGCTATTATGGCAGCCTGATCCAGCTTATCGCTGGAGTCGGAACAACAGAACGGCCCCGCCATCGACGGGGCCGTTCGCATTTGAGCTCCGGAAGGGGCGAGCCGGCTTATGCCAGCTCCTGCACGTCCCTGAGTGGTGCGAGCCGGCTTATGCCGGCTCCTGCACATGGGCTTCCAGGAACCAGAGCTGCTTGTCGAGATCGCGCGAGAAGGCAGTGAAAATGTCGGCCGTGTCCGCGTCGCCCGCCTCATCCGTCTCGTCGATGGCGGCGCGCACCGCATTGGCGACCACGCCGTAATGCTCGATCAGCGCCGCCAAATGGTCCTTCACCTTGTAGATGTCGGTCGGATAAGGCTTCAGCGAGGTGCTGGAGGCCACGATCTGCGTCGTGCCGAGCGCGGTGCCGCCCAGCTGCACGATCCGCTCGGCAACCGTGTCGACATGGCCGTCGATCTGCGTGCGGAAGCCATCGAGCATCTCATGCACGGCGATGAACTGCGGGCCCTTCAGGTTCCAATGCGCCTGCTTGGTCAGCAGCGCCAGATCGATGGCGTCGGCCAGCCGGGCATTCAGGATCTTGATGGCAGTCGTCTTGGTGTTCGACTTCAGGTCATTCTTGGTGGAATGCTGATGAGTAGCCATGCTGGTCTCCGATTGGGGGTAGGAAGAACTGTGCGGGGTGTCTCGTGATGTAGGTTCAACATCAGGAGGCGACAAGCGTTGCCGCACCGGACATTGGCCATGGCCATGCGCTAGTCGACCAGCGCACGCCGCAACTTGAGCACGGCGCTGCCGGGCGTGGTCAGCACCTTCTTGCCGGTCGCCTGGGCGATGGCGAACTCGGCACGCGCCAGGCTGAACTGGGCGAGCGCGATGACGTCGCAATCTTCCGGCAGCTCCCGCGCCGTATGCGTGGCCAGACAGTCATGGGTGTCGGGGTCGCCGGCATCGAGCGCCGCCATGCCGCCGTCGATCAGCCGTGCGACCAGCTGCAGCCTGGGGGCGATGCCGGCGAATTCCGGCGGCATGCTGTCCAGCGTCGGTCCGAATGTGGCGAGCAGCCCGACCTTGCCGCTCCCCGTCTCGCTGCTGACGCGCAGCACATCCTCGATCATCGCCTCATTGGGCTTGAGGATCGGCACCCGCGGGAATTCCGCCTGGCACGCCTCGATACAGGGGCCGAAAGCCGAACAGGTGAAGAGGATGCCTTGCGCGCCGGTGCCGAGGGCATAGCGGGTGAGGTTCCGGAAACGCTCGGTCATGGTCGGGGTGAGGTGCCCGTCGCGCGCCACGTCCCGCGACAGGGAATCGTCGAGCAGGTTCATGAGGTCGGCTTCGGGCCAGAGCCGGGCGAAAGCCGCTTCGATGGGCGCGACGGAATGTTTCAGGGCATGGATCAGGGCTATACGCATCGGCGACGCTCGTAGCAGGCATAATATTTCCTGGTCGGCTCGACGACTTCCCAGGTGCCCTTAAACCCGGCCGGCGAGACGAAGGCGTCGCCAGCCTTGAAGGTCTGGGTCGAACCGTCGTCGCCGGTCACGACGATGCTGCCTTCCAAGAGCTGGCAGAATTCGGATTCCGTGAAGACCACCCGCCATTTGCCCGGCTGCGCGGTCCAGATGCCGGATTGGAAGCGGCCATCCTCGCTCGCGAACACGGTCACGGCGGTCTGCACCGGATCGCCGGCGATGATGCGCTCGGCCGCCGGGCGGTAGCTTTCCGGCGTCCCCGTATCCCCGGCGAAGTTCAGAACTTTCGGTATGGCCTTGGCAATCATTGATGGCTTCATCTTAAAGGTGACGACACGGGGGAAGTCTCGATCGAACGAGACCGCACAATGCGCAAGACCATAGTCATTCGTCCAGCGATTCGCGCATCGCCGGTCGAGGGGCATCGCCGCACCCGGGCTTGTGGGGTTGAGGTTTGCTTGCTAGTAGAAGTTGCCCGCCAGATATATCAGACCAGGAAGAGCCTCGATGGCCGAAGACGGCACCCAGCGGATCGACGCGGCCAGGCTGCGCAGCTTCATCGTCCGGATGTTCATTGCCATCGGCATGAGCGAGGCGAACGCGGTGATCGTGGCCGAGGCGATGGTCGAGGCGGATCTGATCGGCTCCGATGCCCATGGTTGCTTCCGGCTGGGGCAATATATCAGCCAGATCAAGACGGGCGAGATCAATCCCCGGCCGCAGATCACGGTGGAGCGTGCCAAGGCCACGGCCCTGCTCGACGGCGATCGCGGACTCGGCCATCTGACCATGACGCGCGCGGCCGATCTCGCCGCCGAGCTCGCCGGTGACTTCGGCATCGGCTGGGTGGGCCTACGCCGCTCCAACCACGCGGGCGCCATCGGCAATTATGCCGCGAATCTGGCCAAGCGCGGGATGATCGCGATCTGCGCCGCCGTCTCGGGCGTCAACCAGATGGGCCCGTCCGGTTCGGCGGAAGCCCTGATCGGCACCAACCCGATCGCCATCGCGATTCCCGCCGGCGAGGAGCCGCCCTTCGTGCTCGACATCGCCACGGCGAATGTCGCCTTCGGCAAGGTGAAGTCGGCGCGGCTCGAAGGCAAGCCGCTTGGCGCCAATTGGATGATCGATCGGGAGACGGGCGAGCCCCTGACCGATGCCGAGTTGGTCCATCGCGGGCTGATGACCGCCATGGGCGATTATAAGGGCATGGGCCTGTCCATGGCGCTCGGTATGCTGGCCGGCGTGCTGAACGGCGCCGCCTTCGGCCGCGAAGTGCCGGATTTCGCCGCCCCCGGCAGCCCGCAATCCAGGAACACGGGACAGTTCGTCATGGCGCTCGACATCGAGGCGTTCCGGCCGCTGGCCGCCTTCACCGGCGACATCGACCGGCATATGCGCGACTTCACCGGCTCGAAGCGTCTGCCCGGCCATTACGGCGTGCGCCTGCCCGGCCGCGAGCGGGTCGTGCGCCGCGCCGAGCGTCTGCGCAACGGCATTCCCGTCTCCACCGCACGGATCGCCCAGTTCGACATGCTCGCCGACAGCCTGGGCGTCACCCGCCTGCTCGGCTAAGACTGCTTCGGCTCTTGTCCAGCCGCCCGACTTGCTGCGAAAATGGCCGCGTCGCGCACAAGGGTCGCGAACATTGGTAAGACGATGAGCGATCCGACACCGCAGGACAGGGCCGAGCTGATCGTGCTCAAGCTCGAACATTTCATCCGCGACAACCGGACGGTGCGCGGCGTGCCTTATCGCGACTGGCAGGCGCTGGCCCGCAGCGAGCTGACCGAAGCCTTCGTCGAGGTGGCGGAACTCTCCAACCGCAAGTCGCGCGACGTTGTCATGAAGCGCATGCTGCTGCTGGGGTCCTCGGCCCTCATCACCGTGGGCTTCTGGGGCGCTGTGGTGGCGATCGACACGCATTACGCCGTGACCTCGGCGATCATCATGTTCCTGGCCGGCCTGGCGCTGCTCGCCGTGGTCGGCGATTTCGGCATCCGCGCCGCCTGGAAGCGCGGCACGGCCGCCCAACGTCCTCGCCGCTTCCGCCGGATCAAACATTTCGACGCGCAGCTGCGCCGGCTGGAGCATGATATGCAGAAGCGCCTGAAGAAACTGAAGGCCGAAGCCGAGGCCGAGGCGGAAAAGGACGCCCAACACGGCGCGTGAATGCGGAACCGAGCCTGACGCTCGATCACGTTCCCGGCGCCAGCCCCGGCTCAGGAACTGCGCTTGGCCGCCGCCAGCCTTATATACATCTCCCGCGAAGGCGCGATGTGGTCGTGGCACATCTTGATCAGCTCTTCCCGGTCGCCTGACATCAGGGCCGCCACCATTGCACGGTGCTGGATGCTGGCGCGTTCGAGATATACTGGCTGGCTCAGCCACTGGTGGCGAACGGCGTGGGTACGGGTCGCGCTGTCCATGATGGCTTCGGTCAGGAATTTGTTGCCCGACAAGGAGAACATGGTGCGATGAAAGGCCATATTCTCGCGATAGACCGAGACCAAATCGTCGTTCCGGGCCGCCACATCATAACGATTGAGGATGACGTTCAGCGACGCGACTTCCTCCGGCGTCGGGGGCAGCTTCATGAGTGCCACGGCATGGGCTTCCAACACATCGCGCAACTCGAAAAGCTGCAGGACCTCCTCGCCCGAATAGGAGCGGACCATGGCCCCCCGATTGGGAATGTGGTCGACGATGTTCATGCGCTCGAGTTCGCCCAGCACCTGACGGACGATGTGACGCGACACGCCGAAGCGCGCCATCAACTCCTCTTCGATCAGTCGTTCGCGCGGCATAAGGCGGCCAACGATGATATCATCCTCGATGGCTTCGACGATCTCAGCGGTCGATGCGCCCTGGCCTCGTGCGCGGGGTCCCTTTGTTGACCGCGGCATTGTCGTCATCCGTGTTTACCGTCGGCCCAAAGACCAGACCTTTGCGAGGCCCCGAGCCGATATCGGTAACATGTTATACATAATCGAAACATTGGTTAATTTTAGAGCAATTTAAAGTGGAAATGTTAACTTCTGGAGCGACGTATGGACCAGCTGCAGCCCATATACAATGACCGGTTGAACATTAAGATAAAGACGATTGGGGCAGAAATTAATTCGCTGAAAGATTCGCGTGGCCGCCAGTACATCTGGCAGGCAGGCCCTGCCTGGAACCGCCATGCCCCGGTGCTCTTCCCGATCGTCGGCCGCCTGGCCGGCGACACGCTGCGCCATGACGGCCAGGCCCATCGCCTGACCCAGCACGGCTTCGCCCGTGACCAGGCCTTCACGCTGACATCGGCCGAGGCGACACGTTGCCGCTTCACCCTGATAGACAACGCAGAGACGCGGGCAGCGTATCCATTCGCCTTCCGGTTAATCGTCGACTATGCGCTGGACGGCGATACGCTCGACATCGTCTATTCGGTCACCAATACCGGCGATGTCCCCATGCCGGCGGCATTGGGCGCGCATCCGGCCTTCCAATGGCCGCTGGCGGAGGGTATTGCCAAACAGGATCATCGCCTGGTCTTCGAGCGGCCGGAGCCGGCGCCCGTCCGTCGCCTCGATGGCGGCCTGCTGAAACCGGAATCCCAAGCCACCCCGATCATGGGCAACATCCTCGCCCTGGATGAAGGCCTGTTCGCCGCGGACGCGATGATCCTCGACCAGATCGACAGCCGGTCGGTACGCTTCGAGGCGCCGGGCGGCCCTGCCGTCGAGGTGAGCTGGGAGGGGTTTCGCGAATTGGGCCTGTGGTCGAAGCCCGAGGGCGCCGATTTCCTGTGCATCGAGCCCTGGCATGGCATGGCGAGCCCCCAGGGCTGGGACGGCGAATTCGCCGACAAGCCCGGCCTGTTCCATCTCACCCCCGGTGAGACCAGGCGCCTCGCCTATCGCATTCGCATCGACGGGGCATGACCGGCAGCCGCAACCTATCTCCAGCGCCGGTGTTAACGCCTTCATAAAGCCCGGAGATTTCCGCTTCGGGCATCTGGAGGAGAACACTTCATGCGCGGATTGATGATACTCGGCGTCATTCTGATCCTCGCCGGGCTTGTGGCGCTGGTGTTCAACGTGATCCCGTTCCATCACCAGGAAGAGGTCGCCAAGATCGGCCCGATCCATGCGACCACAGACAAGCAGGAGAATTTCGTCATCCCGCCCTATGCCGCGATCATCGCCATCGTCGCGGGCGGCGCTCTGGTCTTCGCCGGACGGCGCCGGGTCTGATTTTACCCCTTCGCCTTGTCGTGATGGCCGGGCTCGTCCCGGCCATCCACGTTTTTGGGCGTCGTCACGCGCGGATGAACGGCGTCTGATTATTACGATTCCACAAAATCGTACTCAAAATCCCTTGGCGATGGCCGCTTCCTCGACTAAAGTTCCCATCGGCCTCGGCTGGGACGACCCAGCTGCCGGACTATCGGCACGAGATGGGGCATGGCCTGGACGACCCGGTCGCTCTGTTGTTCCAGGAGTCCCGCATGACCCCGCGCGATCCCTATGCCGACCTGCCGACCACGCCGGACGACTTCCGCCGACGTTATGACGAGCTGAAGCGCAGCGCCGAGGCGAAACGCGCCAGGGCCAAACCGGGAGCGATGCCCGGCAATCCCGTCCCCCTGCCCGACGGCCTGGTGATCCATGAGGAGGTCATTCCCGGTGGCTGGTATTGGACGGCACGCATCGAGCGCGGCCAGAGCCTGCGCCTGGTCAGCGACCACGGCACCAGCGGCGTCGCGCTCATGTTCTGGAACGCGGCCGAGCCGACCGAACGCTACAACGCCGCCGACACGATCAAGCTGCAATGGAACGCGGTCCTGACCAAGGGCTGCGTGCTGTTCTCCGACATGGGCCGGGTGATGTTCTCGATCACCGACGACACGGCCGAAGGGTGGCACGACACGCTGACCGGCGGCAGCTCGCCCGCGAGCCCCTTGGCCGATCCGACCACGCCCGGCAACCCGATCGCGCGCAACACCCGCGACAATCTGCGGCTGGGCGCGGCCAAGCTGGGCCTGTCGCGCCGCGACCTCGCCCCGGCCTTGGGCTTCTTCACGCCGATCCGCACCGACGACAAGGGCGGCTTCCTTTGGCAGAAGGGCAAGATCCAGCCCGGCGCCCATGTCGATCTGCGCGCCGAGATGGACATGCTGATCGCCGTCTCCAACTGCCCGCATCCCCTTGCCCCCAAGGAGGAATCGATCCCCAAGCCTATCCGTGCGCTGCTCTGGCGCTCGCCGCCCCCGACCGTCGACGACCTCTGCCGTATCGCCTCCGACGAGGCGATCCGCGGCTTCGAGAACAACGCGGCCTATTACCGCTAAGGGGGATGCGACCATGAGCACCGATACCGTCCAGCCCGTACGCTCCACCCTCGAACCGGCAATGGCGCGCTACGACCACATCATTCCCGCAACCGGCCCATGGTCGGGGCTGGTCAGGAAAGGCGAGAGCCTGCGCATCGTCGATGTCGAGGGCTGCCAGGCGGTCGACACGTTGTTCTACAATGCCCATGACCATGACGAGCGCTACAGCATGCAGGACACGATGCTGGCGCAGGGAGCGGCCTATATCCAGGCCGGCACGCGTATCCTGTCCAATGACGGCAACTGCATGGCGGTGGTGACCGCCGACACCTGCGGGCTGCACGACACCGCGGCGGGCGCCTGCTCCTGCGAATCCAACACCGTGCGTTTCGGCCACCAGACCCGCTACATGCACGCCTGCCGCGACAACTTCCTGCTCGAAATCGCGAAATACGGCATGACCAAGCGCGATGTGGTGCCGAACATCAATTTCTTCATGAATGTGCCGATCCGGCCCGACGGCAAGCTGGCCATCGCCGACGGCGTCTCCAGGCCCGGCGACTATGTCGAGCTGCGTGCCGAGATGGATGTGATCGCGGTCATCTCGAACTGCCCGCAGGTCAACAACCCCTGCAACGGCTTCAACCCGACGCCGGTCCGCGTGCTGATCTGGCCAGGCGCCTGACGGACTGATCCATGTTCAGCAAGATCCTGATCGCGAACCGCGGCGAGATCGCGGCCCGCATCATCCGCACATCCCGCCGCATGGGGTTGAAGACGGTCGCGGTATATTCCGACGCCGACCGCTTCACCCGCGCCGTCGACCTCGCCGACGAGGCGGTGCGGCTGGGCCCGGCGCCGGCGGCAGAGAGCTACCTCGACATCGAAGCGATCGTCGCCGCCTGCAAATCGACCGGGGCCGAGGCCGTGCATCCCGGCTACGGCTTCCTGTCGGAGAATGCCGGCTTTGCCGAGCGTCTGGCTGCCGAGGGCATCGCCTTCATCGGCCCGACGCCGGAGCAGCTGCGCGTTTTCGGCCTCAAGCATACGGCACGCGCGGTGGCCGCAGCCAATGGCGTGCCGCTGCTGCCCGGCAGCGACCTCATCGACAGCGAGGCCCAGGCGCTGGCCGAGGCCGAACGCATCGGCTATCCGGTCATGCTGAAGAGCACGGCCGGCGGCGGCGGCATCGGCATGCAGCTGGCCGAGAACCCTGCCGAGCTCAAGGCCAAATACGAGACGGTGAAACGCCTGGCCACCGGCAGCTTCGGCGATGCAAGGATGTATCTCGAACGTTTCGTGGCGGCGGCTCGTCATGTCGAGGTGCAGATCTTCGGCGATGGCAAAGGCGGCGTGGTGGCCCTGGGCGAACGCGACTGCTCGCTGCAGCGCCGCAACCAGAAGGTCGTCGTGGAGACACCGGCGCCGGGCTTGAGCCCCGACGTGCGAAATATATTGCGCGAGGCCGCATTGG
>DATJJW010000018.1:0-4997 GCA_035491935.1 Allostellaceae bacterium | reverse complement strand
GGCTTTGGCTATTTTCTACCCCTTCCAATATTCTGAAGACGATCTGACGGATCTCGGTGCCTTGGCCGTTCAGCAATATCCGGATGCAGTGACGACGGTACGCGACTGGGCGCGGGCGTTTGTCCTTGGCAATCCGACCGATACCTTGTCCTTATTGAAGGATCTCAATACCGGCATCCTGGCATGGGTCTCATATGAGAGCCGGGATGACGAAGGGACGCAGACGCCCGCGCAGACTCTGGATCGTCGTCGAGGCTCGTGCCGGGATATGGCCGTCCTTCTCATGGAGGCGGCCCGAAGCCTTGGGTTTGGCGCACGGATCGTGTCCGGCTACTTCTACGATCCCGATCGGGACGGTGCCATGCCGGGGCCGGCCCCAACGACACATGCCTGGACGGAGATCTATCTGCCGGGTGCGGGTTGGATTGCCTTCGATCCGACTAACGGTACCGTTGGCGGTGCGCATTTGGTTCCTGTCGCAGTCGGTCGCGATATCCGGCAGGTGATGCCGGTCGTGGGCAGTTTCGTCGGTATGAGCGACGCCTTCCTGGGCATGTCGGCGGAGGTTTTCGTCACGTCCTGATGGCGGCGATGCGTGCCGCCGGCTGTCGATATGCGAAAGGCTGGCGATATGCGAGGGGCTGGCAACCTTTCTTCATGCACTGAGGAAGAAGGCGACCATGGCCGCGCTGGCGTCCGGCCCTTTGGGATCGGTGAAGGATCCGGCGGAACTGCCCCCCGACCAGGCGTGTCCCGCACCATGAAGGAGCCATTGTTCGAGGATGGTCCGGCCGCTGGCATCCCTTTGGATGCGGCGGGTGTAGCGCATGCCGGCCGGCGACTGCCCGCTCGTGACGGTCGTCTGCAGAGAGATGCCGGCCTGAGCCTGCGCGATGACCTGGTCGCCATTGATCGGCACTACGGTCGTATCCTTGTCACCATGGAACACGATAGTGCGCACGGGCTGCACACGCCGCAGAGGCGGCGTGGCGGCCCCATGGCGCATCGCGGTCAGGCTCGACATCATGTCGTGGGCGGCACCGCATGCAAGACCAGAGTGCACCCCGATGGCGGCATAGAGATCCGGGTATGCCGAACCCATGATCGCCGCCTGCGCTCCGCCGGCCGACAGGCCGGCAACGAAGACGCGCGCGGCATCAATGGACCAGTCGGTCATGATCTGCCGGGTAATGCCGGCGATCAGCGACGGTTCTCCGCGCTCACGCCGTTGACCATCGACATTGAACCAGTTCCAGCATTTCGAGGCGTTCGCGCCGGTCGTTTGGCCTGGATAGGCCACGAGAAATCCGTGCGCTTCAGCCAGCTCATTCATGCGCGTGCCCGCCGCAAAATCATCGGGCGACTGGGTGCAGCCGTGAAGCATAACCAGGAGCGGCAGCGGGGTGCCGGCATAGCTCGTCGGTACGAAGAGTTTATAGGGCCGCGTCCCTGCCGCGTTGCCGAAACTCCGCAACAGGAAATTCGCATTTTGTGGGCCTGGTGGGGTGTCATGGGCCGGTTGCCGCAATCCCATGGAGTCGCGTATCCGGCCCAATCCGAGCTTATCCAGGAACACCTTCAATCCTGGCGGGGGAGGGCCTGGCGAGTGAGAGGCGGGGCGTGGCGCGGCGCCGGACGGCGCCTGATCCACAGGCGTGGTTGACCAATTGCCGGCATCATCCTGTTCGAGATCGATGGTGTCTGCCTGTGCCGGTCGTGTGCTCGAATGGGCCGGGGCGTCAGTGGGCGCGTTGCCCATCAGTACATCCACCGCCTCCTTCAACCGTCCGGCCCGGGTAAGGCGAGAGGCTTTTGCCATGTCGCTCTTGGGAAACCAGTTCATGATCAAATCCTGTCAGGTCGCGTGCCGAGGAGCGCGATCGGGTCAAAGGTTCGGCCTCCTCAGGATTTCTTATGAACGCATGCGGTCCTTCAGGGCCGCCTTGACACTGTGCGGGGCCTGCAGGTGGCCCAGCACCTGGATGCTGGCGATGGTGCCAAGCGCAAGTTCGGCGGACACGTCCGGTGCGATGACAGCGAGCCCCAGCACATGGAGGTCGATCTGCTTGCCCGCGTTGCGTAGGCCTTCCAACTCGACGCGGGTAACTTCGCGCAAACCCAGATCAAGCTGTCGGCGGGCCACCGATTGTCTGACCATATCGCCCTGGCGGTCGAGTTGGTTGCGGATGGCCGTTCGAATGAAGTCGGTCCGGTTCGAATAAAATCCTTCCCTGACGAGCAGATCGACCTGGCCAAGATCGACATAGCCGAGAATGATGGTGATCTTCTCGTTTTCCGCCGCCTTGCCGTCCATCTTTCACCATCCATTCACCATCCATATGGATGATATATGGATGGTGGAAGCCTCATGCAAGAAGCCCGCTCTAGGCGAAATGCTAATCAGACCACTTCTTCCGATCGTGTGATGAAGGTTTCAATGGCCGTCTTGGCCAATCTGAGAACGGCCACCTGGGTTATTGCATCATCTTCCGTGCCTTCGCCATGATCCCGAGGGAGGTTATCGAACTCCGAACTTTCATCGAGGACGAAATACTCCGTCCCGTCACTTGCCGGGAAAGGAGCCTTTACCTGCAGTAGGCTTCGTGCAACCAGTTCGATGCTTTCATCTGATATGATTCTTGGCACCGCGATCAGCGAGGTATCGGCTTTTATTCTGAGTATCGCCGCCGCTGCCAGCTCGTAGGCTTCGGCCGGGTCCGCCGAAAAGCCGTTAAGGCCACCCGGCAGACGACAAAGATCGCCGAGGCGCATGCATTCCCTTGCTGCGCGCTCCAATGCCTCAGCCTGAATGGCTTTCTCTCTATCGTTCATGTCATGCTCCCTGCCGAACATCGGCGATCACGTTTGCCTTGGCGAAAATAGGCGTTTACCGGCAAGACCGTGTTGTCCTGAGGCGGTCGCTATGTTGACAGCAATGCCAGTTCACTTCCTGCGGGGATGCGCTCGTGCCCATCCTTCACCGAGTTGAGGGGAGACGTCGTACGATCCTGAAGGCACCGTGCGGTTGACGGATGCCGGTGCGGCCGAGCAACTGTACCGATTGCCCGGCCTAAATTTGTGCTCTGGCATTGTCTTTCTTTCTTAAGTGTCGCCGCATAGAGCGTGTTTGGGACGTAATTACCCGTGGTAGAGAGCGTCAGCGGCAGGGTAGAAGGCGCCTTGTAGGCAATTCTACAAAGTCGCAGCATGGCGTGGTCATTTGCCTATTCTATATCCAGTATTATCTTTAATTTGGCGATATAATTAATTTATTTTTTGGTAATCTTGAAAATCTACGCACAAAAAGCCATTTCCCATCCGAGTCGGTCTATGGCCGAGGGCGGTATGGCTCGTCTCCCCTTTTTGCGAGGGCCATATGATGCGATCGCCCGACGAAGCCGATAGCCTCGCGAGCCGCGGCGGAAATGTCGCAGTCCGCGAGAGGCCTTGGGATTTTCCGTGTTACAGCACGGCAGAGTTCAAAGCCGATCGACTGGTACATGTTCTGGGAATATTTGCCGCGGCCATCGCTATTCCGTGCCTTTTGATCCGCTTGGATCCGGCTGCGCCGGCTCGGCAAATCGCCGCAGTCTGGGGCTATGGCGCCAGCCTCCTGTTCATGCTTTGCGCGTCGGCGGCATACAACATGGCCAAGCCGGGCCCTTGGAAAGCGCTATTGCGCCGGATCGATCACGCGATGATTTTCCTCATGATCGCCGGGAGCTATATGCCTTTCGCCTTGTGTGCGCTGCCGCCGCGCCTCGGCCTCCCGCTCACCGGGATTATCTGCGCCTTGGCGACCATCGGCGTCGCGATGAAGCTGCTCTGCCGCAAGGACCACGATCGTATTTTCCTGATTCTCTACCTGTCGATGGGTTGGATGGTCCTCGGCGTCATTCGTCCGCTTCTGGAGGCGTTGCCGGTCACGCCCGGCGTATTTCTGATTGCGGGTGCGGTGATCTATTCCTTGGGCACCTGCGCCCACATCTCTACGCGGATACCGTTCCAGAATGTCATCTGGCACAGCATGGTCCTTGTGGGGGCGGCCCTTCATCTGATCGCGATCTACCAGTTCATCCCGGCTGCTGTTCGCAGCTGATGACGGACCGGCGATCAACGAAATGAGTAGGATACGGTCATGAAAGGCTTGCGGATATTGTACAGGAGCTCTTCCGGGGACCAATGGTCGCTTCTGCGGGATATCGAGACCGGCGGCGTCTCGATCATGCACGAACCTAATGCGGCTTCGGGCGGCAAGACTTCGTTCCTGAGTGTGCGGGAATTCCTCATGCAAGGTGACCATGGCCCAGAGCACCAGGAATTGCTCCGCCTTATCGGCACCTTGGTCGAATAGAGGAATTTACGGGGTAATACGTTCGCGGCGCCAGCTGCCGGGATTTCGCGGTGCTGATGATGGCGGTCGCGCGCCCTCTCGGCTTCGCCGCACGCACAGGGCGGCCGCGGCCGCAATCGACAACGAAATTGTGCGGGAAGTTCCCCGGCCCGTGGCGATATGTGCTCTATTGCCCGTCCCGCCGCCTTCCACCGGTCCAACATCGGTCGTGGCCGCCTCGACCTCAGCTGGATCAGCGCACTTGATTTTCAACCGCGACACCGTCGCCGATAATACCGATCCCCGGACATTGCTGCAGATGCTCGACATCTATAAGAGGCCGAGCCGGATACGCGGCACTTTCGAGCTGGCGGTCACGATACTGCCGCTCGCATTCCTGTGGATTGCGGCTTGGCTCGCCTATACGGAGGGCTATTGGTGGATATGTCTGCTGATCGCCATTCCTGCCGCGGGGCTTCTGCTCCGGCTCTTCGTGATCCAGCACGATTGCGGCCATGGCATCTTTTATCCGCACAAGCAGCTCAACGACTGGGTCGGCCGCCTGATCAGCGTACTGACTATGACGCCCTATGATTTTTGGCGCCGAACCCACGCCATCCACCATGCGACCTGTGGCAACCTCGACCGGCGGGGTATCGGCGAC
>DATJJW010000017.1:0-15414 GCA_035491935.1 Allostellaceae bacterium | reverse complement strand
TCGCTTCGACCTTGGTTTGGGTGATCAACACCGGCTTGGTCGGGTCGGTCACGTCGAGGACGCTGAAGCAGGCGGGCTCCGATTCATGGGCGAGGAACAGGATGCGCCGGCCATCGGGGTATTTGCGCATCGCCATGCCTTCGCCGCCCTTGCCGACCCCGCCGAGGTCGTTATAGCCGATCACCTTCATGTTCTTAGCGGCGAAGGGCTTGAAAGGGTTGTATTTGGCGGGTGCGCCCGCTTTGGCAGGCGTGTCGGGCGTCGACGGCGTATCTGCCGCCTGGGCCCCTTGGATGAGGCAGGCGGCGAACAACCCGCCCAGCAATGCATAGCCGAACTTTCTCATGTCGGACCTCTCGTCGTTTTGCGGTAACGATCTTCTGGTGAAAGCCACTGTCACTTTGGTTTGACGCTTCACTCCGGCTTGACGCCCGTGTCCTTCATGATCTTCCGCCATTTGGTGAGTTCGGATTTGACGAAGTCGCCAAATTGCTCGGGCGTGCTGGACTGGGCGATGAATCCTACGCTTAGAATGCGTTGCTTGACCGTCGGGTCGGTCAGCGCCTTGGCGAGGGCGGCATTCAGCTTGTTGATGATCGGCTTCGGCGTGCCCTTGGGCGCGCTCAAGCCATACCAGGTCGTGTAGTTGAGCGCGGGCAGGCCGCTCTCGGCCATTGTCGGTATGTCAGGGGCGGCCGGCGAACGGGTCTTGCTGGTCACGGCGATGGCGACCAGCTTGCCGGCCTTGACGTAGTTCAGGCTGTTGAGGAAGCCGAACAGCAGCTGCGCCCGGCCGGCCAGCAGGTCGATCATGGCCGGGTTGATGCCGTTATAGGGGATGTGTACGACATCGGCGCCGCCATACTGCTTCAGCATGGCGCAGCCGAGATGCGCCTGGGTTCCGGGCCCGGTCGAGGCGCAGTTGATGGTGCCGGGCTTCTCCTTGGCGATCCGCAGCACGTCAGCCAGATTATGCGCGCCGAGCGACGGATTGGCGAACAGCACCGCCGGCCCTTCGCCGACCTTGCCGACCGGCTCGAAATCCTTGGCCATGTTGTAGGAGATGTCAGGGCGATAGGCCTGCAGCGCCACGATGGTCGCGGTGGTGAACAGCAGCGTATAGCCGTCCGGCTTTGCGTGCTGCACGGTCTGCGCGGCGATGATGCCGCCGGCGCCCGGCAGCTGCTCGACGACGAATTGCTGGCCCATGAGTTCGGAAAGCTTCTGGGCCAGCGCCCGGGGCGCGACGTCGGGGCCGGCGCCGACGATGATGCGTACGGCCCCCCCGGCCGGGTAATCGGCGGCTCTTGGCGCGGCAGCGGGGGCGGCCAGCGCCAACAAGGCTACGCATAGACCGATCAGGCGGTTCACCAGCGACATCAATCCCTCCCTACCAGCTGTTCTTCTTGAGTGTTGCTTGTCTTCGGGCGGATCGGCCGGCCGCAATTGGCGGTGGCCGTTGGGGGACTCAGGTTTCGTATTCTCCATCGACCATGGTGAAGGCGATGGTGCAGGGGGCGTCGGAACGGTTGCTCCAGGCATGGTTGCTGCCGCGCTGTACGACCGTATCACCGGCTTCCAGTTCGACCTCCTGCGTGTCGAGCACCAGGGTGATCCGGCCTTTCAGCACCAGGCAGAAATCCAATGTCGCGGTCTTCTGCATGTAGGGGTGCGGCGCCTTCGCCGAATAGGTCGAGGCCTCGGGCGAGCCGGCTGCAGCGAAATAGGCCGCAACCGCCTCGGCGCCGATCTTGGCCTTGAACACCGAATCCGGCGGGAAGGTCACGATGCGGCAGAGCGAACCGCCGGGCGGGGGCTGAAGGCGGCGATGGGTACGGGTGAGCGACAGCCCGGCGCCCAGATTGGCGCTGCCGTCATGGACCCAGATCTCGCTGGACTCATAGCCCGGCCGCGCCGGATCGCGGGTGATGTCGGTGACCGGCCCGTCGGAGAGGCGCAGGGAACGCCCATTGATATTGGCGGTGACGATGCGGCGCACGGGCTTGCCGAGAATGGTCATTCCGTCACCTGCGTGCCCATCATCAGGAAGGCCATCAGGCTGTCGGCATCGACATTGGTCCAGCCATGCCAATTGCCAAGCTGGACGACGACATCGCCGGGCGTGAGCTTATAGGCGCCGTCATCCAGCAGCAGCGTGCGCAAGCCTTCCAGCAGGATGCCGTAATCGAAGGTCAGCGATTTGTGATAGGGCGAGCTGAAGGCGTTCTGGCCACCGCGATAGAGCGTGCCGTTGGGCGCCCGCTCGGTCGCGTGCCGCTCCTTGCGCCGCTCGTCCTTCGCCGGGTCGTAATCGGCCGGCTTGCCCTTGCTGTGTACGATGCGCAGATGGCCGCCATGATGCGGCGGCTCGAAATCGAAGGGCGTGCGTCCGTCGTCGCGGTCGCCGCCGATCGGCGCCGGCGTGCGCGGATAGACCCAGAGGTCGGTCATCGCCGCGGAGAAATGCGTGTTCACGCTGGGCGCCGGCCCGTCATAGAGCACGCAGGACCGGCCCTGGGCATCCGTGCCGGTCACGACGCGGCGGATGGGTTTCGGTGTGACGCTCAAAGGGTGTTCCTCCCTTCAATGCCGGACGAAAGGCCGGACATAGCCGGTGCGTCCGGTCCTGGCCGCGCGCCACAGCCCGCCGGTGGCGCTGGTGACGTAGAGATCATTGCGATCGGCACCGCCGAAGGCGCAGCGCATCGGCGCGCCACCGGGGAAGGGATGGCTCTCGATCACCCGGCCCGTGGACGAGAAGACATAGATGAGCGCTCCCGGCCCCTTGTCGTCGGACCCGGCGCAGACGACCAGATTGCCCTCCGCATCGATGGCGATGCCCTCCGCACCGCGCTGGCTGCCGCGCTGGTCGCGGGCGAAGCTGTGCAGCAGTCGCGGCGCCTCCAGCATGCCCTCTGCATTGATCGGGTAGGCACGCAGCTCGCGGGCACCCTCGCTCGCAAGATCGCCCTCGCCGACATAAAGCGTGCGCTCGTCTGGCGACAGCGCCACGCAGCGCGGCACCTTGGTGTCTAGCGTCATGCGCTTGATGCGCCAGGCATGGCTGGTCGGATGATGCTCCAGCCGCAGCACCGAGGCATGGGGCAGGTCGGGGAAGACCTGCGGCCCGTGCGAGGGCAGGGGGTTGTAGGGGTCGGCGAACCAAATGCGGCCATGACTGTCGACGGTGAGGTCGCAGGGGTAGTTGATGCGGGCACCGCCAAGCCACGGCTCCAACGGGATGGCCGAGCCGTCCGGCATCATCTCGATGATGCGCCGGCTGCCTTCCTGGCTGCCATAGAGCGTGCCTTCGGCCGACAGCCCCAACCCGTTGACCCGGTTGGTGAAGGCGCGGATCGGCCTGGTCACGCCATTGGCCGGATCGTAGCGATAGAGCTTGGCCTCCAGCACCGCGCTGTAGATGACGGCGCCGCCGTCCCAGACAACGCCGCCGGTATGGCCGTCATGGGGACCGGCGACTCGTTCGAAATGCCAGCTCATCGTGCAGCTCCCTGGGCCGCGGGTCCTACGGGAATGCCCGGTATCTTCAACCGGGTGCGGAAGACGGAATTGCGCGTGGTGACGTAAAGCGTGCGCCAGTCGTCGTCGCCCCAGGCCATGTTGGTGCAGCCGGTGCCGGTGCCCGGTATGTGCAGGCGCCCGAGCAGCGTGCCGTCGGGCGCGATGACGTGGATGCCGGCGGGGCCGGTGCAATAGACATTGCCTTTGACGTCGACCTTCATGCCGTCGGCATGGCCGGTCTCGTGCCCGATCAGCGTGTAGAAGATGCGGCCTTCGCCGAAGGTACCATCGGGCAGCACGTCGAAAACGCGGATATGGGCGCGCGGCGTGTCGTTGACATACATGCGCTTTTCATCCGGCGAGAAGCAGAGGCCATTGGATCCGGCGAAATCTTTGGCCAGCGCCTTCATCGATCCGTCCGTGCCCAGCCGGATCACGCCTTGCCAGTCGAGGTAGCGCTGGACGTCATGGCCCTCCATGCCGGGGATGAGCAGCCCGTTCTGCATCTCTGTCCAATAGATCGAGCCGTCCGACTTGATGCAGATGTCGTTGGGGGTGCTGAGCTTCTTGCCTTCGAAATGCGAGGCGAGCGAGACCAGCGAGCCATCGAGTTCCAGCCGCCAGATGTTTCGCGACGACCAGCCGGCGATGATCAGCCGGTTCTCGTTGTCGAGCGTCATGCCGTTGAGATGCCCGGAGGGCACCAATACCGGCTGGCTGCCGACGCCCGGTACCCATTTCATGACCTTGTCGCCGATGATGTCGACGTAATAGAGCCACTTGTTGCGCTGGTCCCAGACCGGGCCCTCGCCGAACATCAATCCCCGGACGATCTCGACCAAGGGTGGTTCGGGATCGGCGACCTCATGCATGCCGGGGTCCAGGACTTCGACGTACATTCCCATGCTAGTAAGCTCCCCGGCCTGACCCCCAGGGGGCGCGGGCCAAAGCGTTGATGTCGGATGTGGCGTCGATGACGACCGGGCGGTCGAGGGTAAGGGCGTGGCGCAGCGCCTCGTCCAGCCGGGCGGGGGTCTCGGCACGGATGCCGACGCAATGGAGGCTTTCCGCGACCTTGGCGAAATCAACCGGCTCGAAGCACCACATCTCGCGCGCCTTGCCGCGCTGCGTGCCGCCATAGGCCTTGTCGAACAGCGGAATCTCCTGGTTGTAGGCGGCGTTGTTGTTGACCACGAAGACGACATTGATGCCGAGGCGTGCCGCCGTTTCCAGTTCGGCGATGTGATAGTAGAAGGCGCCGTCGCCGCTAAAGCAGACGACTGGTGCGTCCGGCTGGGCGCATTTGGCGCCAATCGCGGCCGGCAGGCTCCAGCCGAGCGAGCCGGCGCAGCGCAGCAGCCGCTGGTTCGGACGGTTGAGGTCGATCATCGTCCCGGCCCAGATGCCGGAATGGCCGGTATCGGCGACGACCATGCCGCCCGCCGGCAACGCGTCCGAGACTGCCTTGCAGATCCGCTCCGGCCGCATCGGCGTGACGTCCGAGGTCAGATATGGCGTCTCCTGCTCGCGCCATTCCCGGACCAGCGCATGCACACGCTCGCGCCAGGCCGTATATTCCGACCGGGGGGCGGATTGGCCCAGTTGCAGCAACAGGGCCAGGCCGGTGCGGGCGTCGCCCAGCAGCGAGACGCTGTTCGGATAGTTGCGGCCCAGTTCCTCCGCCTCGATGTCGAGCTGGATCACCGGTGTGCCGACCCGCGGCACGTTCCAGTTGGTGGTCACCTGGCTGCCGGTCCGGCTGCCGACGAAGAAGACGAGGTCCGCCTCGGCGACCGCCTTGTTGGCGCAGGAACGCGAATAAGTGCCGCAAACGCCGACCGACAGGGAATGGTCGTCGGATATCGCGCCCTTGGCGTTGAGGGATGTGGCGACCGGGATGCCTAGCATCTCGGCCAGCGCCACCAGCTCGGTTTGCGCGCCCGACATGGCGATGCCGCCACCGGCGACGATGATCGGCCGCTCGGCACGGGCCAGCAGGTCGAGGGCGCGTCGGCAATCTTGCGCGTCGGGGGCAGGCCGGTAGGCCGGCACGCCGGCATGCTGCGGCTCGACGACCAGGGTGTAGTCGCCCTCGGCATCCAGGCTGTCGCCCAAGGCGCCGCGGATTTCCAGATGGGTCGGCGCCGGCGACCCGGATGTCGCCGCGCGAAAGGCCTGGCGCAGCAGATCGGGTAGGCGCTCGGGATCCTCGACCTTGGCGTTGAACTTGGTCACCGCCTCGAACTGGGTGAAGTCCTCGACCTCCTGATAGAAGTTCCGATAATGGGTGCGCGGGGCAGGGCCGCCGGTCAAGGCCACCAGCGGCACGCGCGCCATGTAGGCGTCGCGCAAACCCGCTGCCAGATTGGAGCCGCCGATATTCTGGGCGGCGCAGATGCCGGGCTTGCGGCCGGCGCGGGCATAGCCGTCCGCCATATAGGCTGCGGCCTTTTCGCCATGGGCGCCGACGCGGCGGATGCCCATGTCCTCCATCTCCGCGAGCGCGGACAGGACGATGGCCGGAACGAAGAAGACATGACTGACGCCGTGGCCATGCAGCGCCTCGGCGAGGTAGCGTGATCCGGTCGTCCTGGGCAAACGAAACCCTCCCTCGCCCGGCGCCGCGTCGTTGATCGCGCGGTGCTCTTTATGGTGCGGGCGGCCTGTTTGGCGTGTTCCCGCACGGATACCGAAAAATTATCTATGCGCTTCCGCTCAACCTAGAAATGATTAAAGCATAATACGTCTATTACGATCTGGAATAGTCGGCCCATGAAGATCGAGCAGTTGCGCATCCTGTGCGAGGTCGTCGACCAGGGATATTCGATGTCGCGCGCCGCCGGTGCCCTCGGCACCTCGCAACCCAATGTCAGCAAGCAGATCCGCCTGCTGGAGGAGCAGCTGTCGGTCGATTTGCTGCTGCGGCGGGGCGGCAGGGTCATCGGCATGACCGAGCCGGGCGACGCGGTGCTGAAGGTCGCCCGGCGCATCGTGCGCGACGCCAGCAATTTGAAGAATATCAGCGAGGACTACCGCCGCGGCGATCGCGGTCGGCTGACCATCGCGACCACGCATCTCATCGCGCGCTACATGCTGACCGACTGCATCGAGCGTTTCCATCGGCAATATCCGCAGGTGCAGATCACCTTGCACGAGACGACGCAGCGCCATGCGCTCGAAATGCTGCAGACGACCGAGGCCGATCTCGGCATTCTCAGCGACCCGCCGCGCGGCAGCGGCAGCGGCATCGTCCAACTGGTCAGCCAGTTGAAGATCGGTATGAGCCTGGTAGCGAAGCGCGACCACCCGCTGCTGCAGCAGCGCCAGGGCCAGGCGCTCACTCTGGAGAAGATGGAGCCATATCCCTTCGTGCTGCTCGATCCGCGCCTTTCGGGCGGCTGGAGCGTGAAGCACGCCTATGAGCAGGCGGGGCTCAACCCCAACGTCGTGATGACCGCCGGCAATATCGAGGTGGTCAAGGCCTATGTCGCACGCGGGCTGGGCGTGGCGCTGCTCCCCTCGCTCTGCGTCGACGAACACCACGATCCGGAACTGGGCACGCTCGATGCCCGCCATCTGCTCG
The DNA here is from genome assembly GCA_035491935.1 of Allostellaceae bacterium. GTDB lineage: Bacteria > Pseudomonadota > Alphaproteobacteria > ATCC43930 > CGMCC-115725 > DATJJW01. The sequence goes on along the minus strand of DATJJW010000017.1, from coordinate 8,309 downwards.
ACCCGCTGGCCTATTTCATCGGGCTGCATCCGGAATCCTTCCTGCGCAACTACGTCTACGATTTCATCGCCTATGTGGCACCGGAATGGACGCGGCGGCGGGTGAGCCGGCGATTGCGCCAGGTGCTGGGCACGGTACGTTAATAACGGCGACCTTTTGGCAATCGTCCTTTGGGGCCTTCGTTCGGGAATAAAGGCGCCTGCGGGCAGTCTCCTTTCTGTGTTCACCATAAGGAAACCGCCATGCGTCGCACCAATCAGTTCGTGGCCCTCGCGATCGTCGCTGCCGGCACCCTTGCCGCTTCTGCAGCGATAGCGGCACCCACCCCAGACCGTATCCGTGGCACCGTTTCGGCCGTCTCCTCCGGCTCGGTGACGGTCCACACCACCGACGGCAAGGACGTTTCCGTCGCCCTGACCACCAAGACGGGCTATCTGAACGTGCTGCCGTCGAGCTTGGACAAGGTCGAAAGCGGCAGCTACATCGGCACTGCGACGAAGACGGTGGGCGGCAAGCTCATCGCGCTCGAGGTCGTGGTGTTCCCGCCGGAGATGAAGGGCACCGGCGACGGCCATTATGCTTGGGACAAGATTCCCGACACGACGCTTTCCGGCAAATCCACGACCAGCAGCTCCATGACCAATGGCAGCGTCACGGCGGTCCAGGCGCCCGGCCAGAAAGTCAACAGCTCGATGACCAATGGCAGCGTCACCACAGCCTCGTCCTCGGGCGGCGCCAAGCAGATCACCGTGACCTATAAAGGCGGCAAGCAATCCGTGCTCGTACCGCCGACCGCGCCGATCGTGACCTTCAAGAAGACCACGATGTCGGACCTCACGGTCGGCAAGACCGTCTTCGTCCGCGGTCTGGACGATGGCGGCAAGGTCACGGCCCAGGGGGTCGTCATAGGCACCAAGGGCGCCAACCCGCCGATGTAGTGGAGGTTTGAGGTCGATGGCTTCGACCGAAGCGGAGGGCAGGCGGCGGCGCCCGGCGCATCCGCTGCCCGTCAGGATCATGCACTGGATCGGCGCCGTCGCCATCCTGTGCATGATCTCCAGCGGCTGGGCGATCTACAACGCGTCGCCCAGCCTGCCTTTCACCTTCCCGCGCTGGATCACGCTCGGCGGCTGGCTGGCCGGCGGCATCGCCTGGCACATCTCCGTGATGTGGATCCTGTTCCTCGATGGGCTGGCCTACCTCGCCTATGGACTGCTGAGCGGCCATCTCGGACGGGATTTGCGGCCGCGCGGGCCCAAGGCCATCTTGCGCGACCTGGCGCTTGCGCTGACCGGGCGCCTGGGCCATCGCCTCGGCCATTACAACGCCGTGCAGCGTCTGCTCTATAGCGGCGTGCTGCTCGTCATCTGTCTGACCGTGGCGACGGGGCTGTCGATCTGGAAGCCGGTCCAACTCGGTTGGCTGGTCGGTTTCTTTGGCGGCTACGACACGGCGCGGCTGATCCATCTCAGCTCAATGCTCTGCATCGTGGCCTTTCTGATCATCCATCTGGTTCTGGTCATGCTCTATCCCCGTACCCTGGTATCGATGCTGTCCGATAGGCCGTCGGAGCCGGACGAGGCCCCCCGATGAACCGCTCCAAGCCGCCTCGCACCAACCCGATCATCAAGCCGGACGACATCCGGTCGGAGCTCGCGCGTATCTCCCGCCGCAACCTGTTCACGCGTGGGCTGTCGCTGGGTAGCCTGGCGCTCCTGACCGGCTGCGATCTCTCGACCCATTCGGGCGTCGATGCGGTGCTATGGGCGATGCTGCGCTTCGACGACTGGATCCAGGCCAAGCTGTTCTCGCCCACGCGGCTGGCGCAGACCTATCCGGAAAGTGCCGTGACCAAGCCATTCCGCTTCAATGCCTATTACGAGGAATGGCAGGTCCGCGAGACGCCGGATGATTGGAAGCTGTCCGTGTCGGGGCTGGTGTCCGACAAATCGCCCTGGACCGTCGCCGCCCTGAGGCAACTGCCGCAGGCGAGCCAGGTGACCCGGCATATCTGCATCGAGGGCTGGAGCCAGATCGGACAATGGAGCGGCGTGCCGCTGTCCCTGTTCTTGAAGCGGATCGGCGCCGACCTGCGCGCGGGCTATGTCGGTTTCACCTGCTTCGATGGCTATTCGACCAGCATCGACATGGCGAGTGCACTCCACCCGCAGACCATCCTGGCGCTCGATTTCCTGGGCCAGCCCCTGGCGCCGGAATGGGGCGCGCCGGTGCGGCTGCGTATCCCGACCAAACTGGGCTTCAAGAGCGCCAAGAACGTGCAATCCATCACCGTCACCAATGTCAATCCGGGGGGATATTGGGAGAACCAGGGTTACGACTGGTACTCGGGTTCGTAACGATGGGGACTGTGGCCCTGCCATGATTTGCCCAGATCATGCCTCGAAATTTCCCTGATCGCGACATCCGAGGGCCATCTTGACCGACGACATCCAAGTGGATCGGGCGGGTCGCCCTATGTCATCAACGGCTTGGGGAAGGAAACAATGAATAACGTTCAAGCGCGTTCGACCGATGCTCTTCGTGCCGATCTCCTCTCGCGCCAACTCGTCGCGCATATGGGCCATCTCTGCGTCGGCACGCTACGCGGCATCTATGGGCCGTATTTCGCCGAAGGTTTCAGCGATATGCCCCGGCTGTCGCAGATATTCCGCGATCTCGACGAGCGCTCGTTGCGCCAGCTCATGGCGAATAAGAACTAAGTCTCTCAGATCAGGGCGTGGGCGATGCCCCACGCCGCCGACAGGATCACCACCAGCCAGCTCGGCACCCGGGCGATGAGCAGCAACATCAGACCGATCATCGCCGACAGGGCATCGGCCGGGCCGGTGATCGCGCTGGTGCAGACCGGTGTGATGAAGGCGGCAGCGAGGATGCCGACCACCGCGGCATTGGCGCCGCGCATCGCCCGCCGAGCCCAATTGCCGGCGCTGATGCCGTGCCAGAACGGCAGCATGCCGTAGACCAGCAGCAGCGCAGGCAGGAATACCGCGACTGTGGCGATGGCGGCCCCCACAAGCCCGTTGGGCGCAGGACCGGACACCGCCCCCAGATATGCCGCGAAGGAGAACATGGGCCCGGGCACCGCCTGCGCCACGCCGTAGCCTGCCAGGAAATCGTTATCCGAAACCCAGCCGGGCGCCACCACCGCGCCTTGCAGGAGCGGCAGCACGACATGGCCGCCACCGAATACCAAAGCGCCCGAACGGTAGAAGGCCAGGAACAGATCGGCCGCCTGCCGCCCTGCCAGCGGCTGGATCGCGAATGGGGCGAGGCACAAGGCTATGAACGATGCCAGCGCCGTCAACGCCTGGCGCTTTGAGACCGGATAGATCGGGCTTTCCGCCTGGACGACGGCATCGCCAGGACGAAGGATAGGACCGACGAGCGCCCCCAGCACGATCGAGCCGATCTGGCCGGGTGCGCCGGGCAGGGCCAGGGTCAAGGCCAGCGCCGCCAAGCCGATCGTCCGGCGTGGCCAGTCCGGCGTCAGGCTCCTTCCCATGCCGATCACGGCTTGCGCCACCACGGGCACCGCGACCAGCTTCAGCCCGTCGATCAGCCCCGTGGCAACCGGCCCGGTGAACGAGGCGGCGGCGTAGGCGAAGCCCAGCATGATCGCGGCCGAGGGCAGGGTGAAACCCACCCAGGCGGCGAGGCCTCCCAGCGTGCCGCCGCGCAGCACGCCCAGCGAGAAACCCAGCTTGCTCGAGGTCGGCCCCGGCAGGAATTGGCAGAGCGCCACGAGATCGGCATAGGCCGCTTCACCGATCCAGCCCCGCCGGGTCACGAATTCCGTGCGGAAATATCCGAGATGGGCGAGCGGTCCGCCGAAGCAGGTCAAGCCTAGCTTCAGGAAGACCAGGAACACCTCCCATGGCGTACCGGTAGGCGGCGTACCGGTAGGCGGCGTACCGGGAGGCGGCGCGCCGGACGCGGTCGTCTTATCCGTCTGGATGACGGAGGTTCCGGATGCCATGACGAGCCGCTCCGTCGCCTCAGAGCTATTTCTCTACCGGGAAGCCCTGCGGCTTGCTGACCAGGATCCAATTGTCCTTGTCCGCATCCCAGCGGGTGAGGACCACGCTCGTCTCGTCCAGGCCCCGCTGCGGCGTCTTGGTGAAATCGTAGATGCCGTTGATGCCGGCGAAACCCTTGAGGGTCGACAGATAGTGGTTGAGCTGGGCGGCGGTGGCGTCGGGGCCGAGCTTCTTCAGCGCCGAGACGGTGAGCATCGCGGCGCTCCAGCTCAGGGTCGAGCCGAAATCCGGCTTGATGCCGGCCTTGTCGAAAGTGTCGTAGAACACCTTCTTGGCCTCCTCGACCGCCGGCGAGAGCTTTATGTCGCTCTTCGGCCATTGCGCAGTCGGGATGTAGAGCGGCTTCGGCAGGATGGACGCGAATTGATGCATCTGGGCGAAGGTCATGTTGCCGTCGGTGGTGACGACCGGCACGTTGAGACCCGCATCCTTGATCGCCTTGAACACGGTGCCGATGGCGCTGCCGGTCGACCAGGCGATCAGTACTTGCGGATTGCTGGCCTTCAGGTGGTGGATCTGGGCGGCGGCGCTGACGTCGGTCGGGTTGAAGCTGGCCTGGCCGACAAGCTGGATGTTCTTATACGCCGGCATGGCGAGATGCGTGGTGAACATCTTCGAGCCTTCCTGGCCGGTGGCATCGGTGGAGGCGATGATCGCGACCTTCGTCCGGCCGGTGAGCTCAAGGTAACGCAGCGTGGCGCCGGCCAGGTCGTAGGTCGAACTGGACGAGCCATAGGCGAAGCCGCCGGGCTTGGGCGAGGTGCCCGGCGAGAAGCAATACATCACCGGTCCCCTGGCCATCAGCGGCGTCATGGCGTTGCACATGGCGACCAGCGCCGAGCCCAGCACCACCGGCGGCTTGCGCGCCACCACCTGGGTCGCGAGCTGCACCGCCACCTGCGGGCTCGATTGGTCGTCGTGATAGACGAAGTGGACCGGCCGGCCGCCGATGCCGCCATCCTTGTTCAGCACCGGCTCCGCCAGTTGCAGGGAGGTTTGCTCGGAATGGCCGAGGAAGGAGCCGCCGCCGGTCAAGGGCAGGACGACGTCGATATCGAAAGGCTCGGCTGCCCGCGCGGCCGGCGCACCGATGAGCGCGGATAGACAGGCCAAACTGGCCAGGATGCCCAGACTGGCTAGGATACGGCGTGTCGTTGCCGGCATGATTAGTCTCCCCCATTTCCTTATGCGGCATTCTCTGGCCGCCTTTGTCATTGGCGGCGCAACACTTCCGGGGGTGCCGTCGCTTGTCAAGGATTCACGCGCCGATTAGCTTGGCGCCGTGTCACATTCTCGGGGGCTTCGTTTCCATCCATGCTGACCAGAGCCACGGCCCTGCTGGTGCCGATATCCTGCCTCGTCCTTGCCGGCTGCGTTCCGGTTCCGACGGCGCCCAGCTCGACAATGATCGCTTCGGCGACGCCCACCAGCTATCGCCTGCTCCAGGGCGCCTGGACCTGCCAGGACCCGGAGGTGATCTCCCAGGTCGAGCAGAGCATCCGCAGCGGCCATCCCGATACCGATCTGATCCAGCAGCATCGCTGCACGCTGAACCCGGTCAACTGGCCGGCGCATGTCATGCGGGTCGATGGCAATGGCCGCTACGTCTATCTCTGCGACGCCTTCAGCAAATGCACGGGCGAGGCGGTGTTCTGCCAATACGCCCTGGCCTCCGAGCTGCGGGATGACGGCAATCGCCAGCCCGATCCGGCCACCTTGCTGGCCCAGGCTCGGCATGCCTCGCTGCAGAGTCTGCTGCCGAACCAGAAAGCGGAATGCACGGCCGGCAGTTCGGGGCCGTGAGGGCGACTGCCGCCACCTCGTGACAATGGCCGGGGCCATCCCTATGGTGGCCGTCCGATTCAACGGCAAGGGGCAGGGAAACATCATGGCTTCAACGGAAGACGCAGGATCGCGCATCGTCGGCGGCGAGGTCGCGGCCTCCGCGCTTATCACTTCGCTCATCATCCTCCAGCTGAAGAAGAGCGAGACGCCGAGCAGCGACCTCGACCTGATCAAGGGACTGACGGCGCAGCAGATCCAGAATGCCAATTTCGATCCCGAATCCGGCCTCGACGAGGCTGCGATCAAGGAATTCGCCATGCAGTTCGCCGGCCGCATCTTCAGCCTGATCGGCGGGGCGAAGTAGCGCTTACAGCCTAATATCCACGTTATGGCCGGGACGCCCGGCCATAACGGCAGAGGGCGTTGCCGTTCTTAGCCCGGCCCGGGCGTTGCGGGGACGGCGTTGTCACCGAAGGTGTCGGTGTCGGGTGGGATGATCGCGACGGGCTCGGCGACGCGGGCTTGGGTCCGGTCGGGCACCCGCCAATTGAGGGTGGCGAAGCTGTTGCAGCTGGGGCAGAGCGGCTCCCACTTGGTCTGTTCCGAACCGCAATGGCTGCAGACCCAGAGCGGGTCGACCGGCGCGCGCTGGGCGCGTTCCAGCCACAGGCGCGAGGCGGCGGTTTCCTGGCGTTCCTGCTCTTCCAGCGCCGCCATCAGATGGCAGAGACGGTGAGGCCAAGGGCCGGGGCCTTGCGCGCCCGCGCGGTCCAGGTGCCGGCGTGCGACACCCCAGAGCTTTGACGACAAGGCCAGGGCGGCGGCGACCAGATGGCCCTCGGTCTCCTCCGGCCGCATGTCGACCAGCGTCTCGACCCGGTGCAGCCGGCTGGACGCCACCTCGGCCGAGACCAGTTTGTCGTAGCATTCGATGACCTGCGGATGGGCGCCGCGCGACCAAGCGGTCTCCAGCACGCGCAGACCCTTGCCGAGGCGATCCTTGCCGCTCAGGAGCTGGGCATAATGGATGGCGGCGGGGGCGAAGCCTTCGTCCAGCCCATGGGCCTGTGCGGCATATGTCAGCGCGTCGCTGTCCCGGCCGTCCGATACCGCCTGCCGGCTGCGCGCCAGCAGCATCACCGTCTTGTAGCGCCGCCCGGTCTCGTTGGTGATCGCCCGGCGCTTCACCGCCTCGGTCAGGCTTTCCAGACCGTGGCGCCATTCGCCGGCTCGCGCCTCCAGCGTCAACTGGCTTTGCAGTACCCAGGCGGAGCGGGGCTTGAGCTTCTTCGCGCGCTGGATCAGCGCCAGCGCGGTCGCGTCGTCGCCTTCCTTCAACGCCTGGACGATCAAGCCGCGCAGGCCCAGGAATTCGGCATCCGGATCGTCGAGCATGGCGCCGAATTCGCTCTTGGCCGCAGTGCTGTCGCCGCGTAGCAGGGCACTTTGTGCCGCGAGCAGACGGGCGAGCGGCGGCGAGGCCAGGCGGCCTTTGCGGAAGGAGAGGGCGGCGCGCTGGCGCTGGCGTTCGGCCTCGCGCCCGTCACCGGCCGCGACCGCGACCAGGCCCAGGGTCAACTCGCGATAGCCCCGCAGGCGACGCTGGTCGCGTCGTCGGCGGCGGATATTGCCGGGCGTCGCGACCAGCCGCAGCAGCAGCCAGCCGATCACCGCCAGGACAATGAAGGCGATGATGAGGGCCGCGACGGCGACCACGAAGGAGGTCTCGATGCGCCAGCCATGCCAGACGATGTCGATGCTGCCCGGCCGGTCGGCCATGTAGACGGCAATAGCGACGATCAGGCCGATGACGATGAGGCTGAGGATCAGGCGGATCAGAGTCACGGCGCACCGGCTCCCGCCGCCCCAGCATGGCCAGCCCCCGCATTGCCGGCCTTGGCGTTATCGGTCGCGGCACCGCCGGACATCCGCTTGGTGACCTCACCATCGGCTCGGGTCAGCGCGTTCTGGGCATCCAGGCGGGCCTGCGCGTCGGCCAGCCATGCCTTGGCCTTGGCTTCGGGATGGGACAGGGCACCCATCGCCTTGACCGCGCCCGGCAGATCGCCGGCATCGAGGGCGGCGCGGGCGAGCGCGATCGAGCGTTCCGGCCCCGGCGGCATTGCCTGGGCATCGCCATTTTCGGGCACGCGGCTCACCTTGACCAGCCGCATCAGCGGGGCGAGCGAGCGGCGCCACCAGGGAGCATCGCTTGCTACCGGTGGCGGCACCGAGGCTTCTTCCGCAACATCGTCCAGCCGACCGCGCAGTATCACCAGGCCCGGCAGCCCGTCATGGGCATGGGCCTGCAGCTGGTCCAGCGGATCGGTCAAGGCCTTGTCATCGCCAGCCAGGCTGATCGCGACGGCCAGTGGCGCATCATAGGGGCCGGATCCGGCCAGTGCCATGTGCAGCTGGCCCATGGCCAGCACCAATGCCTTGTCCGCCGCGGCCTGGCGGTTGATG
>DATJJW010000016.1:0-8168 GCA_035491935.1 Allostellaceae bacterium | reverse complement strand
CCAGATCGATCTCACCCTTGTCGAGCTTCTGCGCGTTCTCGATGCTGGCCGATAGCGAGGTCACCACCTCGACCGACAGGCCCCGGTCGCCCAAGAGCCGCTTCAGGGCCTGGCCCTGCGACAGGAAAGTACTTTCGGGTTCAGCCGTTCCGATGCGCATTTTTTGGTTCCTTCATCTCCCAGGAGCGGAACGTTAGGCCCCGCCCAGATAACAGTAAATTTAATTGTTCTTGAAGGTTGGCTTAATCAATTGTTTAGCCCCTCGACGCCGGGCGGCCCCTCAATGCGCCAAGCGGTGATGCGGCGGATTTATAGCATCAACTCCTGGATCAGCGTGCCGATCAGCGGCGAGCGCAGCGCGCCCTTGCGGTAGACTACGGAGAATCCCACCGAGCCGAAATGCTGGCTGAGGTCGACCCATTGCACCGCTTCGGAATGGGCATGGCCGATGCAGAGCGAATGGGTGACGGCGACGCCCACGCCCATCTCGACCAGCGTGCTCGCCGCCTGGCAATTGGCGACCTCGATGACGCTGCGCGGCTTGGCCGCGGTGTTGGCCATGCCGCGATCGATCAGCTTGCGCGTCTCGGCGTGGGACGGCAGCAGGATCAACCGGTGCCGCGCGATCTCCGCCAGGCTGGGCGGTTGGCGGCGCAGCAGCGCATGGCCCTTGGGGCAGACCAGCGACAGGCTGGTCTCCGCCACCACTTCGCGTTCGAGCGCGCGGGGCAGGCGGGGGAAAATGCCGATCGAGACGTCGAGGTCGCCGCGGCCCAGCGCCTGGATGGCGTCGGCGGCATGGTAGACCTGCAGGCTGAGCTCGACGCCGGGAAAGCGCGTGAGGTAGCGGCTGATACGCGGCGCGAAGAACCAGAAATGGTCGCTGCCGATCGATACGGCGAGGCGGCCTGTCGGCGTATCCGGCTCGCTCAAGGTCGCCAGCGCCTGTTCGCCGCGCTGGATCACCGCCTCCGCCTCACCAAGGAAGCGTTCGCCCTTTTCGGTCAGCACCAGCTTGTTGGGCAGGCGCTCGAACAGTTCGACGCCCAGATCCTCTTCCAGCTTGCGGATCTTGGTCGAGATGGCCGGGATGGTCTGGTTGAGGCGTATCGCCGCCTGGCGCAGATTGCCGGTCCTGGCGACGAGCTGGAACGCGATCAGCTTCTTGATGTCGAGGATACCAATATTCATCCGAAATCCGGTGCGGGGGCAGGAGGCTCGCCCGACAATAGACGATCGATCGGTTTGCCTCGCATCGATTTCCGCGCCCAGGCGTTAATCATGATCGGTCAATCGCCTCGGCATGCCCGAAGACCGGAGTCGGGAGGAAGGGCCGACTGGAATAGCCAAGAACGATAAGGAGCATCCCAGCTGCCGCCAATGCTGCTGAAAGGAGCATCGATTGATGTCGCAGAAGCCGCGCCTGCTCTATATTGCCTCGCGCTGGCCCTGGCCGGTTTCGACCGGCCGACAGCGGATGATCGACCAGGAGCTGCGCTTCGCCGCCGAGGAATATGAGGTCACCGTTGCTGCCTTCGGTACCCAGTCGCCGGGCAATCTGCCCGGTGACTGGGTGGGCCGCGTCGCGAGCCTGCCCCTGCCGGGCTGGCTGGAGATTCTGAGCAATCTCGTCCTCGGCCGTTGCGGCTCGCTGCAGGAATGCCTCTATCGCTCGGTCGCGGCCGCCCGTGCCATCGCCGTCCTGGCCGATCTCGTCCAGCCGGACATCGTGATGTTCGACATGGTGCGGACCGCGCAATATGGCGAGATCGCCGGCCTGTTCCCCGAAAGCTGCCGCCGCGTGCTCGACATGGACGACCTGCTTTCGGATCGCTATCGCCAGATGCAGGCGACCGCCGAGAGCGGCCAGTCGGCGCTGGGCATGTTCACGCAGAAATTCGGCCGTCCCGTCGCCTGGCTCGCCCGGTTGCTGCCGCGCCTGCTGTTCGGCGTCGAGGCACGGCTGATGCACCGGCGCGAACGTGTGATGACCGAGAAGGCCGATATGGTGCTGCTGGTCTCCGGCCAGGAGGCGGAGACCCTGCGCGACCGCACCGGCGCCGACCACGTCCAGCCCGTGCCGCCGGCGGTTGAAGATTTCCCCGTGCCTCATCGCTTCCCGGATGAGAGCACTGAATTCAAGTTCCTGGGCTCGGCCCGCTACGCACCCAATGCCGAGGCGATGCGTTTCCTCGACAAGGTCGGCGATCATCTGGCCGGCGAGGGCCAGCCGGTCGAGTTCAAGGCGTTCGGGGCACCGGATGACAAGCTCGAGTTCACCCATGTCCATCAGGCGGGATATCTCGACGATCTGGGGCACGAATTCACGCCCGGCAAGGTGATGGTGGCGCCGATCCTGACCGGCACCGGCGTCAAGACCAAGATCCTGGAGGCGATGGCACGTGCGGTTGCGGTCATCACCACCAGCAAGGGCACGGAAGGTTTGGGCGTCGAGCACGGAACCCATCTGCTGGTCGCGGACGACCCGCGCGAGTTCGCCGACCACGTGAAGGATCTCAGCCAGAATCCCGGACGGACGGCGGAGATCGCCAAGGCGGGCTTCGACTATGCCCGCGCCCATCACGGCGAAGAGAAGCTGAAGAACGATTTCCTCGACAATCTGGCGGCGGCGCGCAGCATCCCGCACCGATATCGCTACCGGACCACCGGCTTGCGCGGCGGCAATTCGACTTGGCGGACAGCCATCAGCGCCGGCAATGCCAATAATGGCCCGGCTATTACTGCCAAACGCTGCCACTACAGCTTCCGTGCCATTGTGCCGTCACGTAGGAACCCTATGTAAGGAGCCCGTGTTGGGGTTTTTAACAGTGCCCACCCCCAGGCTTGGGGGATTGGGAGGGGAAGGATTCACGATGGATTCTGCCGCCGCCATCGACGGCGCGCTGTTGAAGCGCTACCGCGACGTCCGGGCTGCTACCGAAACGCTGACGGGGCCGCTCTCGGCCGAAGACCAGGTGGTGCAGTCGATGCCCGATGCCAGCCCGGTCAAATGGCATCGCGCGCACACGACCTGGTTTTTCGAGACCTTCATCCTGGCGGCGCATCACCGGCACTACCAACCGTTCGACGAGCGCTTCTGCTTCCTGTTCAATTCCTATTACGAGGCGGTGGGGCCGCGCCACGCCCGGCCCGCTCGCGGGATGATCACCCGGCCCGGCATTGAGGAGGTGGCGGCATATCGGGCATATGTCGATGCCGCGATGGTGCAGTTCATTGCCGATCCGCCGCTCGATGCCTGGAATGACATCCGGCCGCTCATTGTGCTCGGGCTGCATCACGAACAGCAGCATCAGGAACTGATCCTGACCGATGTGAAGCATGCCCTGGCCGCAAACCCCTTCATGCCGGTCTATGTGCCGCGGACGCCGCGAGACGCTATCCAGGCGCCGGCCCAGGCACCGGCCCAGGCACCGGCGCTCGGCTGGATCGATATCGCGGCCGGGCGCTATCGCGCAGGTTTCGCGGGCGAGGGTTTCGCCTTCGACAATGAGGGCCCCGAGCATGATGTCTGGCTGGCCGATGCGCGCATCGCGGACCGGCCTGTGAGCGTCGGCGAATATCTGGAATTCATGGCGGATGGCGGCTACCGCCAGGCCGGGCTATGGCTCAGCGACGGCTGGGCCACGATCAAGGCCGAAGGCTGGCGTGCGCCGGCCTATTGGGAGGAGCGGGATGGGGTCTGGCAGGCGCGCACCCTGCACGGGTTCCTGCCGCTCGATCCGGCCGAGCCGATCGCCCATGTTAGCTATTACGAGGCGGCGGCCTATGCCGCCTGGGCGGGCAAGCGGCTGCCGACCGAGTTCGAATGGGAAGTGGCGGCCAGGACCGGGGGCGTCGTGCCCAAGACCGAGGTCAGGCCGCATCCGGGGCCGCTCGTCACCGGTTTCGGGCAGGAGGTGTGGGAATGGACCGGCAGCGCCTATCTGCCTTATCCAGGCTTCCGCCCCTCGGCCGGCGCCATCGGCGAATACAACGGCAAGTTCATGGTCAACCAGATGGTGCTGCGCGGCCGGTCCTGCGCAACGCCTGTCGGCCATGACCGTCTGACCTATCGCAACTTTTTTGTACCGGCAGCGCGCTGGCAGTTCAGCGGCTTCCGGCTGGCGGAGGATGCCTGATGTCGAATGCCCTGCAGAACCTGCATGATCTGGAGCCCAGCCTGGAGGAATTCCGCGCCGCGGTGCTGGAGGGTCTCGCCGGTGCCCAGAAGACCTTGCCCTGCAAGTTCTTCTACGATGCCGAAGGTTCGCGGCTGTTCGAGCGCATCTGCGAACTGCCGGAATATTACCCGACCCGGACCGAGAGCCGCATCCTGCGCGACCATGCGGGCGATATCGCGGATCTCGCGGGGCCGGCGGTGCGGCTGGTCGAGCTGGGATCGGGCGCCGGCGTCAAGATCCGGCTGCTACTCCATGCGCTGGAGGATCCTGCCGCCTACATTCCGGTCGACATCTCGCGCCGACACCTGCTGGCGGCGGCATCCGGCCTCGCGCGTGACTTCCCCGATCTGGTGATAGCGCCGGTTTGCGCCGACTATACCCAACCCTTCAGCCTGCCGGCGGATGCGCCGAGCGGCCGGACTCTCGGTTTCTTCCCCGGCTCGACCATCGGCAATTTCATGCCGGTCGAGGCGGAACGGTTCCTGACCGGTCTGCACGATCTGCTGGGACCGGGCTCGGCCATGGTCGTGGGCGTCGATCTGCGCAAGGATGGCGCGGTGCTGGAGCGCGCCTATGACGATGCGGCGGGCGTCACTGCGGCCTTCAACCTCAACATCCTGCGCCGGATCAACCGCGAGCTCGGTGGCCGCTTCGACCTCGACGGCTTCACCCATGAGGCGCGCTGGAACGATTTGGACAGCCGCATCGAGATGCATCTGGTCAGCAGGCGTGACCAGATCGTACCGATCGGCGGCGAACGGATCACCTTCGGGGCCGGCGAGACCATCCATACCGAGAATTCCTACAAATACACGGTGGAGGCCTTCACGGCGCTGGCGGCTCAGGCGGGCTATGCCTCGCGCGCCGTGTGGACCGATGCCGGCAATCTCTTCTCGGTGCACATGCTGGAGGCGGTCTAGGTTCAGCCGCCTGAATGGCGAAGCCGGGCAAGCGCTTCTCGACGGCCTGCGCATATCCGGCGGCACCGTCGCTGTGGCTAGGCTGCGCTTATCGGCATGTTTGACACAACCTCCGCCAAAGCGGCCGCGTGTTTGATCGCGCGGATGGTGATGGTGCTTTGGGTCCCGCGCAGCACGATCTCGCTTTGCGGCCAGGGGTGGAGGTCGAGCCCGGCATGGCGTTCGACCGCGTGGGAGATCACCAGCTCGGCCTGGTGGTGCTTGCACTGCTCCTCCAGCCGGCTCGCGACATTGACCGTGTCGCCGATCGCGGTCAGGCCCTTGGCACGGCCATAGCCCATCTCACCCAGCACCACCGGACCGCAATGAATGCCGATGCCGATGCGCAAGGGCGCCGGCAGATCGTGGCGCAGCATGTCGTTCAGCGTGTCGAGCCGCCGCGCCATGGCCGCTGCCGCCTGGAGTGCCGCCGCGCAATAGGCGCCGCCCTCGATGCCGAAGATCGCCATGATGCCGTCGCCGATGAATTTGTCGATATGGCCGCCATGGGCCTCGATCGCCTTGCCCATCTCGGCGAAGTAGCGGTTGAGCAGGAAGACCGTGTCATAGGGCAGGCGCTGTTCGGATAGTTCTGTGAAGCCGCGCAGGTCGCAGAACATGATGGCGAGCTCGCGTTCCGTGCCGATCTCGGCCGTGGCCTCGCGCATCGCACGCAGCATGTCGCCCGGTACCAGCAGTGGCGTCACCGCCAGGTCTCCGGCCGGCCGCAGCTGGCAGGCGAGCCGCGTGCCCGGTGGCAGCTTCAGCCGCTCCAGCACCTGGACTTCCGCCGGGCCCGGCGCCGGGATTGATTGCGGGTTGCCGCTGACCATGATCCGGCAGGTCGAGCAGCGTCCACGCCCGCCGCAGACCGAGGCATGCGGGATGTCGGCGAGCCGGCTCGCCTCCAGCACGCTGGTGCCGCCATCGACGCGGATGCTGCGTCCGGCCGGGTAGGTTATGACCACCGACCGGCGCCGGCTGCCAAGCCATCGCCAGAAGCGCAGGGCGATCACGCCCAGAAGCGGCAGCAGTACCGCCCAGCGCAGGGCGCCGGTCACTTTCGCATACCAGGGGGTGAAACCCGGCTGCACGCCGCTGGCCGCCCGTACCATCGCGAACCAGGCGGGATCCTTTGCCAGCGCGACGATGTTGCGCCCGGCCTCGAAGAAGCCCAGGAGTGCCAGCAGCGGCACCAGCACCGCGCCCAGCAGCAAGGCCGGCTTCCATTGGGCATAGGTGCGGCGGTAGCGCAGGTTGAAATTGATGCCGATGCAGCCATGGCACCAGGCGACGATCAGCAAGATCAGCTGCTGGATGCCGGCCACCTTGTCCAGTACCAGGAAGTTCAGCAGTTCCCATCGATATTCCGCCGTCGTGCCCAGCATCTCGCCGGCCAGGCGCGTCTTGGCCAGGTGCAGCGCCAGCAGGAAGGGGATGGTGAAGCCCAGGCTCAGCTGCACCGCCTCGGTTGCCGGCATGCGCAGGGTGCGGCGCCTGTAAAGCGCACGCAGCGCCAGCGCGATATGGGTGACGAGGCTGGCTGCCAGCGCCAGCGTCACCGGCCGGCTGTTCCAGAACGGCGTGACGATGGCGAGCAGCGCATCCATCGCCTCGATCGAGACGAGACCCAGCGACAGATTGATCAGATGCACGGTGACGTAGGTGAACATCACCAGGCCGGATGTCAGGCGCAACCGGTTGATCAGGGCTTCATGCATCGATATGGCCGCCCACCCCGGCCGGTCGAAAAGGCGCTTCGAGATGGCCGCCGGCATAGCACAGCCGACGGCGCGGCGCATCCGGCAGGTCCTTGAACGCCGTATGCTGGTGAAGGGCGCTGGGCTATTCTGGCCGTCCCGCTACCCTTCGGATGTCTTCTGCCATGCTGGAAACGCTACGCGGTCATCGCGGCATCGTCACCGCCCCGCACCATTTGGCGGCCCAGGCCGGTCTCGACGTGCTGAAGCAAGGCGGCAATGCCGTCGAGGCAGCGGTGGCCGTCGCCGCTACCCTGGCCGTGGTCTACCCGCATATGACCGGCATCGGCGGCGACGGTTTCTGGCTGATCTCCCGCAATGGCGCCGATCCACTGGCTATCGATGCCTGTGGCCCCGCCGCCGCCAAGGCGGGGCCGGCCCTTTATCGGGAGGCGGGGCATGAGACGATCCCGTGGCGTGGGCCGCTGGCCGCGCTGACCATTGCCGGTACCGTCGGCGGTTGGGCCGAGGCGCTGGCTGTCGCATCCGGATGGGGCGGCAAGGCGCTGGCCCTGCCGGCCCTGCTCGAAGCCGCGATCCACTACGCCGAGGCCGGATATGCCGCGAGCCGCAGCCAGGCGGATTTGACCGCAATGCACCGCCCCGATCTGGCGGCCCAGCCCGGTTTCGCCCAAGCCTTCATGCCGGACGGTGCGGTGCCCAAGGAGGGACAGAAGCTGACCTTGCCCGCTCTTGGCCGCACGCTGCGGCACTTGGGCGCCGACGGGTTGGATGGCTATTATCGCGGTGCTCTGGCCAGGACTATCGCGGCGGATCTGAAGCATGCGGGTTCGCCGGTCTCGGGGAGCGATCTCGCCGGTTACCGCGCCCGGCGGGTCAAGCCGCTATCGAGCCGCGCTGCCGGCGCCAAACTCTTTAACATGCCGCCGCCGACGCAAGGCCTCGCCTCGTTGATGATCCTGGCGCTGTTCGATCGGCTGGGCGTCCAGCGGGGGGAAGGTTTCGCCCATATCCATGGGCTGGTCGAGGCGACCAAACAGGCTTTCCTGGTGCGGGACGCCCATGTCGGCGATCCCGGCGCCATGACGGTCGACCCGGCACGTTTCCTCGATCCCGCCGATCTCGACGAGCGCGCGGCCCGCATCGATATGAGCCGTGCCTTGCCCTGGCCGCATAAGGCGCAGCCGGGCGACACGACCTGGTTCGGCGTCATCGATGGCGACGGCAACGCGGTCAGCGTCATCCAGTCGATCTTCTTCGAATTCGGCTCCGGCGTGGTGCTGGGCGAGACCGGCATCAATTGGCAG
>DATJJW010000015.1:0-24377 GCA_035491935.1 Allostellaceae bacterium | reverse complement strand
ATGTGGGCGATCTGACCCGCATCTTCATCGCGGCGCTGGAGGCGGAACAGAAGACCAAATTCCTCAAGGTGCCGAAGCCGCTGCCGGGCGCTTCGCCAGCCGAGCAGGTCTTCGTCATCGATGGCGAGCGGTTGTCGGTCGTCCGCGAGACGGTGTTCCACGAAGATCCGGTCAACCTGCTGCGCTTGTTTCATGTGGCACAGAAGCGCGGGCTGGACGTGCATCCTCGTGCGATGCGGCTGGTCACGCAGTCGCTGCGCCTCATCGACCAGGATTTGCGCGCCGACCCCACAGCCAACCGGCTGTTCATGGAGATGCTGACCTCGCGCAAGGATCCGGAGACGACGCTGCGCCGGCTGAACGAGGCAGATGTGTTCGGCCGTTTCCTGCCGGATTTCGGCCGTGTCGTGGCGCAGATGCAATACGACATGTACCATGTGTATACGGTCGACGAGCACACCATCTTTGCCATCGGCATGCTTCAGCGGCTGGAGGACGGCACCTTCAAGAAGGAGCTGCCCTTCGAGTGCTGCATCATGGATTCGATTGCCTCACGGCGGGTGCTGTATCTTGCCGTGCTGTTCCATGATATCGCCAAGGGCAGGGGCGGTGACCATTCCGAGCTGGGCGCGCGCGTGGCCCTCAAGATGGGGCCGCGGCTCGGCCTCGACATCGCGGAGACGGAGACCGTCTCCTGGCTGGTCGCCAAGCACCTGGTCATGAGCCGCATCGCCTTCAAGCGCGATTTGGACGACCCGAAGACGATACAGGATTTCGTCTCGATCGTGCAGTCGCCGGAGCGTTTGAAGCTGTTGCTGCTGCTTACCGTCGCCGATATCCGCGCGGTCGGTCCCACGGTCTGGAACGGCTGGAAGGGCGAGCTGCTGCGCCGGCTCTACAATGGCGCGCTGGAGCTGATGAGTGGCGGCGTCACCGGCGGTGCCGAGGCCGACCTCAAACGCCGTCGGGACGCGGCGCGTGCGCTGCTCGATGACTTTTCCGAGCAGGATTTCGAGGAGTTCAACGCCCTCGCATATCCGCATTACTGGCGCCTGGTCGATCCGCAGACGGTAGCGCGGCACGCGCGCCTCATGCGCGAGGCGGCGTTGACCGAGGCGCCCCTGTCGGTCTCGACCCGGGTCGATGCCGGCCACGCCATCACCGAGGTCGTGGTCTATACTGCCGACCATGCCGGCCTGTTCTCGCGGCTTGCCGGTGCCCTGGCGCTGGCCGGCGCCGTCATCGTCGATGCGCGCATCGCGACCATGGCGAACGGCATGGCGTTGGATACTTTCTGGGTCCAGGACCTCGATGGCGGCGCCTTCGAGCGACCCGACAAGCTCGCCAAGCTCTCGGTACTGTTCGAAAACGTGCTGGCCGGCCGCATCAACCCCTATCTGGAGCTGACCCGCAAGCCGGCTTTCCCCAACCGCGCGCAGGTGTTCACCGTGCCGCCGCGCGTGCTGATCGACAACAAGGCCAGCACCTCGCACACATTGATCGAGGTCAATGGCCGCGACCGGCCGGCGCTGCTCTACGATCTCACGCGCGAGTTGACGCGGCTGGGATTGCAGATCAGCGGCGCCAAGATCGCCACATATGGCGAGAAGGTCGTCGACGTGTTCTATGTGAAGGACCTGTTCGGTATGAAGATCGACGAGGAGCCGCGCCTCAAGACGATCCGCAAGGCTCTGATCGAAGCGTTGAATCAGCCCCAGGCCGAGGCGGCCAAGGGTTTTCCGGCCCTGACGGCCGCATCGTGAGGTTCGCTCCCGTGTTGCGTGCCGCCTGCGCGTTGGCGCTGGCGGCACTCGCCTCTGCCTGTTCTCCACCCTCGCCCGACGCAGGTTATGTCGTCTACCAGACCGTGTTCCTCGACCGTGGCGTCGGCACCGAGCAGCGTCTGCAGGTGATGGAGGATGCGCGGCTGACCCCGGGCATGCGTGCGGTGATGTGGGACGGCCCGAAGGGACCGGATGAGGTCGCCAAGGCGCTGGGGCTGCCGATCGACGATGCCGCCATCGTCTCGCTGGCCAAGGATCCGGTGAAGCCGGCGATGCTGCGCCTGACCGATGCCAAGGGCAATGTGCTGGCCGAACGGCGCTTCGATTGCCCGTTGGGCCAGCTGAACGACACCTCGCTGCCGCAAGCGGCGGCCGGCGGCGCCGTCGCCCAGGTCTGGGCGCTCGGCATCGACTGCCATACGGCGACCGGCGTCTATGAGGGGCTGGTCACCCGCCTCTTCACCTTGGCCGACAACAAGTTCGTCTGGCAGAAATTCCGCGATCCCGCGGGCGGTGATCCCATCGAGCTGACATTGCTGGACGCGCCCAAGGTCGGTTGGCGTCTGGCCTCGCCCGGCCGGGTCGAGGACATCGAGGAGGTGAGCGGTCAGCCGGACATGAACACGCTCGCGCCCAACGGCGTGCCCAGGGCGACCATCATCGACTATGTCCGCTACCGCTTCGTCGACGGGCTATGGACGCGCAGCGACCGCACCGTGCCCGGTGATTGGCAAAGCCGCCAGGCCTTCCCGTCGGAGTCGGATTTCCCGAAATGACCGTGGGCCGCGCCGGCCTGTAACCCGGATCAAGTCACGTATTTCTTCCAGGTGGTGATGAACTCGAGCTGTTCGTTGAACAGCTTCGTCGTGGTCTGGGCGTCGGCGGGTTCCATATTGGCGCGGTTCTTCCTGGCCCAGTCCAGCACCTTCGGGTCCTTCATCGAATTGATGATGACGGTCGATAGCTGGGCCGCGATGTCGGGCGGCAGATGCGGCGGTGCGGCCACCGGCCTCAGCGCGACGATCTTGGTCAGGTCCGGATGGCCCAGCGTCGTCGCATCCTCGGCACCCTTGATCGAGCTTTTCTTCTCGAATGTCGCCAGCACGCGGATCATGCCGTTGTCGATGAATTGCGACATGGCGTTCAGCGAGGCGATGACCGCATCGCCCTCGCCACGCACGCAGCCGATGATGAAATCGGCCGATGTCCGGTAGCCGCTGATCATCTGCGCCTCGAACCCCAGGAGATGGGCGCCGATGCGCGTGGCGGAATAGGCGGTGCCGGCGGGCCCGACGCAGGGGAATTTGAGCTGCTTCTTCTTGGCCAGTGCCAATAGCTGGCCGATGTTCTTGATCGGCGAATCCTTGGCGACCGCGATGCCGTAGACTTCGATGCCCATATTGCACAGCCAGGTGAGCTGGCGCAGATCGAAATCGACGCCGCCCTGGGTCTGCAGGATGATGATGCCGGGCACATTCATGATCGAGATGGTGTAGCCGTCGGGCTTCGCCAGATGCAGCTGCTCGGCGGCGCGGCCGCCGGCGGCACCGTCGACATTGACCGGCAGCACGACGACGGAGCGCGGCAGCTGCGCCTGCATCGGCGGCAGGATGATGCGGACATACTCGTCATAGCCGCCGCCGGGCGCGAAGGGGATGATGAAGTTGATGTTCTTGTCGGGAAAGCCTTTGGCCGCAAAGGCGGGCCGCATTGCCAGCCCGCTGCCGGCAAGCGCCACCCCCGCGAGGAAATCGCGGCGTCCGATCTGCATGCTCGTCACTCCCTGTCGCTGGTCGTTTGTTCTTGTTCTAGCGTCTGCGGGTGTCCCCGCCGGTTCCAGGCGTGCTCCAGTGCGATCGCAATAGGTGCGATGGCGATAAGCGCGATCTAGGCACGCAATTCGTAGGGTATCTGCGTGGCGCCTGGGCCGTTCTTCACAAGGCCGGTCTCCAGGTCGAACATGTTCTGCGGCAGGTCGCCCAGGCGCTCGCTGCGCAGGATGATCGCGGTCGAGCGTGTCGGGCCGCCTTGCTCGGCGTGGATGTCATAGGGCGGCACCAGGTCGACCTTGCCGGACGAGCCTTTGGTGACCGAGAGCAGCTTGATCTCGGCCCAATCGGGCTTGCTGCCGTCATCGAGCCGCGTGTAGCGCTCGAGGCTCTCGCTGCCGGTCATCACGCCATAGGCGACCCAGACATTGCCGTGGTCGTGGACGCTGCCGGTGCGGCCGGGCACGCGCACGACGCCGTTGATGGCGAAGCCGTATTCCGGATCGACATAGAACAGCAGGTTCTTGCGGCCCTCGGTCGAAGGCCAGCCTGCCGAGATCTCCTGCATCTGCGGGTCGTTGACGACGTCGCGCAGCAGGGGCAGGGCGCTTTCCATGCGCGCGTTCGTCTCGGTCTCCTTGGCCCAAATGTCGCGCAGGCCGTCGATGAAGTGCTGGAAGGCCGGGGGAAAGGCGTTCGCCATGTCGAAACCTCCTCTAGATCACGATGATTCCTGTGTTCGGAGACCGATACGCCGTCCTAGCCGTGCGGACCTGAACGGATCGGGCTCCCGTCGCGATCACTCGTGGACCGGCTCGCCCTCGATGGTGCAGCGGCGCAGCATCCGGCTCTGGTCCTTGGGGAAATACGTCCGGGCATGGATGGTGGCGAGGTTGTCCCACATGATGAAGTCGCCGAGCTGCCAGACATGCTCGTAGATGAATTCCTCCCGCTCGCCGATCTCATAGAGCTCGGCCAGGATTTCGTCGCTTTCGGCCAGCGAGAAGCCTTCGAGCCGTGCGGTCATCAGCCGGTCGACGAAGAGCGATTTCCTGCCTGTGCGTGGATGGGTGATGAATATTGGGTGATAGGCGTGGGGGATGTTGGTGACGTCGGTGTCACCGTCGATCTTCTCGTTGCGCTTGTACTCATGGACATGCAGCGCGCGCTTGCCGGTCAGTAGCGTCTTCAGCCGCCCGGGCACCGCGTCATAGGCCTTGTACATGTTGGAGAACCTGGTGTTGCCGCCTTCGCTCGGCAGCTTTACGCCGTAGAGGAAGGTGTATCTGTAGGGCCTTGCGCTGTAGCCGGAATCGATGTGGAACCACATGTCGCCATCGCCGAAGGCGCCGACCGGTACGCCGTTCTCCTTCATGTTCGAGACCAGCAGCACACGTGGGTCGAGCTGCAATACGCCCTCGGTGCGGGTGCGCAGCTGATCCGGCGCCTGCTTGCGATTACCCAGCTCGCCGAAATTGGCGGCGAAGCGCAGCTGGTCCTCCTGACCCAGGGTCTGGCCACGGAACAGCAGCACCAAATTCTCGTTCCACGCCTGCTGGATCTCCCGTACGGCACCCGCCGACAGCGGCTTGGTCAGGTCGACGCCGGTGATCTCCGCACCACAGGCCGGCCCTAGTTTCCGGATCGTGATCTCCCGCTCCAAAACGGCCATGGCGCTCTCCTGTTAAAAAAATGAAATATGATTTTGATTTTTATAATCGTACAAAATCACCAGGATTGGGTCAAGGTTCCATGCCATGAATGAAATGACGTTTCGTTCCTGCTACAGACGTTCTAACCTACGATGGTAGGTGGATGGATGATCGAGGGGAGGATGACGGGCAAACCGGCCCAACCGATTCACAAAGCCGAGTCGCTTTACAAGGGCGAGGCGATCGAGCGAGGCTTTCGCGCGCTTGCCTGCTTTACGCCGGAACGGCCGGTCTGGAGCCTGGAGGCGCTTGCGGCCTCGACGCGGGTACCGCGCGCGACGCTTTTGGGCATTCTCAACACGCTGGTGCGGCACGGCATGCTGCGCCGGCGGGCGGACGGCATGTATATTCTGGGCTTCACCTGGCTGCAATTGGGGGCACTGCGGCGCAACCAGGTCGATCTGCGCATGATCGCTCAACCGATCATGCGGCGCGTCCGCGACGCGGTCGACGAGACGGTGATCCTGAGCGTGCGTGACGGTGACCAGCGGGTCCATGTCGATTATGTCGAGAGCCTGCAGCATTTCCGCCGCCTCAGTCAGATCGGCAACAGCCGGCCGCTGCATGTCGGTGCGGCCGGGCTGGCACTGCTTGCCAATTTGCCGCCGCGCGCGTTGGCGGATTATATGGCGCGGCTGAAATCGGCCGCGGATGCGGCGGAGATCGACCGCGTGGAAGCGTCGCTGGCGGCGGTACGGCGCGACGGCGTCGCCACGGTGATCGGCACGGTGCTGGCGCAGACCGCGGCGGTCTCGGCCGGCGTGCGGCTCTATTCCGGCGAATGCGTCGCCTTCAGCATCTCCTGCCCGACCGAACGGATCGACAAGCCTCGTGCCGCCGAATTCGCGGTTCTGGTGCGCCATGCCATCGATGAGATCGCCCATCAGCTCGGGGGGGCGGCATGAAGGCGGCCTTGGCGGACAAGACCGTCAGCATCGTCGATCGCGCCGCCTCGATGCTGCGTTGCTTCACCCGCGAACGTCCGGCACTGGGCTTGCCTGAGCTGTCGGAGCGGCTGGGCCTGCCCAAGCCCACGGTGTTCCGCATCGCGACGGTGCTGCGCCGCGCGGGTTTCCTCGACCAGAATGCGGAGACCGGGGCCTATCTGCTGGGGCCGATGGCGCTTGCCCATGCCATGGATTTCCTGGCCAGCGTGCCGATCCGCCAGGCGGCGCGGCCGACCATGGAGGCCTTACGCGACGAGATCAACGAGACCATCGTGCTGTCGCTGCGCGATGGCGACCATCGTTACAACATCGACAGCGTCGAGAGCACCCATGCGGTCGGCCAGACCCAGCAGATCGGCGTCGCCATCCCGCTCTATGCCGGGGCGGCCAGCCGGGTCATGCTGGCGGCGATGGGCGATGACGAGCTGGAGGCCTATCTGGCGCGGGCGCCTCTGCAGGTTTTCACCGGCATGACGCTGGCGACACGCGGCGAGCTCCTGGCGGCAACGACCCAGGTGCGCCGCGACGGCCATGCGGTCACGACCGGCGAATTCACCGCCGGCGGCCATGCCGTTGCCCGTCTCATCCGCGCGCCGGAGAGCTATGGCGTGGCGGCGCTGCATGTCTCGATCCCACGGCTCCGCCACTCGGCCGAGCTGGAGCGTAAGGCGCTGGATGCGCTGCGCGACGGGATCGCGGCGATAGAACGGGAATTGAAGGGGTAGGGGGCTGGATTGCCCTCAGGATAATCCAGCCGAACCTCCGGGATTACTCCCTGAGATCGTCCCAGAACTCCTTTACCTTGGCGAAGAAGCCTTCGGATTCGGGGCTGGAATGGGCCTGTTCGGCTTCCGCCTCGAATTCGCGCAGCAATTCCTGCTGGCGCTTGCTCAGCTTGACCGGCGTCTCGACCACCGCTTCGATGAACATGTCGCCGCGTGCGGGCGAGCGCAGCACGGACATGCCCTTGCCACGCAGGCGGAACTGGTGGCCCGACTGCGTACCGGCCGGGATATTCACCCGGGCACGGGTGCCGTCGATGGTCGGTACCTCGACCTGGCCGCCCAGGGCTGCCGTCGTCATCGAGATCGGCACGCGGCACTGGATATTGGCACCATCGCGCTGGAACAGGCGATGGGGCGTCACACTCAGGAAGATGTAGAGATCGCCGGGAGCCGAGCCCCGTAATCCTGCTTCCCCTTCGCCGGCCAGACGAATGCGCGTGCCGTCCTCGACGCCAGCCGGGATGTTGACCGACAGCGTCTTCTCGCGCCGGACCCGGCCCTGGCCGCCACAGTTCTTGCAGGGGTTCTCGATGACCCGGCCGACACCGCCGCAACTGGGGCAGGTGCGTTCGATGGTGAAGAAGCCCTGCTGGGCGCGCACCTTGCCGATGCCGCCGCAGGTCGAGCAGTTGACCGGCTTGGATCCCGCCTCCGAGCCCGAGCCGTGGCAGGAATCGCAGGCGACCGAAGTCGGCACGCGAATCTGCGCGGTCGAGCCCTTGAAGGCGTCTTCCAGGCTGACTTCGAGATTGTAGCGAAGATCCGATCCCCGGGCATTCGCCTGGGAGCGCCGGCCGCCGCCGACGAACTCGCCGAACATCTCGTCGAAGATGTCGGCGAAGCCGGAGGCGAAACCGAAATCGGGCCCCGGCCCACCGCCGCGCGGACCGCCGCCATTCTCGAAGGCGGCATGGCCGAAGCGGTCATAGGCGGCACGCTTCTGATCGTCCTTCAGGACGTCATAGGCTTCGCTCAATTCCTTGAATTTATGCTCGGCCGTCTTGTCGCCCGGATTTCGATCCGGATGATACTGCATGGCCAGCTTGCGATAGGCCTTCTTCAGATCATCGGCAGAGGCGCCACGCTGGACGCCGAGCAGCTCGTAATAATCTTGCTTTGCCATTGTTCCTCAGACCCCGGCCGGCGACCGGCTGGGCCGGTACGGTTCGTGACACGACGCGCGAAAGGATTCGCAGAACGTCCTGCACGAACCATACCGTCCCGGCTGGTCGCGGTTAAGCACTGACAGGTGCCAGCGATTAAGCGCCGGTGCCCTTCTTCTGGTCGTTGACTTCCTCGAAGTCGGCGTCGACGACCTTCGGGCCTTCCTCGCCGCCCGCCTGGTGGCTGCCACCGGCTTCGGCGGTGCCCTCCGGACCGGCACCAGGCGCCTCGGCCTGAGCCTTGTAGAGCGCCTCGCCCAGCTTCATCGACGCCTGGGTCAGCGCCTCCAGCTTCGGCTTGATGGCGTCGGCATCGCCCGACTCCAGCACCTCGCGGAGTGCCGCGATCGCCTGTTCGGCAGCGGTCTTGTCGGCCGGCGGCAGCTTGTCGCCGTTCTCCTTGATGGTGCGTTCGGTCGAGTGGATGATGCTCTCGCCCTGGTTATGCAGCTCGACGACTTCGCGCTTCTTCTTGTCGTCGGCGGCATTGGCCTCGGCATCCCGGACCATCTTCTCGATCTCGGAATCCGACAACCCGCCGGAGGCCTGGATGCGGATCTGCTGCTCCTTGCCGGTGCCCTTGTCCTTGGCCGATACCTGGACGATGCCGTTGGCGTCGATGTCGAAGGTCACCTCGATCTGCGGCACGCCACGGGGTGCGGCGGGGATGCCGAGCAGGTCGAACTGGCCGAGCAGCTTGTTGTCCGCCGCCATTTCACGCTCGCCCTGGAACACGCGGATCGTCACGGCCGTCTGGTTGTCCTCGGCGGTCGAGAAGACCTGGGACTTCTTGGTCGGGATCGTCGTGTTGCGGTCGATCAGGCGGGTGAACACGCCGCCCAGCGTCTCGATGCCTAGCGACAACGGCGTCACGTCGAGCAGCAGGACGTCTTTGACCTCGCCCTTCAGCACGCCCGCCTGGATGGCGGCGCCGATGGCGACGACCTCGTCCGGGTTGACGCCCTTATGCGGCTCCCTGCCGAAGAAGTTCTTCACCGTCTCGGCGATCTTGGGCATGCGGGTCATGCCGCCGACCAGGATCACCTCGTCGATGTCGGAAGCCTTGAGGCCGGCATCCTTCAGCGCGGCCGCGCAGGGGCCGATGGTGCGCTGGACCAGATCGTCGACCAGGCTTTCCAGCTTGGCGCGGGTCAGCTTGATGTTCAGATGCTTCGGGCCGCTCTGGTCCGCCGTGATGAAGGGCAGGTTGACCTCGGTCTGCATCGAGGAGGAGAGCTCGATCTTGGCCTTCTCGGCCGCCTCCTTCAGACGCTGCAGCGCCAGCTTGTCGTTGCGCAGGTCGACGCCCTGTTCCTTTTTGAACTCGTCGGCGAGGTAGTCGATGATCTTGTTGTCGAAGTCTTCGCCGCCGAGGAAGGTGTCGCCGTTGGTCGACTTCACCTCGAACACGCCGTCGCCGATCTCCAGTACGGACACGTCGAAGGTGCCGCCGCCCAGGTCATAGACCGCGATCGTGCCGCTGCCGCGCCGCTCCATGCCATAGGCAAGGGCCGCCGCCGTCGGCTCGTTGATGATGCGCAGCACTTCGAGGCCGGCGATCTTGCCGGCGTCCTTGGTCGCCTGGCGCTGGCTGTCGTTGAAGTATGCGGGGACCGTGATGACCGCCTGGGTCACCGTCTCGCCGACATAGGCTTCGGCCGTTTCCTTCATCTTCTGCAGGATGAAGGCGCTGATCTGGGAAGGCGCGTATTTGGTGCCGCGGCTTTCGACCCAGGCATCGCCATTCTCGGCCGCCAGAATCTTGTAGGGGACCAGGTCGATGTCCTTCTTGACCATCGGGTCGTTGAACCGGCGGCCGATCAGGCGCTTGATGGCGAAGAAGGTATTTTCCGGGTTGGTGACGGCCTGGCGTTTGGCCGCCTGGCCGACGAGGCGCTCATCACTCGACGTGAAAGCGACCATGGACGGCGTCGTGCGCGCGCCCTCGCTGTTCTCGATGACCTTGGCGGATTTGCCTTCCATGACCGCGACGCAGGAGTTGGTCGTGCCAAGGTCGATACCGATGACTTTGCTCATGAATTCCTCTCGTTTCCAGCAGAACTAGCGGCCCTGGCAGGCACCGCATCATTCCCCAACATATTGACGTTCCGGCGCGGGGAAGCACCGCGCCGTCGCTCAGGGTATATATGAAGTCGGCTTCGCGCCCGCAACGGTGCAAATGGTATTGCTGGCCGCCGTTTCCCGCCTAGCGGGCGAGGGCGCGGATCCGACGCGCGATCCGGCTGGCGGGCCATGATTTCCCGACCAGCCGGCAAGCCCGCGATCAAGCGCTGGTGTCGACGCGCTGATGGGCCTGGCCGTTCTTGCCGTCGCCTTCCGCCGATGCGGTATCCGCCGGCTTCGCGGTATCGCCCTTGGCGACGCCGACCATGGCCGGGCGCAGCAGGCGGTCATGCTGGACATAACCCGGCTGCAGCACCTGGAATACCGTGCCGGCCGGGTGGCCGGTATTCTCGGTCTCGAAGATCGCCTGGTGGAAGTTATGGTCGAACTTCTCACCCATGGGGTTGATCTTCTTGATGCCATGCTTCTCGAAGGCGCCGAGCAGCTCGCGCTCGGTCGCCGACACACCCTCGACCAGGGTCTTGAGAATGCCTTCCTTGGCGAGATCCGCCGGCACGCTCTCGATGGCGCGGCGCAGATTGTCGGCAGTGGAGAGCAGGTCGCGGGCGAAACTCGATGCAGCGTAGCGCTTGGTGTCCTCGACTTCGCGCTGGCCCCGGCGGCGCACGTTCTCCACCTCGGCCAGCGCCCTCAGATGCTGATCCTTGAGCGCAGCGACTTCGGCTTCGAGTTCGGCCACCTTGGTTTCGATTTCGTCGGGCGCGGCGTCGGTTTCGATCTCTTGCGTCGGCTCGGCGGGGGTATCGGTCATCTTGAACTTTCCTGGTGTCTTGGTCCTGGTGTCTCGAAAAATGACTAAGCCGCGTTGGCGGCTCAGCCGATGAAACGGCCGATCATCTTGGCGGTATAGTCCACCATCGGGATGATTCGGGCGTAGTTGATGCGGGTCGGACCGATCACGCCGATGGCGCCGATGATCTGTTCCCGACTATTCAGATAAGGTGCAACGACCATGGAGCAACCGGTGACGCCGAAAAGCGGGTTTGCAGCGCCGATATAGATCTGCACGCCTTCACCCCGGCTCGTCGCCTCGACCAGGCGCATCATGGTCTCTCGCGTCTCCAGGATCTCGAACAGCCGGCGTACCCGTTCCAGATCCTCCAGCGCCACCACGTCGTCGAGTAGCTTGGCCTGGCCGCGGACGATCAACGAGCGGTCGGCTTCCTCGCCGCTCCAGCTCGCCAGCCCCATCGCGACCAGGCGCTGGGCCGCCTGGTCCAGCTCGGCGCGATTGGCGTCCATCTCCGCCTGGATGTCGCCGCGCGCATCCTCCAGCGTGCGGCCGACGATCCTGGCGGAAAGGAAATTGCCGGCCGAAATCAGGGCCGAACCCGGGATGCCCATCGGCACCTCGATCACCCGGTTTTCGACCAGTCCATCCTCGGTCACCATGACGACCAGGGCCCGGCCCGGCGCCAGCGAGACGAATTCGACATGCTTCAGTGCGCGTTCGACCTTGGGCGCCAGCACCAGTCCCGCGCATTGCGACAGGCCGGAGAGTGCGGTGATCGATTCCTCCAGCATGCGCGACAGCGACTTGCCCTGGGCCTGGCATTGCGTCTCCAGAGAGCGCTGCTCGTCCTGGCTCATGCCGCCGATCTCCAGGAGCCCGTCGACGAAGAGGCGCAGCCCCGCATCGGTCGGCAGGCGCCCGGCGGAGGTATGCGGCGCATAGAGCAGCCCGGCCTCCTCCAGATCGGCCATGACGTTGCGGATCGTCGCCGGCGACAGATGCATGCCCAGGCGCCGCGACAAGGTTCGCGACCCGATCGGTTCGCCGGTCTCGACGTATGAATCGACGATCAGCCGAAAAATCTCGCGACTGCGGTTGTTCAGCGCTGCGATCGAGCTCGAAGAGGGCGTTGTCCAGGTAGGGGCCATGGCGGCGCAGAATTTAAGCAGCACACGTCGAGGCGTCAATGAAACAGCCGTTGAATGCGTCCCGACTAGTGCGCGCCCCTGGGGCCGGCGGCGCCGATGGGCGGGCGTTTCATCAGCAGGACGATCGGCGCTAGCACCAGGAAGGCGATGCCCATGAACTGGAAGCCGTCGAGGAAGGACAGCATGCTCGCCTGGTCCTGCACCCGGGCATAGACTTGGCTCAAGGCGTGGGGATCGACCAGGCCCGGCGCCTGGGCGGCCAGCGCGTGATGCCCCGACAGGGTGGTCATCAGATGGTCGTAGCCGGGCTGCCCCGGTGCGGCATGAGGCACCAGGTAATTCTGATGTATCTGGCGGTGGCGGGCGAGCATCGTCGTGATCACCGAGATGCCAATGGCGCCACCCAGATTGCGCGACAGGTTGATGATCGAGGCGGCGGCGCTGCTCTTGGTGCGCGGCACGTTGACATAGGCTGTCAAGTTGATCGGGATGAACAGCAGCGCCAGGCCTGCGCCCTGGACGACGCGCGCCCACATCAGTGTGCTGTAATCAGTGAAAGGCGAGATGCGCGCGATATAGAGCAGCGTCGCCGAGGTGATGATCAAGCCTGCGACGATGAACAGGCGCGGGTCGACCCTGCCGGCGAAGCGCCCGACCAGCGGCAGCATGAGGATGATGGCGAAGCCGCCCGGCGACAGCACGAGGCCGGCGCTGGTCGCGGTGTAGCCGAACTGGCTCTGCACCAGGATCGGCAGCAGCGCGGTACTGCCCAGCAGCACGAAGCCCAGCATCAGCATCAGCATGTTGCCGAAGGCGAAGTTGCGGTCGGCGAACAGGCGAAGATCGACGATCGGGTCGGCCTGGCCCAGCTCCCAAAGGATGAAGGAGATCAGCGCGACGGCGGAGACGATCGCCAGTGCGGTGATGAAGAGCGAACCGAACCAGTCGTCTTCCTGCCCCTTGTCCAGCATGATCTGCAGGCAGCCGAGGCCGATGATCAGCAGCGAGAAGCCCAGATAGTCGATCTTGATGCCGGCCTTGAGGCGGCGTGCACGCTCGGCCACCAGCTCCACCGGGTCCTGGATCAGCGCCGTGATCAGGCCGAACAGCATGATGCCGACCGGCACGTTGATGAGGAAGACCCAGCGCCAGGAGAAATTGTCCGTGATCCAGCCGCCCAAGGTCGGGCCGATGGCGGGGGCGAAGACCGTGGCGATGCCGTAGAGCGAAAAGGCCATGCCGCGTTTCTCCGGCGGGAAGGCATCGGCCAATATCGCCTGCGCATTGGGCTGGAGCCCGCCGCCGGTCAGACCCTGGATCGCGCGGAAGAAGATCAGGAAATAGAGGTTGGGTGCCAGGCCGCAGGCAAGCGAGCTGACCGAGAAGCCGGCGATGCAGGCGAGGAAGCAGTTCTTGCGGCCGAGCACGGTCGAAAGCCACCCCGAGGCCGGCAGCACCATGGCGTTGGTGACGAGGTAGGAGGTCAGGATCCAGGTCGATTCATCCTGGCTGGCAGACATGTCGCCCGCGATGTGGCGCAGCGCGACATTGGCGATGGAGATGTCCAGCACCTCCATGAACGCCGCCATCGCGACCACGGGCGCGATCAGCCAGGGATTGATCTTCCTTTCCTGCGCCACCGTCCTCTCCCGCGGCCCCTATTGCGCCGTGCCGCCGTCGGGCACCTTGCCGTCGCCTTCCAGCGTCGCGGGCGGCTCGATGCGCGGCTGGACGGCGGCGGCCGGCGCCGTGGTGTCGACCTCCGGCTCGACCGACAGGCCCAGCGGCAGCGACTGTTCCAGGGTCGCCGGGTTGTCGAGCACGATCTTGACCGGCACGCGCTGCACGACCTTGACGTAATTGCCCGTGGCATTCTCCGCCGGCAGCAGGCTGAACTGCGTGCCGGTGGCCGGCTGGATGCTGTCGACATAGCCGTGCAGGGTCATGTCCGGGAAGGCATCGACCTTGATGCGCGCCGGCTGGCCCGGCGCCATATGGGTGATCTGGGTTTCCTTGAAATTGGCGGTGATCCACGGCATGCCGATGACCAGCCGCGCCAGCATCTGGTTCGCCTGCACCGTGTCGCCGGGATTGACCGAGCGGGCGGCGATCCGGCCGCTTTGCGGTGCCAGTACACGGGTATAGGACAGGTTGAGCTGGGCCTGGCGCAGCTCGGCGGCGGCCTGATCTGCGGCGGCATGGGCCTGGGCCAGCGCCGCTTCACGCAGCGCGATCTGCTGCGGCACGGTCAGCGCCTGGTCGAGCTGGGCCTTGGCCGATTGCGTGGCCGACTGCGCCGCGCTTACCGCGCGCTGGGCGGCCTGCAGGTCGGCCTGGCTGGAGCGCGCGGCGGCCTGTGCCTTGTCCAGATCCTGCTTCGACATGACGCGATCGCGATAGAGCGAGACGGCGCGGGAGGCGTCGGCCGCCGCGCGCTGGGCCGTGGCCCGTGCGCTGTTCACCTGGTCCTGAGATTGCTGCACCAGGTGCTGCTGGCGTGCCAGGTCGCTGCGTGCCTGGTCGACGGAGGCGCCGGCGGTGGTCTTGATGATGGCGAGGTTCGCCTCGCCGGTCTTGATCTGGGCGTCGGCGGATTCCAGCTTGGCCTTGGCCGTGGCGACCGCGATCTCGTACTCGCGCGGGTCGATCTCCAGCAACAGGTCGCCGCGCCCGACGACCTGGTTGTCGGTGAAATGGACGGCGCGCACCTTGCCGCCGACCTGCGGCGCGATCGAGACCGCATCGCCGTCGATGAAGGCGTCGTCCGTGCTTTCCAGACCACGATTCATGATCAGCCAGATGATCACGGCGACGGCGGCGATCAGCAGGATCAACGCCAACATGGTGACGCGGCGCCGGCGCGAGGCGGCGCGCCGTTGGATTTCGGCCTCGCTGGGGGCGCCGTTGGGCTCGGTCGCCTGCCGGTTCGGCAGAGGGGCATGTGCCGCGGGGTCGTCGGGCGCGTGGAGCTGCGCGGAAGGCTGCGCATCGGATGGATGCTGGGAGCCGCGGTCTACTTCGTCCATGGAACCTCGGGACAACAAATGATATCGGCGCGCTTTGCTGCCGGCGGGGCGGGGCTGGGCCTGGAGAAAAAGCGCAGGATTCGCCTTCCACGCGTGGGATCGAAATGAATTATCACATCAATGCCGTGAGCGAGGGGCGCTCGACAAGCCGAAATGCGCGGCCGGCGCCCAGATGACTGTGGTCCGAATGGTAGCCGTCCGAATGCGGGCCGTCCGGATGAGGCACAAGCGGGAAAGGCAGGTGCGCCCACGTGCCGGGTGGACGCTGATGCCCGGTTGAGGGTAGCGTGCGCCCCGTCATTCACTGTTTCCTGCCAATTTCGGTTTCAAGAGTATTGCCATCATGCCCCGTCCGTCCGGCCGTGCCCCCGATCAGCTCCGCACCGTCAGCCTGGAGCCAGGCTTTGCGAAATATGCCGAGGGTTCCTGCCTCGTGAAATTCGGCGATACCCATGTACTGTGCACCGCGAGCCTTGACGAGCGAGTGCCGCCCTTCCTGCGCAATACTGGCTCGGGCTGGGTCACCGCGGAATACGGCATGCTGCCGCGTTCGACCCATACCCGTACAGATCGTGAGGCGGCCAAGGGCAAGCAATCCGGCCGCACGCAGGAAATCCAGCGCCTGATCGGCCGCTCTTTACGCGCCGTCGTCGATTTGAAGGCGCTGGGCGAACGGCAGTTCAAGATCGATTGCGACGTGATCCAGGCCGATGGCGGCACGCGCACCGCTTCGATTACCGGCGGCTATGTGGCGCTGCATCTGGCCATGCGCAAGCTGGTCGATGCCGGCATCCTGCCCGCGCTGCCGATCACCGATTTCGTCGCCGCGATCTCCTGCGGCGTGCATCAAGGCATGCCGGTGCTCGACCTCGACTATGCCGAGGACTCATCGGCCGATACGGACGCCAATTTCGTCATCACCGGCACCGGCAAGATGATCGAGGTGCAGGCGACTGCCGAGCACGCGCCGTTCAGCGAGGAGCAGTTCCTGGAACTGCTGCGGTTGGCGCGCAAGGGCACGGCGGAACTGGTCAAGGCACAGCGCGCGGCGGTCGGCATGAACGCCGAGCGGTTCACCATCGGCGGGCAGGGGTAAGCGGCCATGACCGGGCTGAAGGCGGCACGGCGGCGCTTCGCGGGCGGCAAGCTGGTTCTCGCCAGCCACAACGCCGGCAAGCTGCGCGAGATCGCGGCCTTGCTGGAGCCTTTCGGCATCGAGGTCAGCTCCGCCGCCGATCATGGGCTGCCGGAGCCGGAGGAGACCGGCGCCACCTTCATCGCCAATGCGGAGCTGAAGGCGGTGGCCTCGGCCAAGGGCACGGGATTGCCGGCGCTTGCCGACGATTCTGGGCTGGCGGTCACGGGGCTGGATGGCGCGCCCGGCATCTATTCCGCGCGTTGGGCGGGCGAGACCAAGAATTTCGCCCACGCCTTCGACCGTATCGAACGGGAATTGGTGGCCAAGGGCGCCGCCGCCGAGGATGCCCCTGGCCGCCGCGCCGCCTTCATCTGCGCGCTGACGCTCGCTTGGCCGGACGGCCATGTCGAGAGCTTCGAGGGCCGGATCGACGGGGTGATCGTGACGCCGGGGCGGGGCGACAAGGGTTTCGGCTATGACCCGATCTTCGTGGCCGATGGCCATGACCGGACCTTCGCCGAGATCGACCCGGCGCAGAAGCACGCGATCAGCCATCGTGCCCGAGCTTTCGCCCAACTGGTCGAGGCGTGCTTCGGCCGGTCATGAGTATTATCGGGCCATGAGTATTATCGGGTCATGAGTACCGATCCTGGTTTCGCGATCTACATCCATTGGCCGTTCTGCAAGTCGAAATGCCCCTATTGCGACTTCAATTCCCATGTCCGCGAACGCCTCGACGAGGCGCGCTGGCGCCGGGCGCTGCTGCAGGAACTGGAATATTTCGCGGGGCTGACCGGCCCTGGGCAGTTGATTGGGGGGCAGCCGATCGGGGGGCAGTCGATTGAGGGGCAGTCGGATGGAAAGCAGGCGGTCACCTCGATCTTCTTCGGCGGCGGTACGCCGTCGCTGATGGATCCGGCGACCGTCGGGGCGGTCATTGACCGGGTAGCGGCACTCTGGCCGATGGATGCCTCGCCGGAGATCACCCTGGAGGCCAATCCCACCTCCGTCGAGGCGGCGCGCTTCGCCGGCTTTCGGGCGGCTGGTGTCAACCGGGTGTCCCTGGGCATCCAGGCGCTGAACGATGCGGATCTGAAATTCCTCGGCCGGACCCATGATTCAGGCGAGGCGCTGGGCGCCATCGAGCTGGCGGCCCGTTATTTCGACCGTCACAGCTTCGACCTGATCTATGCCCGGCCGGGACAGACGCCGGCTGTCTGGGAAGCGGAGTTGCGCCGGGCCTTGGGGCTGACCGGAGGACATCTCTCGCTCTATCAGCTCACCATCGAGGCCGGGACCGCCTTCCACACGGCTTACGCGCGGGGCGATTTCGTGCTGCCGGATGAGGATGAGGCCGGCGTCCTGTACGAGCTGACGCAAGCCATCATGGCCGAAGCCGGCATGCCGGCCTATGAAATCTCGAACCACGCCCGTCCGGGCGAGGCCAGCCGGCACAACCTGACCTATTGGCGCTATGGCAACTATGTCGGCGCCGGGCCGGGCGCCCATGGCCGGCTGACCCTGGGCGGGGCGAAGTACGCATTGCGCCAGAAGCGGGCGCCGGAGACGTGGTTGGCGGCAGTCGAATCCTCGGGTCATGGTGAGGAGGAACGCATCGTGGTCGAGGCGGAGGAACGCCTGTCGGAGATGCTGATGATGGGGCTGCGCTTGGCCGAAGGCATCCCGCGCCGTCGCTTCATCGAGGAGACAGGGCAGGATGTCGAGGCGCTGTTCGATGCAAAGGCGTTGGGCGTGCTGATCGAAGGCGGCTTCCTGGCCCTGGACGACAAGCGTCTGGCCGCAACCGAGGCGGGGCGCCAACGCCTGAATGCCGTGCTCGTAAGGCTGCTGGGTTAGATTTCGCCAACAAAAAAGCGCGCTCCCTTACGGGAACGCGCCTGGTTGCAGTCGGGACGGGCCGGTTTACCAGCCCGTCCTTTCTTTGTCGGCAGATTACTGCAGCACGATTTCCGCGCGGCGGTTCTGCGGCTCGCGGACGCCATCCGGGGTCGGGACCAGCAGGCCGGACTTGCCGACACCGGAGGTCGCGATCTCGGAAGCCGGGATGCCATCGGCCATCAGCTGCCGCTTGACGGCCTCGGCACGACGCTGCGACAGGGCGAGGTTGTACTTCACCGAGCCGACGGTGTCGGTGTGGCCGGTCACGTTGATGGTCGTGACGTGGCCAGCCTTGACGGCATCCGAAGCCTTCTGGATGGTTGCGGCGGCCTCGGCGGTGATGTTCGACTTGTCGAAGTCGAAGAACACCTGGAAGGCGCGCTGCGCTTCCGGTGCCGGAGCGGGCGCGGCAGCCGGAGCCGGCGGCGGGGCCGGGGGCGGGGCCGGCGGCGCCGCGAAGGTGTAACGCAGCGTCACCAGGAAGTTATGGTCGCCGATATTGGAGTGACCACCGGCGGCGAACGAGCCGGCGCCGACCGTTTCCTTGACGTTGAAGGTCTCGATGTAGCGATAGTCGATACCGACGGCTAGGTTCGGATAGCTCGGGATCGGGTATTCCGCACCGACGATGCCCTGAACGCTCGGGCGGAAGCCGCTCATATGAGCGAAGCCGGTCGCCGAGGCCATATGCAGCATGGTGCCGCCAGCGCCGAAGCCGACATGCGGAATGATCGGCAGGCCCATCATGTTGGGGACCTGGTCGAAGTCGTAAATGGCGTTGACCATGTAGTCGAACGCTTTGAGTGTACCGGCGCTGTTCACGCCGGCCGCGGAACCCTTGTAGGCATTGACGCCGCCCTGGCGATAGCCGAACTCGAATTCGGCGCGCAGACCGCCGCCCATGGCCCAGGGCTGGTCGCCGAACGAATAACCGCCGGCGAGGTTAGGGGCGATGCCCCAGTTGTAATTCCACTGCGGACCGCCGGCGATACCCTTCGGCGAGGTCTGCAGGAGGTGATGAGCGCCGACGCCGAGCTCGACATAAGGACCAACCAAAGGATCGGCCATGGCGGCGCTGGAAACGGTGGCGAGCAGGCCAACCGCCAAGATTTTGATGGAGTGCTTCATTATATCTCCTCAAGTCGGGGCTTTGATTGCGGCGCAATCGGCACGTAAAACCCGGGGCGTTAAGAGACGTTTCACCATTAAGTTTCAATGCTTGAGGGGTGGTGCAAAAATGCTACAATAGCTGGCCGCCGCCCCAGCTGGCGAAGCGGGCGCTTCGCATCAAGAAATCACAAGCATTGCAAAGAGTTCCCGCCATGAAAGCGGGTTTGGTTCAGCCGCATCGAGACAAAATAAAAAAAGCGCGCTCCCTTGCGGAAACGCGCCCATCTGCGGTTGGGATGGGCCGGGTTGCCGGCCCATCCTTTTCCGTTTGCAGATTACTGCAGCACGATTTCCGCGCGACGGTTCTGCGGCTCGCGGACGCCGTCCGGGGTCGGGACCAGCAGGCCGGACTTGCCGACGCCGGTGGTCGCGATCTCGGAGGCCGAAACGCCATCGGCCACCAGCTGCTGCTTGACCGCAACGGCACGGCGCTGCGACAGGGCGAGGTTGTACTTCGCCGAGCCGACGGTGTCGGTGTGGCCGGTCACGTTGATGGTGGCGACATGGCCAGCCTTCACCGTGGCGGCAGCCTTCTGGATGGTCGCGGCGGCTTCGGCGGTGATGTTCGACTTGTTGAAGTCGAAGAACACCTGGAAGGCGCGCTGTGCTTCCGGAGCCCGGGCCGGAGCCGCGACGGGAGCCGGAGCCGGAACCGGAGCCGGCGGGGCCGACGGCGCGGCGAAGGTGTAGCGCAGCGTCACCAGGATGTTGTGGTCACCCAGGTTGCCATGGCCTGAGGCAGGCGTATTGGCCGTCTCATGCAGATTGAACGTCTCCATGTAGCGATAGTCGATGCCGAGGTTCAGACCGCGATAGCCCGGAATCGGGTATTCGACGCCGACGATGCCCTGCACGCTCGGGCGGAAGCCCTGCAGATGGGCGACGATGACGCCGCTGGTCGAGCCCTGGTGGACGCTGCTGGCGCCGGCGCCGATGCCGACATGCGGAATGACCGGCCAGCCGAGCTGGTCGAAGTCATAGAGGCCGTTCACCATGTAGGAGAACTGCTTCAGCGTGCCGCCCGAAATGACGGCAGGCGAGGCACCAGCGTAATGATTGACACTGCTCTGCAGATAGCCGAACTCGAACTCGGCGCGCAGGCCGCCATTGCCGGCCCAGGATTGGTCACCGAAGGAGTAGCCGCCGGTGAGGTTGGTCGAGATGCCCCAGTTATAGTTCCACTGGTTGCCGCCGAGGTTCGAGCTGAAGGTGTTGGGATGATTGGCGCCCACGCCGAGTTCGACATAGGGGCCGACCAACGGATCGGCCATGGCAGCAGTCGACACGGTCGCCAACAGGGCGGCCGCCAGGAACTTGATCGAATTTTTCATGAATAAGGTCACTCTAGAGATGAAACAAGGCGGCAGCGCCGCCTTGTTGGTAGACAAAATTTGGGCGGGCCGAGATTCCGGCCCGCCCGTTGGTAAGGAACTTACTGAAGGACGATTTCCGCGCGACGGTTCTGCGGCTCGCGGACGCCGTCCGGGGTCGGGACCAGCAGGCCGGACTTGCCGACGCCGGTGGTCGCGATTTCGGAGGCCGAAATACCATCAGCCACCAGCTGACGCTTGACGGCCTCGGCGCGGCGCTGTGACAGGGCGAGGTTGTACTTCACCGAGCCGACGGTATCGGTGTGGCCGGTCACGTTGATGGTGGCGACATGGCCGGCCTGCACGGTGGCAGCGGCCTTCTGGATGGTCGCGGCGGCTTCGGCAGTGATGTTCGACTTGTCGAAGTCGAAGAACACCTGGAAGGCGCGCTGCGCTTCCGGAGCCGGGGCGGGAGCGGCGACCGGAGCCGGGGCCGGGGCCGGCGGCGGGGCCGGCGGAGCGGCGAAGGTATAACGAGCCGTCAGCAGGAAGTTATGGTCGCCCTGGCTGACGCGGGAGCTGCCGGCGCCGACATTGACCCGCTCTTTGAAGGTCTCGATGTAACGATAGTCGAGGCCGACATTCAGGCCCTGGACGCTCGGGATCGGATATTCGATACCGACGATGCCCTGGATGGTCGGCGCGAAACCATGCTGGAAGACGCCACTGCTGTTGGAGCGCAGATTCACGCTGGAATAGCCGGCGCCGAAGCCGACATGCGGGATGACCGGCAGGCTGAACTGGTCGAAGTCATAGATGGCGTTGACCAGGTAATCCAAGTTCCGGAGCGAACCACCGCTATTGCCGGCGGCGGCGCCCTTGTAGTGGGCGACCTTGCTATGGCGATAGCCGAACTCGAACTCGGCGCGCAGACCGCCGCCACCAAGCGCAGGCATGTCGCCGAACGAATAACCGGCCGACCCTTCAGCGCTGATGCCCCAACGGTAGTTCCACTGCGGGCCACCGGCGATGTGCGGGGAAGTCTGCATGTTTTTGTTGGTGCCGACACCGACGCCGACATAGGGGCCGACCAGCGGATCGGCCATGGCGGCGGTCGACGCCGAGGCGAGTAGGGCGACGGCCAACAGTTTGAAAGTGTGCTTCATGGAGACTCCTCGTTTCATACAATCGATTGCCGGGCAATCAAGGGAGGGGTAGGCGGTAGGCTTCTGGAAATTCGTTTCGTCGCCGAGGGATTAACGAACAGGGACGGCACTTCAATATGGAGGAAGGTGCTGTTCTGTCGTTGTGCGGGCGAGCCGGGTGGCGAGAAACCGGAGATGGAAATGTATGCCACCACCCATACCGCAATGCGACGAGGAAGTGGCGTTGAATTTCGTCAATATTGTGTTCTTACAAGGCGTTCAGAGGGGGTGTTCACCGTTTTTCATCAGAGGTGTGGGCTGAAAGACACGGTGCGTGGCGGGCCGGCACTTCCCGGAGGCTGGTTGCATCGCGGGCGGCCGATGGTCTAGAACCGCTCCCGGCGTCGGCCGGAACCGCCCGTATTGCCCGCCTTCCCACCCGACAGAGTTTTTTCGGAGAGACCGTTTTATGGCCGCATATCAATACATCTACGTCATGAAGGGCCTGCAGAAGGTCTATCCGGGCGGCCGGGAAATCTTCAAGGATGTGTGGCTGTCCTTCCTGCCCGGCGCCAAGATCGGCGTGCTGGGGCCGAATGGTGCCGGTAAATCGACCCTGCTCAAGATCATGGCCGGGGTGGACAAGGAGTTCAACGGCGAGGCCTGGGCAGCCGAAGGCGTCTCGGTGGGGTATCTGGCCCAGGAGCCGGAGCTCGACCCGAATCTCGACGTGCAGGGCAACATCATGCAGGCCCTGGCGGAGACCCAGGCGCTGCTGAAGCGCTTCGAGGAAGTGAGCGCGCGCTTCGCCGAGGAACTCACCGACGACGAGATGAACGATCTCATCACCGAGCAGGGCGAGCTTCAGGAGAAGATCGACGCGGCCAATGGCTGGGAGATCGATCGCACGGTGCAGATCGCCATGGATGCGCTGAACTGCCCGCCGGGCGATGCGGAAGTGACCAAGCTGTCCGGCGGCGAGCGGCGCCGCGTGGCGCTCTGCCGGCTGTTGCTGGAGAAGCCGGACATGCTGCTGCTCGACGAGCCGACCAACCATCTGGACGCGGCATCGGTCGCTTGGCTGCAGCGCTATCTGAAGGATTTCCCCGGCACGGTGGTGACCGTGACCCACGATCGCTACTTCCTCGACGACGTGGCCAACTGGATCCTGGAGGTCGATCGCGGTCGGACCTTCCCCTATGAAGGCAACTATACCGGCTGGCTGGTCGAGAAGCAGAAGCGGCTGGAGCTCGAGAACAAGACAGAGATCGCGCGCCAGCGTACCATCGCGCGCGAGCTTGAATGGGTGCAGGCGAGCCCGCGGGCGCGCCAGGCCAAGTCCAAGGCCCGGTTGCAGAGCTATGAGGAATTGGTCGCGCAGAGCAAGGAGAAGGCGCCCGAGACCGCGCAGATCGTCCTGCCGCCGGGACCGCGCCTCGGTGACCTCGTCATCGAGGCCAGCCACATCAACAAGAGCTTCGGTGACCGTATGCTGATGGAGGATCTGTCCTTCCGTTTGCCGCCGGGCGGCATCGTCGGCGTGATCGGTCCGAACGGCGCCGGCAAGACGACGATGTTCCGCATGATCACCGGCCAGGAGAAGCCCGACAGCGGTGACTTCCGCGTCGGCGATACGGTGAAGCTGGGCTATGTCGATCAGTCGCGTGACGCGCTGCCGGCCGACAAGAACGTCTGGGAGGTGGTGTCGGACGGGCTGGACGAGATCGACCTCGGCCGCCGCAAGATGAACAGTCGTTCCTATGTGGCGCTGTTCAATTTCAAGGGCTCGGACCAGCAGAAGAAGGTCGGCCAGCTCTCGGGCGGCGAGCGTAACCGCGTGCACATCGCCCGCATGCTTAAGACCGGCGCCAATGTGCTGCTGCTCGACGAGCCGACCAACGATCTCGACGTCGATACGCTACGCGCGTTGGAAGACGCTCTGGAAGAATACGCCGGCTGCGCCGTGGTCATCACCCATGATCGCTGGTTCCTCGACCGCCTTGCCACACATATCCTGGCCTTCGAGGGCGATGCCAAGGTCGTCTGGTTCGAAGGCAACTACCAGATGTACGAGGCCGACCGGAAGAAGCGCCTGGGTGTCGATGCCGACGAGCCGCACCGCTTCCGCTACAAGCCGCTGGTGCGGGGACAGTAGGACCTCCGGGGGGGGCGGCAGGACCACGCAGAGGCCGCGCTTCATCATTGTCGTCATGGCCAGGACGCCCGGCCATGACGATTCGGCGTAGGTTAGCTGCCGCTTCTCACATATTCGTGCCGCTTCTCACATATTCGTAAAGTGCGATCGCCGCGGCGTTGGAGACGTTGAGGCTGGCGACGGGGCCTTGGGTCGGTAGCCGGGCCATCAGGTCGCAGGCTTCGCGCGTCAGACGCCTGAGCCCATCGCCCTCCGAGCCCAGGACCAGGCAGACCTTGCCGTCAAGCTTGTGGCTGCTGAGCGGCGACTCCGCCTCGCCGGCAAGGCCGATGCACCAATATCCCGCAG
>DATJJW010000014.1:0-12490 GCA_035491935.1 Allostellaceae bacterium | reverse complement strand
TGTTCGACCAATCGCGCCAAGGGCCGAATGGCACACAGCCCGTGGCACTGGCCTCCGCTATCCTGTCCTATGCGCGCAACATCGACAATCTGCCGGCGCTCGCCCGCCCGGTGGAGCACATCGCCCAGCGGCACGCTGGCTTGAACATCCAACCGGAGCACTATCCCGCGGTCGGCGCTGCCCTGCTGGGCGCCATCAAGGATGTGCTGGGCGATGCGGCAACGCCGGAGATTCTGACGGCCTGGGAAGAAGCCTATTGGGTGCTGGCGGAAATCCTGATCGGCCGTGAGAAGGAACTCTACACTGAGCCCGAATACGCCGAGGCCAGCTGATCAAATGACGAAGCGTTCTTCACACCGCCCCGCATCTGGCGTGACGGTGCCGAAGAACGCTTCCGTCGTCTTCGCGATGCGGCACCGCAA
The DNA here is from genome assembly GCA_035491935.1 of Allostellaceae bacterium. Classification (GTDB taxonomy): domain Bacteria; phylum Pseudomonadota; class Alphaproteobacteria; order ATCC43930; family CGMCC-115725; genus DATJJW01. The sequence continues at coordinate 12,068 of DATJJW010000014.1, read as the reverse complement.
GGGTACCGCCACGGCCGGCGAAGACTATCGGCAAATAAACCTTACTGCTGCGAAGGCGTCTGCTGCTGTGCCTGCTGCGATTGCTGCGGCAGGTCCAAACGCCAGTGAGAAGCGGCATTTGCCGAGGACGAAGCCAGCACGGCGCCCGTCGCGAAGACGGCGGCAAGAACCGTACTCATCAAGATCTGTCTGATCATCGGAACCTCCATCGAGGAAAACGGTTTCAACTCATGGAGGGAACATAGTCCTTATTCCGGCGAGGATAATCGTGGCCGGATGGAAAGCTGTGTTGCGCTGAATGCGACAATGCTCCCTCACGCCTATTTCCAGATTTCGGAGTGCTGGCGGGCGGCCTTACCGGGTCAGTGCCGCCTCGATATGCGGGCGGAAATGTTCGACCGCCGGCAGAGGCAGATCCGGCGCCTTGGCCAGATCGTCCCAGATGCGCAGCGACACCGCATCCTCGGCATATGGCATCAGCAGGAAGGTCGACGCCTCCTTCTGGCTCATCACGCCACCCTGCACCTTCATGGAAGCGATCGAGGCCGGCGACAGGCTCGCGTGGTAATCGGGATTGACGGCGCAAAGGTAGCGCTTGGCCAGCACATGCAGGCCGATCGGAACGGTGACGTCCGGCCCGAACCAGCGGCGCAGATATTTCTCGGCGATGCGCTCGTGCATCGTATCGATGCCCCATTCGACCGGCTTCTCGCCCGCCATGCTGAGCATATATCCCAGATCATGGAACAGGCTGGCGGTGATCAGCGCCGAGGAAGCGCCTGATTTTTCGGCCAGCAAGGCCGTCTGCATGGCGTGCTCGTATTGCGTAACCGCCTCCCGTCCATAGGCCTCCTGACCGCCCTCATGGACCAGGGTCATCAGCTGCGGCACGATCGGCTTGTCGGCGGCAAGTCTCACCGGATAATTCCTTTCCAAAGGGCAATGGCAAAACATCCGCTCAGGATAGGGCAGACCGATGACAAGCCTGAGCGCTGCTCTCGAGGTTCGGCATCGCTGATGGGCAGTTTCAAAGCGCGATATGGCCCGTCAGGTCGAAGGGGATCGTTGGATAGGCGCGTGCGACGTCCCGGCAGGCTTCAATGCCGGCGAAGACGGGCATGACGGCCTGGGGCCGCACCTGATCGACGACCCAGGCGACGTCGCTGGCCAACGGGTGCACGTTCCAGCGGATGAAACCGGCCTTGCCCACCTGGATCAGTTCCTTGCCGAGCGTGCCTTCGGCGACGAAGCCCGTGAAGATGATCGCGGCAGAACTCTCATCGGCGAAGCGGCGCGCCAGCGCCGCAGCCAGACCTTCGCTCGCATCCGCAATACCGGCCAACATCACGCCGTGGGGATTGCTGTCGGATTCCAGTTTGGCCGCCTTCTTCGTCAGGGTGGCGAGGCGCTCGCGGGTACTGGCTGTCACCTCGCCGCGATCGCTGGCCAATAGCCGGTCGATGACCTGGCGATGCGCCGGGCACAGCGCGATGGAACAACCCACCTCACTCAAGGCTAGTGCTACGTCCAGGCCCCTGCCCGCCGGCGGCATCGGCAGCAGCAAAGGCCCCTTGGCCGCCTCGGCCAACAGCTTCCCGATGCCCTCGCCGAGCGGTACCTCATAGGCGCCATAAGAGGCATCGCAGACCAGAACCCTCGCCGGCGGCATCGGATCGAGATCGTAGAGCGGGCTCTCGCGCGTCCAGTCGCCAGTATAGAGCACGCCTTCGGCGCCGCCGAGCCGCATCCAGATGCCACCCGGTGCATGCGAGGCGCGGCCGGTCTCGACCGTGACACCCAAGATATCGACCATGCCCTGCAGCGGCAGATCGCGCGCATGTGTCAGCGCCGGCAACTTGCCGATGTCGCGCACCATCGACGTGGCATAGACCGGTGGCGAGCCGATCCGATCCAGCAGCTTCAACCCGCCGATGTGGTCCTTGTGACTATGGCTGATCAGTATCGCATCGATGGCGCCGAGCCCGGAAAGATCGGGAAATTTGCCGGGCTCCGGCCCCTCGCCCAGATCGAGCAGGAAGCGGCGATCGGCGATCGTCACCAGAAAGCAGGCCGGCGACTTGTCGCCGAAGCCGGAGATCGCCCGCACATCCATGGATCGTCTCCCCGCTTCAGTGCTCGACGACCGTGACCTTGCGCAGGAGGCCGACGAGGCAGAGCGGCAGTAGCGTGGTGATCACGATGGCGATGAAGGCCATCGCCATGCCCAAGCCTATAGACCCTTGCTCGAACTGGCGCCAGATGAAGGTCGCTATGGTCTCGGTCCCGACCGGCGCCACGACGATGGACGCGACCAGCTCGCGCGAGGCCACGGCGAAGACCAGCAACATCGAGGTCGCCAGGCTCGGCAGCACCAGCGGCAGCATGATCCGGCGGAAGGCAGTCACAGGCGAAGCACCGCAGACCCGCGCCGCCGCCTCCAGATTGTCGCCGATTTGCTGGAAGGCGGCCGTGGTATAGCGCACCGGCTGTGGCAGCAGGATGCAGCAATAGGCCAGCAACAGGATGAAGGGCGTGTTGTAGGGCGTGATCGGCAGGCCCGGCCAGTTCCAGGCCAGGATGAGCCCGACGGCGACGACCACGCCCGGCAACGCATTCGGCAGGATGGTCATGATGTCGAGCGCCATGCGGCCGCGAAACTTGGTCTTGACCGTGGTATAGGCGGCGATCAGCCCCAGCAGGCCGGTGACCAATGCCGTGCCCACACCCAGGGCCAGGCTGGTGAGGAGCGCATCCAGGGCGCCGGCGCTGTCTTGGAAGACCGCGAGGAAATTGGCCCAGGTCAGGTTGGAGACATGCAGACCGCCGGAGATCGTCCGGCATAGCGCCGTGGTGGCAATCGCCGCCAGCGGCAGCACCGTCGCCAGCATGGCGATGGTGCCGAAACCCAGCAGGACTGGTACCGTCAGTGCACCCAGCGGCCGCTTATCCTTGTTCTGGGGCTTACCGCCCGTGGTCTCGTAGGAGCGGCGCTGCAGGATCCAGCGCTGGCCGAGGAAGCTCAGCAGCGCCAGCGTCACCAGGGTCAGCGACAGGATCGCCGCCCCCGGCAGGTCGATCGGCCAGTCGGAGACGCGCAGATCAATGCCGGTGACCAGCACCTGGAAATGCGTGCGGCCGCCAAGCGCCGCGGGCGCGCCGTATTCCTCGATGGCGGCGGCGAAGACCAGCATCAGCCCGGCGGCCAGCCCCGGCAGCGACAATGGGAAAGTCACGCGCCAGAACGCCCGCGCCGGCGTCGCGCCGAAGACCCGGCCGACATCGGCATAGCGCGAGCCAACCGCCTCGACCGTGCGGCTTACCGCGAAGTAGACAACCGGCAGCGTGTTCATGGTCATGACCACGATCATGCCAGGCAGCGAGAACAGCAGCGGCGCCAGGTTGAAGCCCACGATCTGTTCGAGATAGCCACGCGGCTCCAGCGCCATGATCCAGCCGAGTGTCGCGATATAGGGCGGCACCATGAACGGCACCAGCAGCATCACGTCCCAGAGCGGCGCCAACGGAATCTTATAGAGCGCCCGCGCCACACCCAGCGGCACGGCCAGGCAGGCGGAGAAGAGGACGACGCCGAAACCCAACACGAGCGTATGGCCGGTCATGGCGAGAAGGGCCCGGTCGCCCAAGGTCGCGACCAGCGCCGAAAAGGGCTTGGCGAAGGAACCTGCGCCGAGATTTGGGAAAATCCCCTGCAGCACGACGAAGCTGAAGGGAACGGCGACCACGAGGATCAGCCCCGCGGTCGCGAACCATCCTATGGGAGCAGTGGCACCGAAGCCGGATCGACGCATCGGGGCCCTGCCCTTTCAATCTTACTTGCCGAACAGGTCGCTGAACTGCTTCAGCGTTTCCTTGCGCTTGGCATAGGCGGATTTGGTGTCGAGCTTCAGCACCTTGAGGTCGGTGATCAGTGGACGGTTCGCCTTGATGTCGGTACGCGCGGGCATCAGGTAGACATCGGCGACGGCCTTCTGGCCTTCATCCGAGAGCATGTAGTCCTCGAACTTCCTGGCATCGTCCAGATGCTTCGACCACTTCATGATCATGATCGGGCGCGGGGCGATGTTGGTGCCCGAGGCCGGGAAGATCACCTCGACCTTCTCACCCTTGGCCTTCTCGCCCAGCGCGATGTAGTCGACCGCGCCGAAGACGGCGGCCTTGGCGCCCTGCAGCACCGGGTTCAATGCCTCGGCATTGGCGCCGGCGACGGCCGCGCCATTGGCCTTGAGGCTCTTGAACAGGTCCCAGCCATATTGCGCCTGGAGCGCCGACACCAGCTCGAAGGAGGCGCCGGACTGCGCGGGATCGGGGATGTTCACCAGATCCTTGTAGGCCGGCTTGGCGAGGTCGGTCCATTCCGAGGGCTTGGGCGTCTTGCTGTCCGGGTTCCAGACGATGGCGAGCGCCGAGATGCCCTGGGCGACGGCGGTGTCCGACTTCAGCGAAGCCGGCACCTTGGCAGCGTTCGGGCTGGTGTAGGAGACGAGCCAGCCGCGCTTGGCGAAGTCATTGGCCGTATCCCAGGAGGCCGAGATCACGACGTCGACCTTCGGGTTCGATGCCTCGGCGTCGATGCGTGCCATGACCTTGCCGGTCGTGCCCTGGAACACCTCGACCTTGGTGCCGGTCTTCTTGGTGAAGCCCTTGGCCAGCGTGTTGATAAGGTTGCCGGGGCCGGCCGAATAAACCGTGATGTCGGCGTGGGCCGCAACCGGTGCCAGCAGGGTTGCGGCAACAAGGCCGACGGCAAGGCTCTTGGACGGGCGGCTCCTGGGCGAACTGGGCATTACGAGACGGCTCCCATGTTGGAAATGTGAGGTTATTTCGAAAACCAGCGGACATGCCGGGGATTGATCTGCAGCCCGACCTGGTCGCCTGGATAGAGCTTGGCCACGCTCACCAATTGGAGTTCGAGCGGATTTTCCGGCCGTTCCAACCTGACAGTCGTCAGATGGCCGTCGCCCCGGAAACGGGAGCGCAGGACTGTGCCGGTCAGCGGCGATACAGCGGTTTCGGCAACCTCGATGGATTTCGTCGGCAGCAGGACATGGGTGGCGTCGCCCGGCGCCGAAACCTCATGGTCATTGGCGACGGAGATGCCCGAGCCGGCGAGCCACCAGGCCGCGTCCCGCAGCTCGACCGGCGCCACGCAGCCGAGACCGAGGAATTCGGCCACGTTGGGACTGGCCGGATGGTTGATCAGGACCTCCGGTGCGGCAAGCTGCTCGATATGGCCCGCGCGCATGACCGCTACCTGGTCCGCCAGACTCAGCGCCTCGTTATGGTCATGGGTGACGTAGATCGCCGTCAGGCCGAGGCTCCGGATCAGCAAGCCGATCTCGCCCAACATGATCTCGCGACGGCGACGGTCGAGGTTGGACAGCGGCTCGTCGAACAGGATCAGCTTGGGCTCCGCGACGATGGCGCGGGCTATGGCGACGCGTTGTTGCTGGCCGCCGGAAAGCTGGCTCGGCTGCCGGTCGGCCAGCCCTGTCAGGCCGACCTTGTCGAGTGCCTTGCGCGTGCGCTCGTCCCGCTCGGCCCTGGCCATGCCGCGCATCTCGAGAGGAAAGGAGATGTTCCGCCCGACGCTGAGATGCGGCCACAGCGCATAGTCCTGGAACACCATGCCGAGGCCGCGGCGCTCCGGCGGCACGAAAATGCGGTTCTCCGCATCGGCGACGGTCATGTCGCCGAAGATGATGCGGCCCTTGTCCGGCACCAGGAGGCCTGCGATGAGCCGCAGCAAGGTCGTCTTGCCGCTGCCGGACGATCCAAGCAGCGCCAAGGTCTGTCCGCCACCCAGGGCGAAGTCGATGCCGCGCAGCACGGAGGTCGCTCCGTAGCTCATTTCGAGCCCGGAAATCGTGACGGCCGCGGATGGCGGAGTGGAATGAGCGTTCATCTCTGAGGCGGACATGGAAATGTTTCCCCGGAGGTGTAGTGGGGATCAATGACACTTATGCGGCAAATAGATTTCAGTTTTATGTCATCCGCGGTTTCCCGGCACCGCTCGATGCCGAAACCGGAATATTTCGAGTTTTTCGGAAACTAGTGGACGATCGCGTAGAAACGATAGACGTCGAGCAGCCCGCGCTTGATCATCGCGACCCGCGTGTTTGCGAGTGCCGCTTCCGTCTCCGCCAGCTTGAGATTTTCCTGCAGATGGGTCTCGACATCGATATGGGTGAAGTACTCGTTCCAGGCACGGGTCGTGTCGGCGACATAGATTTCGCCTTGGCTTTCCGTAATGCGGCAATCCAGCCCGACGGCGGTCAAACAGTCGATGTAATCATTGACGCTCCAGGGCATGACCAGTTCCTGCTCCGCCCCGAACCAGGGCTGCAGGTCGGGATGGGCTGCCACCGTGCCTTCGGTCAGGACGAAGTCGGTGAAGGTGAAATGGCCTCTCTCCTTCAGCGCCTTCTTGATCTCCTTGAACAGCCTTTCCTTGTCACGCACCGTGAGCGTCAGATGCTGACCATAGATGCCGTCGAATCTGCGCGGCTTCATGACATGGGTGGCCGGGTCCCAATCGCTGATCAGCACGCGCTTGCTCATGCCCGCCTTGACCATGGCCGCGCGCCCCGCCTCGGCGATTTCCTGATCCTTCTCCATGCCGTTGATGTAGACGCTGAACTTTTCGGCGATATGCTTGGCCGGGCCGCCGAGTCCGACGGTCACGTCGAGCACGCTCATCGCGGGATTGAAGCCGAAGGGCTTGACCAGGTTCAGGATATAATCCGGGCCGCCCGGATGCATATAACCCGTCCCCCAGACCTGCTGCAGCAGGTCGAGCCGGCTCATCGGCGGCTCCTTGGACAGCTTCCGCATGGCCGCCGCCTCCGCGGCCAGCGCGTCAGCGTCGACCGACATGCCGACCGAGGGCGCATCGAGATCGAGACCGTACCACCAGGAGGTCAGGCGATCGCGCAGCCTGTTGCCTGTCGGCAGTATCTGTTCCTCGATCTTGCTCATGCTCTCCAATCGCCCGGGAAGAAAATGCGTCGATGGCAGATGTGTGGGCGGCGCCGTCACCGACACCTATGGTCACCTTAGGACGGAAGTGGTTAAGACAATAGCCATGTCCGACACGCTCCGTCTTCTATCGCGCGCGGCCAGTGCCGGGCTGATCGCCTCTCTGGTGGGGTTTGCCTCTTCCTTCGCCATCATCATTCAGGGCCTGAGCCATGCAGGCGCCGACGGAGCGGAAATCGCCTCGGCATTGCTCGCCTGCAGCATTGCCATGTGTCTGTGCTCGGCCGGGTTGAGCCTGTTTACCCGCTTGCCGATCGCGATCGTCTGGTCGACGCCGGGTGCGGCCCTGCTCGCGACCTCGGCCATTCCCGCCGCCGGCTATCCCGCCGTGCTGGGTGCGCTCATCGTCACAGGATTGATGATTGCTGGGGCCGGGCTGTTCCGGCCGCTAGGACGGCTGATCACGGCGATACCTCGGCCGATCGCCAATGCGATGCTGGCCGGCATCCTGCTGCAGCTTTGTCTCGCCCCCTTCCTGGCACTGGCGAAATTGCCGCTGCTGGTCCTGCCGATCATCGTGGTCTGGGCCATCGTCGGGCGGCTGCACAAACTCTCTGCCGTGCCCGCCGCCGTCGCCACCGCCGCACTGATGATCGCCTGGTCGGCGCCATCCGGCGCCTTCCACCATCTTGCCTGGGCCTGGCCCAGCCTCGTCATCGGCACGCCGGTCTTCACCCGTGAGGCGCTGATCGGCGTCGCCGTGCCGCTCTTCGTCGTCACCATGGCCTCGCAGAACATTCCCGGCCTTGCGGTACTCGCCGGTCATGGCTATGCGCCGAAAGTCGGGCCGATCTTCGCGTCGACAGGCCTTGCCTCGGCCTTGATCGCACCGGCCGGCGCCATCCCGGTCAATCTGGCGGCGATCACCGCGGCGCTGTGCATGACCCCCGACATTGATCCGCGGCCGGAGCGGCGCTACGCCGCGGCCATCGCCAGTGGCCTGGGATATCTGCTGTTCGGCCTGGCCGTGGTGCCGGTCATCGCCTTCATCCGGATATCGCCGCCGGAACTGATCGAGGCGGTGGCGGGGTTGGCGCTCATCGGCGCGCTCGGGAATGCCTTTCACGGCATGGTGGCCGAGAATGAGGGCCGGGACGCGGCGATCGTCACCTTTCTCATCACCGCTTCCGGCATGTCCTTCCTCGGCATCGGTGGCGCCTTCTGGGGACTGGCCGGCGGTCTTGCCATCCATGGGTTGCGCCATCTCTCGCTACGGCAGAGATGCGTTTAGCGGACGCGACGCCGAGGAGGCTTGAGTCCGCCCGGCCGTCGCGGCAGAGTGGCGGTTCTACAAGATCGTTCGCAAAGCAGAAGGGCACCCTGTCATGGTCCGCCACCACCGCTACCGTTTCATCCTCGCCGCAGCGCTGCTGGCGGCACTGGGTGGACTGGGCCGCCCGGCGCCGGCACGGGCGGATGACGGTGCCACGGCCTATGATTCACTGGACGACACCGACCGCAGCTTCCGCCAGCAGGCACTGCAGGAGATATTGGTGGCGCCAGTCGAAGCACGGCGTCACTGGTCCAATATCGATTCGGGCCATGACGGCACCTTCAAGGTCGTAGGCGACAAGGCGGATGCCCGGGGCCGGGTATGCCGGACGGTCGCCGAAACCCTGCATAATGGCGGCGGCCAGGCAGCCGAAGGCACGATCGTGGCCTGTCGCACGCCCGTCGCCAATCACTGGCAGATCGCACGCTCGAGCATGACGCAATACGCGCCCGTCCCGGCCGATCTCGTCCCTGGCAATGGTATCGATCTATCGGGCCCGGCCCCGGCGGATATGCCCACCGCCGAAGGGGGGCAACCGCAGATCCAGGTCTGGATCGATGGCGAGAATTACCGGGGCGGTGGTCAGCGTCCGCCGCGGTCGGGCAACGGCCCCAATTCGGGCGGCTTGAATCGCGCAACGAATTAAGGCGGCCTCAGGTCCCCCCGAGCCGCCTATGCCGGCGCCGTCGATATCGAAAAAGATGCCGGATCAGACCAGTAGGTTGACGAACTGGCCGCGCCCCTTGAACGCCTTCGGCTGCTGGCCGGCCGATTGCGGGGTTTGCTGCGTCTGATTCGCGGTGCTGGAGGACGGCGTACCCGTCGTCGGCGCGAAGGACGCCGTGCCCTGAGTGCTGCCCACACGAACAAAACCACGCTTCGATCCCTGGCCCTGCGAATTGATCGGCGTAGGATTAACGTTCGTGATGCTCATGGCAGCTGCCCGTCCGTTAGTATTATAGAACCCGTCCCGACCGGCCCCGGATGATCGGGGCGGTCGAAACGGTTAATGCCTACCGCTTAATTCTTAATAAGATGTGTAGGACGGGTGACGATCAGGCGAAGAGACGCTCGTTCTGCAAGTTCTTGTAGATATCCGCGACGTACTCGCCATAGCCGTTCCAGATCTGCGTCGGAACCCGTTCGTTGGTGCCCAGCACCCGCTCGGAGGCCTGGCTCCAGCGCGGATGCGGCACCTGCGGGTTGACGTTGGCCCAGAAGCCGTATTCGGAGGATTGCAGGCTTTCCCAGAAGGTATGCGGGCGATCTTTGACGAAGCTGATCTTGACGATCGACTTGATCGACTTGAAGCCGTATTTCCACGGCGTGACCAGGCGAATCGGCGTGCCGTTCTGCGGCAGCATCGGCTTGCCGTAGAGGCCGGTGGCGAGGAAGGCCAGTTCGTTGGTCGCCTCGGCCATGGTCAACCCCTCGACATAGGGCCAGGGATAGAAGAACTGGCCCTGCCCCGGTGCGATGTCCGGGTTGTTGAAGGTCTCGAAGCGGACATATGTCGCACCCGACAAAGGCTTGGCGAGCGCCACCAGGCTCTTGAGCGGGAAGCCGGTCCAGGGCACGGCCATGGACCAGGCCTCGACGCAGCGATGGCGATAGAGCCGCTCCTCCAGCGTCACCTGCTTCAGCAGGCTGTCGATGTCGAAGGTGAGCGGCTTCTCGACCATGCCGTCGATCTTGATCGTCCAGGGCCGCGGCTTCAGCGCCTGGGCGGCATCGACGATGTCCTTATCGGTGCCGAATTCGTAGAAATTGTTGTAGGTCGTCGAATCCTTGGCGTCGGTGATCGGCCGGTCGAGCGTGTATTTCGGATTGCGCTTGGCGGGATAGAGCCCGAGCGACGGATCGGGCACGGCGGCCGCGGCATGCGCAGGCCCCGCCCATAGCCCGGCCGGCAGCAAGGCGGCCGTGGCGCCGGCCGCGATGCTCTTCAGACTGTCGCGCCGCGAGAAGTATACCGCTTCCGGCGTGGCGCCCGCCTCGGGGATTTCCCAGCCACGCTTGCGCTTGATCAACATGCCCGTCTCTCCTTGGGACCACTCTCATGCCCGATGATACGCGGCCGAGGCTGCGATGGTTACATCGGGCTGTCGTCTTGTCAGACAGGAAGACAGCGAATCCAGCGCGATATTCCGGGCGGGCGGCCCATCAAGGGCCTTCCCGCCCGGAGGAGGACGCCTAGGACAGCGCGGCGCAGAAGCGCTGGATACGCTGGCAGGCGTCGCGCAGCAGCTCGGTCGAGGTGGCGTAGGAGATGCGGAAATGCGGGCTGACGCCAAATGCCGCACCCTGCACGACCGCAACGCCTTCGGCCTTCAGGAGCTCGGAGCAGAACACGCCGTCATCGGCGATGGTGACGCCGCCAGGCGTCACCTTGCCGATGGCGCCGGCGCAGGACGGGTAGACATAGAAGGCACCGTCCGGCTTCGGGCAGAACAGCCCCTTGGCTTCGTTCAGCATCGCCACCACCATGTCACGGCGCTCGACGAAGACCGCATTATGCTTGGCGATGAAGTCCTGCGGGCCGTTGAGCGCCTCGACGGCGGCCGCCTGGCTGATCGAGCACGGGTTGGTGGTCGATTGCGACTGGATCGTGCCCATCGCCTTGATGAGATGCGCCGGACCACCGGCATAGCCCACGCGCCAGCCGGTCATGCAATAGGTCTTGCTGAGGCCGTTCAGCGTGAGGGTGCGATCCATCAGCTTGGGCTCCAAAGCCGCGATGGTCGCGAATTTGTGGCCGTCATAAAGAATGTGCTCGTAGATGTCGTCGCTGAGGATCCAGACATGCGGATGCTCGACCAGCACATCGGCCAGCGCCTTCAGCTCCGCCGGGGTATAGGCGGCACCCGTCGGGTTCGAGGGCGAATTCAGGATCAGCCACTTGGTCTTCGGCGTGATCGCGGCGGCCAGCGCCTCCGGCGTCATCTTGAAGCCGGTGTTGTGGTCGCAGGAGACGACAACGGGGGTGCCTTCCATCAGCAGCACGATGTCCGGATACGACACCCAATAGGGTGCCGGAATGATCACCTCGTCGCCCGGATTGAGCGTCGCCATCATGGCATTGAAGATCACCTGCTTGCCGCCGGCCGAGACGGTGATCTGGTTCTGGGCGTATTCCAGCCCGTTCTCCCGGGCGAATTTGCCGATGATGGCCTTCTTCAGGGCCGGCGTGCCGTCGAACTGGGTATAGCGCGTCTCGCCCCGGCGCATCGCCGCGATGGCGGCTTCCTGAATGTTCAGGGGCGTATCGAAATCCGGCTCGCCGGCGCCGAGGCCGATGATGTCGCGGCCGGCCGCCTTCAGCTCGAGGGACAAGGCGGTGACGACCAGGGTCGGCGACGGTTTGATGCGGCCAAGACGATCGGCGGCGAAGGGCATGGGTCTGACTTCTGTGCAGTGACGACAGGGCGACCGGTATAGCCCGGCTCAGGCCCGGGCTGGCTTGCACCTTTAGCATGCCCGATACGGCGGGGCATGCAAGGCACGCACCGGGAGCAGAGCCGACCCTGTGGTCATCCACCGCTGCGTAGCCTATCTTCTAAGGCATGTCAGACACCATGCCGATGCTTGCGGATCTGCCGCGCCCAGTCGTCGAGGGCGAGGCGGCGTTCCGCATCCAGTCCAGCTTCACGCCGGCCGGCGACCAGCCGCAGGCGATCGCGCAGATGATCGACGGCCTGCGCCAGGGCGAGCGTGACCAGGTGCTGCTGGGCGTCACCGG
>DATJJW010000013.1:0-3988 GCA_035491935.1 Allostellaceae bacterium | reverse complement strand
TGATGAGCAGATCGGGATCGCGCACCAGGGCCCTGGCCAACGCGATCCGCTGCCTCTGTCCCGCCGACAGATTGACGCCCCTGTAGCCGACGAGCGTCTCGTAGCCCTGGGGCAGGCTTTCGATGAATTCATGCGCCTCGGCCAGCCTGGCGGCCCGCTCGGCGTCGCCGATCGTCGCCGCGTCCTGCCCGTAGCTTATGTTCTCGAAAATGGTGCCGTCGACCAGTTCCAGCTCCTGGCTGGCCAGCGCGATGTGGCGCCGCCATTGGCTGGCGTCGATGCGGTCCAGTGGCGATCCATCGACGAGGATCCTGCCCGTGTCCGGTTCCACGAAGCGGCACAGAACATTGACGATCGTCGTCTTGCCGGCGCCGGAGCGGCCGATCAGCGCCGTCGAGCGACCACTGTTGATTGCGAACGTCGCCGCATGCAGCACCACTTCACGCCGGTCCGTGCCGGAATAGGTGAACGTCACCTCATCGAACTTGATGCCCTGGCGCAGACCGTGGAACGGCCCGTCGCCATGCGGCGGCCTGGGCTTGCCCGCGGGATCCAGCATCCACGTCACCTCTTCCAGCGATCCGCTGAGGCCCTGCAGCTGGCTCCACGACCCTTGCAAGGCCCGCATATGCGGCTGCAGCCTGTAGAGCAGGATGACGAAGGCGATGATCAGCGGGAAGCTCACCTGCGCCAGCCAGGCGCCGATCACCACCGCCAGGAACAGCATGGCATGCAGAACCTCCGTCAGCGGCGGCAACGCGCCCTGGCGGACCTGCAGAACGAAGGAGGCGCGGCGCACCGCGTCGGAGGCGGTGTCGAAGATCGCCTTTTCCCGGGCCTCCTGGCCGAAGATGCGGATCAGGCGTCCGGCATGCACCAGATGCAGCATCTGCGAGGCGAGATGGCTGTTGCGCGAAGCGACGCTGCGGCTGGGGCCTTTCAGATTGGCCGAGAGGATGGCGTGCGCGATCTGGACGAGCGCCAGTCCGAGCGTGACCAGCAGCGTCATCCGCCACGACAGCAGCAGCAGAAAGGCCAGGAGAATGATGGCGGCCGATGCGCTGACGATCGCCGACAGCATGATCTGGATGGCATCGGACGCCCGCCAGGATTCGTTGGAGATGATGTTGAGCAGCCGCCCGGGGCTCTGCCGCAGGAAGAAGGGGTAGCCGACCCGCAGGAGCTGCTCCGACAGTGCGCTGCGGATCGAATGGCTGGCCTTGCCGGAGATGAAGGTCGTCAGCAGCGTGTTGGCGAAGGCAAAGACGTTCTTCAGGACGATCGAGCCGAGGATGGCGGCCGAGATGACGACAAGCCGGTCGCGCTCGCTGAAGCCCGATCCGACCTGCTGGAGAACAGCGGAGAACCCGGCCATTCCCGGCGCGTCGCCGTGCCCCATGATGATGCCCAGCAGGGGGATGATCAGGCCGATGCCGAACCCTTCGAGGGCGGCGCTGACCAGGCCGAGCACCACCACGGCCGGAACCAGGCGCAGTTGCCGCTTTCCGAAAGCGCGGAACAGCATCGGCAGGCCAGGCGGGAGCAATGGCATCAGAACGGTGCCTCGGCATTGGCTTGTTGATCCTGCCGCACCGGCTCGGCCTGCGGCCGTCCCGCCAGCAGTAGAGCCGCGTATCTGGCCGCGCCGAGAACATTCATGCCGACGATCGGCCAGTGCGACAGATCGAGTTCAGGGTCGAAGGCGGGCCCGCCCGCCAATTCCCGGAAAGCCCCCCTTACGGCCCAGTAGAAATGGCGAAGCAGCCAGGGCGCATGGCGGATATGTTTCAGGCAGAGCCCGCCATTGCCCAGGCTGTAGTCGCGGTGGAGCTTTTCGATGGCTTTGCGATCCCGCCGGCCGTGATGATGGAATATCGTCATATCAGGCACATATTCGACCGCGATGCCGAGCAGCACCGCCCGAACGAGGTAATCGGTATCCTCCGCCGACCGCAATGGCCCGCCCGCGCCGAAGCGTTCGTCGAAATAGCCGATGCGGGCCGCGACATCGCGGTGCATCGTCATGTTGCAGCCCAGCACGAAGCCGCCGGGATGAATATCCGGCGTCAACCGCTCGCGCACCCGCGATCGCTTGATCGTGAAAGGCAAGTCCCTGGGATCGCCAAGCTCGACACGGCCTCCCCGGATGAGCCACTGTTCCCCGGAAGAATAATGTCGCTCCAGGTCGCGCAGATAGTCGCGATGCACCGCGCAATCATCATCGACGAAGACCAGCACGCGCCCCCGCGCCCGCCGCAACCCGGCGTTACGGGCCGCCGCCAACCCGCGGTGCGGCTCGCAAACGGGCGTGAATGGAATGTCCGACAGTGCGGCGATGCTGGCCAGGCGTTCCGCCGTGCGGTCGCTCGAGCCATTGTCGACGACCACGAGCTCGGCCGCGAAGTCGGCATGGGCTCGGCACGCGGCCTGCACCGACTGGATGCAGGCCTCGAGCACGGCGACGCGGTTGCGCGTGCAGATGATGAAGCTGACTTCCGGGCCTGACCGCTCCGCTCGCAGGCCGGCCGGGGCGCCGCCAAGCGCCGTCGAACGATCGCGCTGCAGAGGTTGATGGGCTTTGACGGTCATGCCTCTAGACCACCTGATGAGATGCCAGGACCGCCGCGGCGGGCGCGGATTTGAAGAAGTATTCCACGGCGTCCGCCTGCTTGCCGGCCGACAGCGAGGCGCGGCTGAGCCAGGGCGCCCAGGCGCCCGGCCGCAGCGCATATTTCTCGCGCCGCCGGATGGCGTTCCACTTCGCGGTCCGCGTCAGCAGTTCATGCGTCAATGGGGGCTGCTTTTCGTCGGCGACGAGCTGGTAAAGGAAATAGAACAGGTTGAGCGCGCCGGCCGCGAAGCTCGGCCGCGTCTCGTCCGGCAGTGAGCAGATCCGCTCCTCCAGCGCGAGAATGAAGTCGGCCGCGCGGGTGACCGTGTCGTGGCTGACCGCTTCGCCGATGTCGCGCAGGTCCCGCGTGGCGTCCGCCAGGCCCTCGCGCTCGAGGTTTTCGGCCACGATGCGCAAATGCGTCCTGCGCATCTCCTTGCTGTGCCGGTTGGTCACGCTTGCCTGGTGGACGCGGTAGACAAGCAGATTTTCGGCCATCATGGCTGCCGGGTAGCGAGCGGCCAGCCGCCTGAAGAGATCGAAATCCTCGGCGTGCCTGTAGGTCGGGTCGTAGTTGAGGGCGGCGTCTTCGATGACCTTCCTGTTGTAGACGACCGTCGGGTGCATGAAGATCGTGAAGAACATCGCCAGTATGGGCATGCGGCCGAACTGGAACACCGGATCGGGCTTGCCCCTGGCGATGCGGCCGCGGATCAACATGTCGACGCCGGCGCCGCAAAAGCCGAGCCCGGGCCGCTGCTCAAACAGCGCCACCTGGCGCGACAGGCGCCAGGGATAGGCGATGTCGTCGGCATCCATCCGCGCGACCAGTTCGCCGCGGGTGACCGCCAGCCCCTCGTTGAGCGTCGCGACGAGGCCACGATTTTCGCGCGAGATGATCGAGACGCGGCTGTCGGCCTGCCGGTATCGCTCGAGAATCTCGAGCGAATTGTCGCTCGACCCGTCATCGATCGCGATGACCTCCAGGCGGCGGTAATCCTGGCGCAGGATGCTTTCCAGTGCCGCGGCGAGGTAGGGGCCGGCATTGTAGACCGGCAGCAGGACGGAGACGAGCGGCGCGGCGGTCATCGTCTTGCATCCGTTCGCGGGAGGTCGAGGGAAGGCGTGCGGCCATCGGGCGATCCCACCGGCCGCGCAAACCAGCCGGCATGACCGGCCTGGGCTCGCCGGACATACGGGAAGTGGCGCTTGAGGCTGTTGAGCGGCCTTTCGAAAGCCATCCAGGAAATCGAAGCCACGACAATCGTGGCGGTGCTTGCAACCAGGAACCGTCCTGGTCCTTGCTGCGAAACATTGAGCGGAATCCAAGGCTGCGACTTGACGGCGAGCGACAGCAATATCGGATGATAGAGATAA
>DATJJW010000012.1:0-14875 GCA_035491935.1 Allostellaceae bacterium | reverse complement strand
ATCAGCCGGCCGATCGAGGCGGGCCGCGCCAGCGCCAGGCGGATATCCGCCTGGGTCGGGCACGGCACGGTGAGGAAATCGCCGGGCGTCACCATGGTGACGGTGTGGCCGAGCTGCACCAGCTCGCGGCCGAGGCACGACAGCGTGCGGACCACGCCATTGACCTGCGGCAGCCAGGCGTCGCTGACGATGACGATGCTCAATGTCTTTGCGGCCCAGTCGATCGGCACGGGCGGCTCATCTGGTACCGGACTAAGGTTGGGCGCTGCCGCGTCCATCTGGCCTCAGGCCTGGGCCGGCGCCGGGGTAGCGACGGCGGCGCGGGTCTTGCGCGCCAGCCGGTCGAAGGCGCGCACGCTCGCCCATTCGATAATTTCCAGCTGACCATCCATATGCTCGACCAGCGCGGTGCAGCTTTCGACCCAGTCGCCGTCGTTGCAGTAAAGGATGCCGTCGATGTCGCGCATCTCGGCCTTGTGGATATGGCCGCAGACGACACCGTCGGCGCCGTGGCGGCGGGCTTCCTCGGCCAGCGTCGTCTCAAAGCTGGAGATGAACTCAACCGCGTTCTTGACCTTGCCCTTCACATAGGAGGACAGCGACCAGTAGCCCATGCCGCAATAGCGGCGGACCATGTTGAACACGGTGTTGAGGCCGAGCATGAAGGTGTAGGCGACGTCGCCCAGCACGGCCAGCCACTTGGCGTGCTTCACCACGCCGTCGAAGCGGTCGCCATGGATGATCCACAGCTTCTTGCCGTCGGCGGTCTGGTGCATCATCTCGTCGGTGAGATGGATCGAACCGAACATCATGTCACTGCCCGAGAAGTAGCGCAGGCAGTCGTCATGGTTGCCGGTGATGTAGGTGACATTGGTGCCCTTGCGGGCCTTGCGCAGGATCTTCTGCACCACGTCGTTATGCGATTGCGTCCAATACCAGGAGCGGCGCATGCGCCAGCCATCGATGATATCGCCGACCAGGTAGAGATGGTCCGATTCGTTGTATTTCAGGAAATCGAGCAGCAAGTCGGCCTGGCAGCCCCGCGTGCCCAGATGGATGTCGGAGATCCAGATCGACCTGTAGTGCCGGGCGCGAGGCTCGGTACCGAGGGATTCTGCCGGGGTGTGGTAATTCACGAATCGCCCCCATCGGCTGCATCTGGAATAGTCATGCGCCGGAGGTTACGGAATTCGACTCGCTCCACAAGAATTATTTTGTTATACTACTAATAAAATATAATATTCATTGTTCTGAAATAAAAACTTCACCTAGTATTTGCAAGGTTTATTCTTGTGCTCTGCCGCTAGAGGAGTCGCGCATCCGCGTGAGGCCCAGCATCACGAGCCGGGCCAGAGCTTGACCAGGCGGTCGTAGCTGCCATCGGCCTTCATGCGGCGCAGCCCCTCGTTGAAGTCGGCCAGAAGCGCCACGCCGCGCGGCCTGCCCTTGGCCACGAGCAGCACGAGCGGCCGGTTCTGCAGCGATTGGCTGCTTTCCACCAGGTCGATATGGGTGTCCTGCAGCACGGCGCGGATGACGTCGGGGTCGTCGGCGGTGAAGTCGGCATGGTTGCCCTGGACCATGCGCACGCAATTCTCCAGGTTGCGCGGCACGACAAGACGCACCACGCCGTGGTCGATCAGCGCCTGCAACGGCTCGGCGGCCGCATAGCCGATCGGCAGGCAGAAACGCTTGCCCGCGAGGTCCGCCGCCGACACCCCGGCGATCGGCCGGTCGGGGGCGAACCAGATATGGCTCTCGAGGATGAAGATCGGCGTCGAAGCCTGCATGACCAGGGTGCGATCGGGCGAAGGCGCGTAGGGAAAGGTGCCATCGGCCTTGCCATCGCGGACGGCGGCGAAGCCGCGCGACCAGGGCAGGACCTGGATGTCGATCGTGCGACCGACATGCTCCAGGGCATGCTTGACGATGCGCACGGCCAACCCGCCATCGGGCAGCTTCGCATCGGCGTAGGGCGGGTAGTCGGTGCCGGTCACCAGCGAGTAGTCGGCAGCCTGGGCGGCACCAAGGGCGAAGCATGCCAGAGCGAGGCAAACGAAGGCGTTCCGGAGGAATTGCCAAGCGGACCGGGTCATCGCGAATATCCCGGAAAAAGTGAAAGTTGTCTTACACTCTACCCGCTTCGCTGCCGTTTGTCCTGTCTGCTTTGTCCCCTGCGTTTTTCCGGGGCCGCTCAGCTGCCGGCCACGGTCATGCCGTCGATGCGCAGGGTCGGCGCGTTGGTGGCGCCCCGGAAGACCAGATCATCCGCCGCCGTCAGGTGCAGGAACATCTCCTTGAGGTTGCCGGCGATCGTCACCTCGTTGACCGGCCAGGCGATCTGGCCGTTCTCGATCCAGAAGCCCGAGGCGCCACGGCTGTAGTCGCCGGTGACGCCGTTGACGCCATGGCCCATGAGGTCCGTGACGTAGAGGCCCTGGGCGATATCGGCCATCAGAGCGGCCGGCGTGAGGCTGCCCGGCTCCATATGCAGGTTGGTCGCCGATGGCGACGGCGGACCGCCGGTGCCGCGCGCGGCATGGCCGGTCGATTGCAAGCCCAATTGCCGGGCGGAGCGCAAATCGAGCAGCCAGGTGGTCAGCACGCCCTTGTCGATGATGGCGCGGCGCTTGTTGGCCAAGCCTTCGCCGTCGAAGGGCTTGGAGCGCTGGCCGCGGCGCCGGTGCGGGTCGTCGATGATGGTGATGCCTTCGGGGAAGATCGCCTGGCCCATCTTGTCCTTGAGGAAGCTGGTGCCGCGCGCGATCGCCGGGCCGGTGATCGCGCCGATCAGGTGGCCGATCATGCCGGTGGCGACGCGGGGGTCGAAGATCACCGGTACCTTCTGGGTCTGCGCCTTGCGCGCCCCCAGGCGCTTGACCGCCTTTTCGCCCGCGCGCCTACCCACCGTCGCCGGGTCTTCGAGGTCGGATGCGTAGACCGCACCCGCCCAGTCGTAGTCGCGCTCCATGCCGTCGCCGGATCCGGCCAGCACGCTGACGCTGACGCCATGGGCGGAGCCGGCATAGCCGCCGGCGAAACCATTCGAGGCGACGATGGCGACGCGGCTATAGCCCCAATTCGCCTCGCCCCCCTCGGAATTGGTGACGCCCGCAACGCCGAGCGCCGCCTCTTCCGCCTGGCGGGCGCGTTCGATCAGCACCTCGGCCGCCGGCTCGTCCGGATCGACCATGTCGAGGTCGGCCGGCCACGTCTTCGCGATCTGATCGGGATCGGCGAGGCCGCAATAGGGGTCTTCCGGCACGACCTTGGCCATGGCGATGGCGCGGGCGACCAGTTCGTTCATGGCGTCGGCATCGCGGTCGTTGGAGGAGACGATCGCCTGGCGCTTGCCGATCAGCACGCGCAGCCCCAGGTCGTAGCCTTCGGAACGCTCCAGCTTCTCGATCTTGTCGAGACGCCGGGCATGGCCGATCGAGATGCCCTCGACCAGCACGCCATCGGCAGCATCGGCGCCGGCACGTCGCGCGCGCTGGATGAGGTCTGCGAGCTGGTCGAGGGCATTTTCCGTCGAGATCATGACAACTCCTGAAACGCTACAGGCCCCGAACACTACAGGCCAAGTGGCAGACGGTGAGGAAAGGCGTTATAGAACGAGGTCGGGTCCGAAGCCCAAGCGGAATCGGCCCCTCCATGGACTTAAGCACGCCGCATCGTTTCGCAAAGCACCCGAGATCAAGGACCAGTCTTGGCATATTCGACGGACATCGACATCGCCCGCGCCGCCACATTGCGCCCGATCGAGGAAATCGGCGCCAAACTGGGAATACCCGCCGCGGATCTCTACCGCTACGGGCCTTACAAAGCCAAGTTGTCGGCCGAGCTGGTCGAGGATGCCCGCTCCCGCCGGCGCGGCCGGCTGGTCCTGGTCACCGCCATCAGTCCGACGCCGGCCGGCGAGGGCAAGACGACGACGACGATCGGCCTGGCCGATGCGATGACGCGTATCGGCAAAAAGACGGCGATCTGCCTGCGCGAACCGTCGCTCGGCCCCTGCTTCGGTGCCAAGGGCGGCGCCACCGGCGGCGGCCTGGCGCAGGTCGCGCCGATGGAAGAGATCAACCTGCATTTCACCGGCGACCTGCACGCCATCGGCGCCGCTTCCAACTTGCTGGCGGCGATGCTGGACAACCACCTCTATTGGGGCAATGCGCTGGACATCGACCCGCGCCGCATCGTCTGGCGCCGTTTCGTCGACCTCAATGACCGGGCGCTGCGCCAGGTGGTGATCGGCCTCGGCGACAGCGTCGTGCGAGAGTCGCAGTTCGATATCACGGTCGCCAGCGAGACCATGGCGGTGTTCTGCCTCGCCCGCTCGCTGCGGGAACTGGAGGAACGCCTGGGCCGCATGGTCGTGGCCGAGACGCGGATGCGGCGCGACGCCAACGGCAAGCCGATCGGCCGTCGGGCGATCACCGCCGCCGATCTGGGCGCGGCCGGTGCCATGACCGCGCTCTTGAAGGATGCCTTCCGGCCCAATCTGGTGCAGACGCTGGAGCACACGCCGGCGATCGTCCATGGCGGCCCCTTCGCCAACATCGCCCATGGCTGCAATTCGCTGGTCGCGACGGAGACGGCGCTGGGCCTGGCCGATTGGGTCGTGACCGAGGCCGGGTTCGGCGCCGATCTCGGTGCCGAGAAATTCGTCGACATCAAGTGCCGCCTGGGCAATCTCAAGCCGGACGTTTCCGTGCTGGTCGCCACGTTGCGTGCGCTGAAGATGCATGGCGGCGTCGCCAAATCCGATCTGGCCGGCGAAGATGTCGAGGCGCTCCGCCGCGGCGCCACCAACCTCAAGCGCCATATCGCCAATCTCAAGCGCTTAGGGTTGCCCGTGCTGGTCGCGCTCAACGAATTCGCGGGCGACAGCCCGGCGGAGCTGGACGCGCTGCGTGCCGTCTGTGCCGCCGAGGGGGCGGAACTGCATATTTGCCGCCACTGGGCCGAGGGCGGCGCCGGTGCCATCGAGCTCGCTCATGCGGTGGTCAGGACCGCCGAGGCCGGCACGGCACGGCTCCATTACCTCTACCCCGACGAGATGGACCTGGCCGGCAAGATCGATGCCATCGCCACCAAGTTCTACGGCGCCGCCGGCATCGATCTCGACCCGGCGGCGGCCAAACGCGTCCGGGAGCTGGAGATGGCGGGATATGGCCACCTGCCCGTCTGCATCGCCAAGACGCAATACAGCTTTTCCGGCGATCCAACGGCGCTGGGCGCGCCCAGCGGCCATCGCCTGGCCGTGCGCGAGATCAGGCTGTCAGCCGGCGCCGGCTTCGTCGTGGCGCTGTGCGGCGACATCCGCACCATGCCGGGCCTGCCGCGCAAGCCGGCGGCTGAAGGCATCGGCGTCGATCGAGAGGGCGAGATCTTCGGCCTCAGCTAGGCTCATCCCGGCTGCCCGCGGGCACGGCCGTATTGCGGAAACTTAACGTTTCATGGGACGCCCACACCGGTAATATCGCGGAACGCGGCAGATAGGCGGCTGGAACATCATGGTACACCCTCATGGAGGGGACAGCGCTCGGGACGCCGGGGTCCGGACATTCACTGAAATCGTCAGGCTTCGCGCTCAGCTCGATTCCCTGGAACGGCGCCACATCCGCCAGACGGCGGCACTGACCGAGATCACGAAATCCGAGGCGCTTGCCAGCGGCGACACGCTGGTGCTGTTTCCACTGATCTGCCGGCTGGCCAGCGCCGTCCTGGCCGGCGATCGGGTCAGCATCTGGATGCTGGATGAGGCCGGCACCACCCTGCACATCATCGCGATCGCGGGCGGAGTCGAGACGGCGGAATCGAAGATTCAGTCGATCGACCTGCGATGCTTCCCCCGTTATGCCGAAGCGCTGGACAGCGGCCGCGGGCTGGTGGTGCGCGATGCGCTGATCCATCCGATGACTGCGGAGCTTGTCCATTTCTATCTCCGGCCGAAATCGATCGTCGGGCTGATGGATGTGCCGATCCGGCTCAGCGGCAAGATGGTCGGGGTGCTCTGCGTCGATCATAGCGACGAACCGCCGGCCTGGCCGCCCGACGAATGCAATTTCGCCGCCTCCATGGCCGATCTGGCCGCACTCGGGCTGGAGGCCAGCCACCGGCGGGAAGCCGCGATCATGTGGCAGAGCGCCAAGGAGAATGCCGAGATCGCCAACCGGGCGAAGAGCACGTTCCTCGCCAATATCAGCCACGAGCTGCGCACGCCGTTGAACGCCATCATCGGCTTCACCGAGTTCATCCGCTCCGAGCCTTACGGCCCGCTCGGCAACGAGAAGTACCGGACCTATATCGAGGATATCGAGTTCAGCGGCCGGCACCTGCTGGGCATCATCAGCTCGATCCTCGATTTGGCCGGTGCCGAGGCCGGACGGCTGACCTTATCGCGCGAGACGGTCTCGCTCGCCAGTCTCATCACCGAGGCCAGCCGCTTCCTGGCGCTGCAGGCGCGCACCAACGGCATCGACTTCATGGTGTCGCTGCCGCCCGACCTGCCGATGATCGACGTCGATTGCCTGCGGCTGCGCCAGGCGCTCTTGAACGTGCTGGCCAATGCGATCAAGTTCACGCCGCGCGATGGCCGGGTCACCGTCTCGGCCTCGGCCAAGCCCGGCCAGGAGGTGGTGATCCAGGTCGTCGATACCGGCATCGGCATCCCCAAGGCGTCGCTGCCCCGGGTGTTCGAGCCGTTCAGCCATTTCGATGCCCAGCTGCACCGAGGCTATGAGGGGACAGGCCTGGGCCTGCCGCTGGCCCGCACCATCGTGCGCTCCCATGGCGGCGACATCACCATCGAGAGCGAGGCCGGCCGTGGCACCACCGTCTCGATCCGCCTACCCGCCGACTGCGTGCGGCCAGTCCAATCGAAGAAAAGCTGAGAGCCAGAAGTCGCTTCGGTGAGTCGTATAGCGGTGATTTCCGAGCACCGGAGCGGAGCGTACATCAGTACGTGAGCACCGGAAGCGCAGGAAATCGCCACTAGGCGGCCACCGGAGCGACTTCTATCGCCAGATCGGCTTGCCGCTGCCGGGCAGGCCATAGCCGGCCCATTTGCGCGTGACCTCGTCGATGACCTCGTCGGCCATGCGCAGCTTGGTGCCCCATTCGCGGTGGGTCTCGGGCGGCCATTTGTTGGTGGCGTCCATGCCCAGTTTTCCGCCCAGCCCGCTTTCCGGCGAGGCGAAGTCGAGATAATCGATCGGCGTGCCTTCGATGACGGTGATGTCGCGCGCCGGGTCCATGCGCGTCGACACCGCCCACATCACGTCCTTCCAGTCGCGCGCATCGATGTCGTCATCCACGACGATGACGAACTTCGTGTACATGAACTGGCGCAGGAACGACCAGATGCCCATCATCACCCGCTTGGCGTGACCCGGATAGGCCTTGCGGATCGACACCACGGCGATCCTGTAAGAACATCCTTCGGGCGGCAGCCAGAAATCGACGATCTCGGGGAATTGCTGGACCAGCAGCGGAATGAACACCTCATTCAGCCCTTCGCCCAGCACCGAGGGTTCGTCCGGCGGCCGGCCGGTGAAGGTCGAAAGATAGATCGGGTCGCGCCGCATGGTGATGGCGCTGACCTGGAACACCGGGAAGGGTTCGACCGCGTTGTAGTAGCCGGTGTGGTCGCCATACGGCCCCTCGTCGCCGAACTGGTCGAGCAGCACATGGCCTTCGATGACGATCTCGGCATTGGCCGGCACCTTCAAGGGCACGGTCTTGCAATCGACCAGCTCCAGCTTCTTGCCCCGCAGGAGACCGGCGAACTGGTATTCCGACAGCGTGTCCGGCACCGGCGTCACCGCGGCCAGGATGGTCGCGGGATCGGCGCCGATGACCGCGGCGGCCGGCAACGCCACCTGTTTCTCATGGCCCCAGCGCCGGTAATGCTGGGCGCCGCCGCGATGCTTCAGCCAGCGCATCAAGGTCGTGTCGCGGCCCGTCACCTGCATGCGGTAG
This sequence comes from Allostellaceae bacterium, assembly GCA_035491935.1. Lineage (GTDB taxonomy): Bacteria > Pseudomonadota > Alphaproteobacteria > ATCC43930 > CGMCC-115725 > DATJJW01. The sequence goes on along the minus strand of DATJJW010000012.1, from coordinate 6,892 downwards.
ATGCCGAGGTTGAAGCCGTCCTCACGCGCATCGCCCGGACCCTTGGTCACGACCAGCGGCCAGGTGATGAGCGGCGCCGGCTCGCCCGGCCAGCAGCCCTGGATCGGCAGACGGCCGAGATCGATGTCGTCGCCCTGCCATACGACCTCCTGGCACGGGGCCGAGCGCACGGATTTCGGCTTCATCGCCAGCACGGTCTTGAGCAGCGGCAGCATCTCCAGCGCCTCGCGCCAGCCGCCCGGCGGCTCCGGCTGCTTCAGGAAGGCCAGCGTCTCGCCCACCTCGCGCAACCCCGCCGGCTCCCGGTCCATGCCCCAGGCGACGCGCTCGACCGTGCCGAACAGATTGACCAGCACCGGCATGGCGGACGGTCGGCCATCGGCCGTGACCGGATTCTCGAACAGCACCGCCGGCCCCTGCTCCGCCAGCAGGCGCGTCTGGATCTCGGTCATCTCCAGATGGGTCGAGACCGGGGCCTTGACCCGCACTAGCTTGCCGGCGGCTTCGAGGCGCTGGATGAAATCGCGAAGGGAATCATAGGGCATGGGGCGTCACGTCGAAGAATGGCCGTTACGCTCCGGAATATGCTAAGAAACCTCATGACGCAAACATCGCCCGCGAACCTTCCGCCCACGCCCGGGGCCTTTTGGCAATGGGCGGTCGCCCTTTATGGCAAGCCCGGCGTCGCCCCGGCCTGCCTGACCTTGCAGGATGGCAACGGCGTCGACGTCAATCTGATGCTGCTCCTGTTGCATCTCGCGACGCTGGGCCAGGCGGTCGGCGCCGCCGAGCTGCGCGTGCTGGACGAAGCGGCCGCCCCCTGGCGCCACGAGGTGGTCGAGCCGCTGCGCGCGCTCCGCCGCAAGATGAAGCCGATGGGCGAGGACGCCACCCGCAAGCTGGTCCAGGCGGCCGAGCTCGACGCCGAACGGGTGGTGCAGCGCCGGATGATCGAGGCGCTGCCGCCACTCCAGCCCTCCACCGAACCGGTGGTCGATCTGGCCTCCCGGCATCTCGACATCTATGCCGCCTATATCGGCACGACGCTCGACATGGACGCGGTGACCGCCATCCTGACGGCGCTGGCGGATTGATCGATCCCTATAGGCAGCTTCCTCCTGACGATCCAGGATCGATGATGCACCACTACTCGGCGGGACTAAACACCTAGCCACCCAGGCCATTCTGCTCGTGATAGTCGATGAGCGCGGCCAGGGTCGCCTTGGCATGGGCGAGGTAATCGACGCCGACACGGGTCGTCAGTTCCGCCTCCAGCCCGTCGACCGCCTTGCGCGCGGCCGCCGCCGCGGCTTTGCCGCGTTCGGTCAGCGTGACGTTCAGCCGGCGGCGATCCTCCGGATCGACGGTGCGCTCGATATAGCCGCGCAGCACCAGCGCATCGACCACCTGGCCGGCGACCTGCTTCGAGACGCCCAGCTCCTTGATGATCTGGCTGAGCGGCGCGCCGGTACGGGCGATGGCGCCGATGACATAGACGCCGTTGCGCGGCATGTCATCGCAATCGACCTCGGCCAGCGCCTTGCGGATCACCACGCTGTAGACGTTGCGCGCGGCGCGCAGGAAGGCCGGCAGGGGCAGGGCGAGAACGCAGGGTGAGATATCGTCGGTCATGGGAGCCTCGTCGATGGAGCGACATCACGGCCCGACGATATGGACAAGGTATTTGATAGTCAAATAATTTTACTAATAGCCATCCGCTCAAGGTTCGGTAAGGGCATTGAGGATGGTGTAGGCCGCCCTCACCTGATCGTCGATCGGGAAGTTCCTGTTGGCCAGCATGACGATGCCGAGGCGCAGCGCCGGAACGAAGGCGATATAGGCCGAGAAGCCGTTGGTGGATCCGGTCTTGTTGATCCAGCTATCGGCCTCGGGCGCCTGGGGCGGCTCGATCGCCGTCACCAGCGTCGGCTTGAGGAGCATCGCCGTGCCGTTGCCGTCGAGCAGGCTCTGCAAAGTCACCGGGTAGAGATACTGCTCCCAGATCAAATCCTGGGTCATGTCGCCTATTGTGAAATAGCCGGTATGGGTCGCCGCGATCGCGCGGCGCAGCCCGCTATCCAACGCCACCAGCCCCATATTGGCGGCGAGGAACCGGGTCATGTCGCCGATGGTCGTGCGGATGCCGTAAGCCTCGTCGTCGAGCACGCCCGGCGCCATGCGGATCGGCTGGCCCGTGCTGGTATAGCCCTGGGCATAGTCGGCCATCTTCGCCGCGGGCAGATGTACATAGCTGTCCTTCATGCCAAGCGCCGGGAACAGCCATTGCTGCATCAGCGTGGCGAAATCCTGGTCCATGCTTTTCGCCGTGATCAGCCCCAGCGTGCCGATGCCGATATTCGTGTAGGTGCGATAGGTGCCGCGCGGACGGGCCGGGTGCCAGGCCTGGAAATAGTCCATCAGCTGGGCGGTGTTGTGCACCTCGTCCGGCACCTGGACCGGCAGGCCGCCCGTGGTATGCGTGGCGAGATCCAGCAGCCTCACCCGGCCGAAGGGCTTGTCGCGCAGCACTGGCAGGTATTTTGCCACCGGGTCCGACATCGACAGCCGGCCCTCGACCGCTGCCCAGGCGGCGAGGGTCGCGGTAAAGGTCTTGCTGATGGAACCCAGCTCGAACAGCGTGCCGTCGGCGACCGGCTTGTTGGTCGCGATCGAGGCCACGCCATAGTCGAAGATATGAGGCTTGCCGTCGACGATGACGCCGATCGCCATGCCGGGGATCTCATCGCGCGCCATCAACGGCCGGATCGTCCGATCCAGGATCGGGCCGATGCGGTCCACCGGCAGATCGGCGGCATGGCCCACGGAAAAGCCGGCAGCGAGCAGAATCATTGCCGCCATCCCGGCGAAGTAGAATCTCATCTGGAAACCGTACCGATGTCAGAAACCCCATTCGGCACGGCATAGCACCGGTCTCGATCGATCGACAGGCTCTATTGCCGATCGCGACACCGTTTACATCATGGATTTACCCTGGCTCAGCACCTGGTTGCAGACCTGCCGGGCCGCCTGCTGCTTGAGGCCGGCACCGCTGAGGTCGAGCTTGTGGCCATTGGCGTTATCGATGACGCCACTGGCGCCGTCGCCATATCCCGGCGCCGAAGTAGCGTTGCGGCCGAGCTTCTTCATCAGCCCGTCCTTCACCGAGGCAGCACCGCCGGCGTCCAGGTAATTGTTCTGGATGCAGTATTGCAGCAGCCCGGCGACGTTGCCGGTGCTGCCGGAGGTCAGCGACTGGCCCTGCAGCACATTGCCGAAGCCGCCCGGCAGGCTGCTGGAATTGCCGTCATTCTGGTTCAGCAGCCCGCCCAGCTGGGCCCGGGCGGAGGATGCCGGCAGGAAAAGAACGGCGACCAGGCAGGCAGCGACCGGAAAGGTCGGGGCCAGGCCGAGCATCCGGATGGAAGGGATCGTCATGGTCGATGCCTTTCGCCGGTGGGAGCGTTCCCTTCAATATGGGACCGATCGGCCCCGGCGCCAGCCTTGGGGGTCGGTACCCCGGAAAGCACCGCTTTCACCGAAAGGCATAGGTGTCCATGCGCAGGAAGCCGTAAGTCGTACTGCCGTGCAGATGCTCGCCCCTGGCTTCCGGCCCGGCGGCGCCCAGCGCGACGAAGAGCGGCAGCAGGTGTTCCTCGGTCGGGTGGTTCTCGACGGCGAAGGGCGCCAGGCGCCGGTAGGCCAACAGATCGGCGCGGCGCCCTTCCTGCAGCGCCTTGTCCATCCATCCGGCGAACGCCTCCGTGTCGGGATGCGCGGTCGCATCGATGTCGCGGCCGCTGCGGAAGCGCGAGAGATCGTGGGTGAAGCTGCCGGAGCCCAGCACCAGCACATCCCTGTCGCGCAGCGGCGCCAGCGCCCTGCCGATATCGACATGATGGGCGGGGCCGAGGCCGCCTTGCAGGGACAGCGGCACGACCGGGATGTCGGCCTCGGGATACATCAGCAGCAAGGGCGCCCAGGCGCCATGGTCGAGGCCGCGCGCCGCATCCTCCGCCGCCTCGAACCCGGCGGCACGCAGCAGGCCGGTCACCTCATGGGCCAGATCGGGCGCGCCGGGCGCCGGATAGCGCAGTTGATAGAGCGGCGCCGGGAAGCCGTGGAAATCATGGATCGTCTGCGGCCGGAGCGCCGTGCCGACCGTCGGTGCCCGCGTCTCCCAATGGGCCGAGACGACGAGGATGGCGCTGGGCCGGCCGATCGCCCGGCCCAGACCCGCCAGGAAGTCCCTGGCCGCGACATCGCTCAGCACCATGGCGGGCGAGCCGTGGCTGACGAAAACTGTCGGGAACATGCTGCTCTCGGTCTCCTTGATCCGCCTCCCGCCATGGGAGTGCCGGATCATATGGGTGCTCTCGGGCCGGATTCCCTCACCGGTGACGCCGGAACTCGTGCCAAATGCGAATAAGGGCTGGGCTGCGCCGGGCGCAGCCTGGTTTTCAGTTCCATTGCGCGAGCGACACGCTATAACTGCGCCAACCCCAGCCTAACCTTCACTTGGGAGTTCACCAGCCATGTCCAAGCCCCCCGTCCGTGTCGCCATTACCGGCGCTGCCGGCCAAATCTGCTATTCGCTGCTGTTCCGCATCGCCAATGGCGACATGCTGGGCAAGGACCAGCCGGTCATCCTGCAGCTCCTCGACCTGCCGGTCGCCCAGAACGCGGTCAAGGGCGTGGTGATGGAGCTGGACGACTGCGCCTTCCCACTGCTGGCCGGCGTCGTCATCACCGACGATCCGCGCGTCGCGTTCAAGGATGCGGATTACGCCCTGCTGGTCGGCGCCCGCCCCCGCACCAAGGGCATGGAGCGTGCCGACCTGCTCTCGGCCAATGCCGAGATCTTCAAGGTCCAGGGCAAGGCGCTGAACGACGTCGCCAAGCGCACGGTCAAGGTGCTGGTCGTCGGCAACCCGGCCAACACCAACGCCTATATCGCGACCAAGAGCGCGCCGGACCTGCCGCATGGCGCCATCACCGCGATGCTGCGCCTCGACCACAACCGCTCGCTGACCCAGTTCGCGATCAAGACCGGCGTCGGCGTCGAGGAGATCGAGAAGCTCTGCGTGTGGGGCAACCACTCGCCGACCATGTTCGCCGATTACCGCTTCGCCACCGCCCGCGGCAAGAAGCTGACGGAGCTGGTCAATGACGAGACCTGGTACCGCAACACGCTGATCCCCGAGGTCGGCAAGCGCGGTGCGGTGATCATCGAGGCGCGTGGCGCCTCTTCGGCCGCTTCCGCCGCCAACGCCGCCATCGACCATGTGCGCGACTGGGCGCTCGGCACCAATGGCCGCTGGGTCTCGATGGGCGTGCCCTCCGACGGCGCCTACGGCATCCCCGAGGGCATCATCTATGGCATGCCGGTCACCTGCGCCAACGGCCAGTACGAGGTGGTCAAGGGCCTGGAGATCAGCGACTTCGCCCGCGAGCGCATGAACATCACGCTCAAGGAACTGACCGACGAGCGCGACGCCGTCGCCGGCCTGCTGAAGTAAGCCTTCAGGCATAGAGACGATGAAGGCCGGGGCGGCGACGCTCCGGCCTTTTTCGTATTCGGAATAAGGCCGTCGTCTCCCCCACCCCCGCCGCCATGGCCGGGTCAAGCCCGGCCATGGCGATAGGTTGAGTTAGTAGGCCAGGTTGAATTAGGGCACCGATCGTAAAATATGGATCGATGATTGAACCGTTTTTTCCGTCATCACCGGGCTTGACCCGGTGATCCACGAGATGGCCGGGACAAGCCCGGCCATGACGAGCGGGAAAGATGGTTCGGATTAAAGGATCGACACTCTAATACGCCGATCCGGCGGTTTCGCCCCTTGCGGACGAGACGGAACCGACCGAAAGTGGGGCCGCCATTCATTGGCCGAGGGAGCCATCCGGTGCCGACTATCCTGGGACGCCGCACAGCTTTCGACCCCGCGCGCGAGGAGACGCTCTTCCGCTTCATCGGGCCCATCGAGGCCATCCCGCGGCCCGAGTTGCGCGATCGCCATCGGCTGGTGCTGGATTACTGGCTGGCCAAGCGCGGCACCGAGACCATGCCGCGCCGCGCGGACATCGACCCCGCCGACCTCGTCAAGGCCCTGCCCAGCCTGGTGATCTGGGAAGCCTATGGCACCGACGACTTCCGCTGCCGGCTCGCCGGCACGGAAGTCTGCCTGGAGTTGCTGAAGAGGCTCGAAGGCATCCTCCTCAGCCAGATCCCCTGCCCGCTGCTCTCGGAGGCCCAGGAGGAATTCCGCGCCGTCTCGACCGAGGGCAAGGCCTCGCTCATCGACCGCACGCTCGGCTGGCTCAACCGCCCGCACATGCATTACCGCCACCTGCTGCTGCCCTTGCGCGACAACCAGGGTGCGCCCCGCATGCTGCTGGGCGTGGTGACGTTTCATCGGAGAGGGTGAAAGGATAACAAGCTTAGCGTCGGATCACAAGATCTTGGAAGGACGATGGCCTAGCGCAGGCAGAATTTATTCAATAGAAATTCACACAGTAGGCGCCCCCATATGGATCAGATCACAGTTTCATTTGGATTATTCTCAACACTGCTGTTGCCAGTTCATCAATAACCTTGAAGTCTTCTAGCATCTGTCCATGAAAGTAAACGAGATCGCTGCCTTCTTGGAAGGAATGCAGCATTACGGCACTAAAAGTGCCAAGAGCTTCTCGCTCGGCCGCAAGTTCTAAGAATCTCTCGTGTTGGTGGGATTTGCCAGCAGCTGCCATCGCTTCACTGAGAAGCTGGTACTTTAAGCTCTGAGAGGGTGTGAGTGTGCTAGGCGGCACGTAGATCGGTACGCGATGAGCCAGCGCGTGGCGGAAGTTTTCGAGATAGGCGAACCAAGGATCGAGCGACACGAGGTGGTCATTT
>DATJJW010000011.1:0-12330 GCA_035491935.1 Allostellaceae bacterium | reverse complement strand
GAAGGCATCCATCACCTTCTTCTCGCCGGCATGGTCGAAGGCGATGGTCAACTTGTTGGATTCCACATCCGTCACCGTGCCACCGCCGAACTTCTGGTGGAAGACGCGGTCGCCCTTCTTGTAGCCGCCAACCTTGCGGATCTCCTCGCCGCCACGCGGAACCGAGGCCGTGCCCTCGATGGTACGGCCGCTGCGGTTCCAGCCGCCTCCGCCGCCCTGGCCAGTGAAGCCACTGCCCATGCGCGGTCCCACGCTGCGGCCGGACCAGTCATCATCGTTCCAGAGCCCGCGCCGGGCTGGCGCACTGCCATAGAGGCCGGTCGCGACCTGGGATTCGACCTGGGCCGGCGGCAACTCGTCGATGAAACGTGAGGGCAAGGCGCTCTGCCAATTGCCGTGGATACGCCGATTGGCGGCAAAGGAGACGTAGATCCGCCGCTTGGCACGGGTCAGGCCGACATAGGCCAGCCGCCGCTCCTCCTCCAGCCCGTTCTGGCCGTCATCCAATGATCGTTGATGCGGGAACAGCCCTTCCTCCCAGCCCGGCAGGAAGACGACTTCGAATTCCAGCCCCTTGGCCGCGTGCAGGGTCATGATCGTGACCATGTCGCCACCGGCGTCCGAGGCATTGTCCATGACCAGGCCGACATGCTCCAGGAAGCCGGCCAGCGATTCGAATTCGGCCATGGCCACGACCAGCTCGCGCAGGTTTTCCAACCGCCCTGGCGCCTCCGGCGTCTTATCCGCCTGCCACATGGCGGTGTAGCCGGATTCGTCGAGGATGATACCGGCCAGCTCCGTATGCGTCACCTTCGGCATCTGGTCGCGCCAGCGCCCGATGTCGCGCAGGAACAGACCCAGGGCCTTCCTCGCCGCCGGCTTCAGCTCGTCGGTCTCGACCAGTCGCCGCCCGGCCTCGTCAAGTGAGATGCCTTGGCCGCGCGCCACCTCATGCAGCGTCTGCAAGGTCGCGGTGCCAATGCCGCGCCGAGGCGTGTTGACGATGCGCTCGAAGGCGAGATCATCGTCCGGCTGATGCACCAGGCGGAAATAGGCCAGCGCATCGCGAATCTCCTGCCGCTCGTAGAAGCGCGGGCCACCGATCACCCGATAGGGGATGCCGGTGGTCATGAAGCGCTCTTCGAATTCGCGGGTCTGGAAGCCGGCGCGCACCAGCACGGCGATCTCGGCGAGCGGCGCACCCCGCCGTTGGGCGGCTTCGACCTCGTCGGCGACCCAGCGCGCCTCCTCCTGCCCGTCCCACAGCCCACGCAAACCCAGCTTGTCGCCGGACGCGCCCGCGGTCCACAGCGTCTTGCCCAGCCGTCCGCGATTATGCGCGATGAGATGCGAGGCCGCCGCCAAGATCTCCGGCGTCGAACGGTAATTCTCCTCCAGCCGGATCACCACGGCACCGGGGAAATCCTGCTCGAAGCGCAGGATGTTGCCGACCTCCGCCCCGCGCCAGCCATAGATCGACTGGTCGTCATCGCCGACGCAGCAGATGTTGCGATGGGTCTGCGCCAGGAGTCTCAGCCACAGATACTGCGCGACATTGGTGTCCTGGTACTCGTCGACCAGCAGGTAGCGGAAACGCCGCTGCCATTCCTCCAGCACCTCGGGCATCGAGAGGAATATCGTCAGGTTGTGCAGCAGGAGGTCGCCAAAATCGCAGGCATTGAGCGTCGCAAGCCGCGCCTGATAGGCCCTGTAGAGCGCCGGCATCCGGCCATTGGCGTAGTCGCCGGCCTCGTCCAGCCCGATCTTGTCGGGCGTGAGCCCCCGGTCCTTCCAGCGCTCGATTGCGCCCAGCGCGCCGCGCGCCGCCCAGCGCTTCTCATCGATGCCCTCGGCCTGCATCAGCTGCTTGATCAGGCGCAGCTGGTCGTCGGTATCCAGGATGGTGAAGTTCGATTTCAGCCCCACCGCCTCGGCATGCCGGCGCAGGATGCGGGTCGCCAGCGCGTGGAACGTGCCCAGCCAGAGCCCTTCGACTGCCGGTCCGATGATGCGTGCGACACGCTCGCGCATCTCGCGCGCCGCCTTGTTGGTAAAGGTGACGGCCAGGATCTGGCTGGGAAAGGCACGCCGCGTGACCAGCAGATGGGCCAGCCGCGTGGTCAGCACGCGGGTCTTGCCGGTACCGGCGCCGGCCAGGACCAGGACCGGCCCGTCCAGCGTCTCGACCGCCTGGCGCTGCGGTGGGTTCAGCCCGGCGAGATAGGCGGGTTCGGCCAGAGAAGCCGGTTGGATGTTATTTGAAGGTGACGACATGCCGGCACCATAGACGTTGGCCCTCGATTCGGGCAAATCTTTGCAGAACATAGCAGGATCACTCATGCGCGATTTCCACTCCCCCGGCCGCAGCACGGTCTACGCCGTCAACGGCATGGCCGCGACGTCGATGCCGCAGGCGACGCTCACGGCCATCGAGGTGCTGAAATCCGGCGGCAACGCGCTGGACGCCGCGGTGGCCGCCGCCGCCGTGTTGGCCGTGATCGAGCCCCAGTCGACCGGCATCGGCGGCGATTGCTTTTGCCTCTACGCGCCTGCCGGATCGCGCGAGGTCGTCGCCATGAACGGCTCCGGCCGTTCGGCCGCAGGCTTCACGCTGGACGCGCTGGCCGGTCTGGGCGTCCATAGGCTGGACGAGACGAGCCCCCATGTCGTGACCATTCCAGGTGCCGTGGCCGCCTGGGAGAAGCTGCTGGCCGCTCATGGCCGCCAGGGCCTGGACACGCTGCTGCAGCCGGCGATCCGCTATGCCGAGGACGGCTTTGTGGTGCATCCGCGCGTGGCGCTCGACTGGCAGGGCAATGCGCGCAAGCTGGCGGCGACGGGCGCCGACGACTATTTGCCCGGCGGCAAGGCGCCGGCCGCGGGCGACATCGTCCGCCTGCCCAAGCTCGCCCGCACGCTGCGCAGCATCGCGACCCAAGGCGCCCGCGCCTTCTACGAGGGCGAGATCGCAGTGTCGATCGTGGCCGCGTTGAAGGCGCGCGGCGGGCTGCATACCGAGGCGGATTTCGCGGCAGGCTACCTTGCGCCGGAATTCGTCACGGCCATCACCAAGGGCTTCGCCGGCCACGATATCTGGGAATGTCCGCCCAATGGCTCGGGCTTGGTGGCGCTGATGATCATGGGCATCATGAACGGCGTGGCCCCTTGTGCCGATCCGCTCGACCCGCTGCGGCTGCATCGCCATATCGAGGCGGCGCGGCTGGCCTATCGCGACCGCGACGCCTTCCTGGCCGATCCCGCGCATATGCTGCAATCGGTCGAGCACCTTCTGAGCGACGCTTATCTGAGCGGCTTGCGCGCGCTCATCGATAATGAGAAGGCCATCGAGAACCTGCCGCCGGCCGGCGAGCTGCATCGCGACACGGTCTATCTCTCGGTCGTCGACCGTGACGGCAACGCCTGCAGCTTCATCAACTCGCTGTTCGAAAGCTTCGGTTCCGGCATCGTCGGCGGCGATACCGGCGTATTGCTGCACAATCGCGGGCTGGGTTTCCGCATGGAACCGGACCATCCCAGCCGCGTCGGCCCGAACAAGCGGCCGCTGCACACCATCATCCCCGCCATGGCGACCCATGGCGGCGAGCCCTCCATCGTCTTCGGCGTGATGGGCGGACATTTCCAGCCCATGGGGCAGAGTTGGGTGCTGTCGAACCTGCTGCAATACGGGCTCGACCCGCAAGCCGCCATCGATCTGCCGCGCCTCTTTCCCTATGGGGGCTGGGTCGAGGTCGAGAAAGGCATCCCCGCCACGGCACGCGACCTGCTGGCGATCAAGGGCCACCGCATCCATGCCTCGGTCCGGCCGCATGGCGGTGGGCAGATGATCGTCATCGATCGGCTGCGCGGCGTGCTGATGGGCGCTTCCGACCCGCGCAAGGATGGCTGCGCGCTGGGATATTGACGCCCGCCGATCCATCGGTCCAAATCCCCCGGGCAAGCGCCTGAGAAATCTCGACAATTGCCCGTGCCGCTCCTACCTTGGGCTGCAATCGTCGAATCCCCCCACCTAGCTTCGAGACAGGCAAGAAGACCGACATGCGTTCCTGCCGGCCCCCCAAGCCCATGCTCGACGCCCATGCCCGACGCCGGGACGCGGCCAGATGACCGCGATCGAGATCTACCTCATCTTTCTGCTGACCTATGCCGGCATGGCGGCGGGCAAGCTGCCCTGGTTCCGTCTCGACCGCAGCGGCATCGCGTTGTTCGGCGTGATCGCGCTGCTGGTCACCGGCGCCATGACCTTCGACCAGATCAATGGCCGCATCGATCCCGCCAGCCTCATCCTGCTCTTCTCGCTGATGATGATCTCCGAGCAATTCGTGCTCTCGGGCTTCATCGACATCGCGATCGGCCGCATCGCCCGGGTCAAGGGCTCGCCGTTGCGGGTGCTGGCCGTGACCGTCATGATCACCGGCGCGCTCGCCGCCTTCATCACCAACGACCTGCTGGTGCTGATCTCGACGCCGCTGCTGATCGAGGTGATCCGGCGCCGGCGCCTCAACCCAGTGCCGTTCCTGATCGCCGCCATCACCGCCGACAATGCAGGCTCCGCCGCCACCATCATCGGCGCGCCGCAGAACATCATCATCGGCCAATTGGGCGATCTGCGCCTCGCCAACTACCTGCTCGCCTGTGTGGTGCCGTCGCTGGTGGCGCTGGCCATCATCTATATCGTGGTGGCCTTCCTGTGGCGCGGCCGGCTCGAACTCCAGCCCAGGGACGAGGTACCGGAACCGCCCATCCCCTTCCCGGCGCCGCGCGGCCATGACCGCAACCAGACCAACCGGGCGATCCTGGCGCTGGCGGGGCTGCTCGCGCTGTTCTCGACCGATTTGCCGCATGACATCCTGGCGCTCTCGATCATGGCGCTGATGATGCTGAACCGGAAGACGACCAGCGGCGCCATGATCGCCGGCGTCGACTGGCCGATGCTGCTCCTGGTCTATGGGCTGCTGGGCGTCACCGGCGCACTCGGCATCACCCAATTGCCTGCGGTAGCGCAGGAGATCCTGCAACCGCTGCACATGATGCCGGACGGGCTGATCGTGCTGGCCCCGCTCAGCCTGTTCATGAGCAACACCATCGGCAACGTACCCTTCGCGATCCTGGTGCTGCAGACCTGGCAATCGCCCAGTTCCGGCGCGCTCTATGGCCTGGCCCTGCTGACTTCGCTCGCCGGCAACCTGCTGCTCATCGGCAGCCTGTCCAATCTGATGATCGTCGAGAGCGCGCAGCTCTATGGCGTACGTATCAGCCCGCGCGACTTCGCCCGGGCCGGCATCCCGATCACCCTCGCCTCCATGCTGGTGGCGGTGATATGGCTGAATCTCACGGGCTTCATGAACTGGCTGCCGTCCTAGCGGCACGCCCCTAGAGCCCGATCCATTCAGCCGGGTCGACCCGAAATCATCGTGAACCAGGGACCGCTTCCATGCCGACGATCATCATCCGCGATGCCGAGCCCGGGGATGTACCGACCATCCTGCGCTTCGTGCGCGAGCTTGCGATGTTCGAGAACGAGCTGGAGGCGGTGGTCGCGACGGAGGCGGATTTCCTGCGTGACGGTTTCGGGCCGGCCAGGCGTTTCTTCTGCCGCATCGCCTTGCTGGACGATGCGCCGGCGGGTTTCACCCTATGGTTCCGCAACTATTCGACCTGGCAGGGCCGCGCTGGCCTTTATATCGAGGATCTCTACGTCACCGAGGCGGCTCGGGGCCAAGGCGTCGGCCGCCGCCTCCTCGCCGACCTCGCCCGCACCGCGGTTCAGGAGAAGGCGGGCCGCATCGACCTCAGCGTGCTGCATTGGAACCCGGCGCGCGGCTTCTACGAGGCTGCCGGGCTCACGCATCGCGACGACTGGCTGCCTTACCGGATCGAGGGTGCCGCGATCGCGGCGCTGGCAACCGAAATCCCTTGAGCACGGTAAACCAAAACTTTAGGTTTACCCCCCAGTCTGGGGCGGCTTCTCGCCTATAGCCAAATTCGCCTTGCATATGAACACCGTGCTTTTCGGTCGGCCAGTTCGTTCGTCCTCAGGCGTATCTGGCCTGGGCTTATCAGGAAAGCCGGTCCCGCTTCATGGCTGACAGCGCGTACGACATCACCCGCGACCACGGCTTTGCCGTGCGTGAGAGCGCGATGCTGCTGCCGGTCCTGCGTCTGGTGCGTCACGCGACCGCCGCCGATCTTGTGGCGGTGTGCCGCGTCGCCGCCGACGGCCTGGCCTATCCGCTCGACTGCCTGCCGGCCGATGCGCTGACCATCCCTTTCCCCGCGCGCAGCGATACCGGCGCCGATCTGCTGCCGCGCCAGGGCGCCGCGATCGAGGCGCTGGATATCGAGGTGCCACCGTCCCTCGGCATCCGCCAGGTGCTGCCGATCCCGCTCAATGCCGGGGCTTTGCTGCTGCTGGGCTGGCAAGGGACGATGCCCCAGCCGCAATCGATCCGCGAGCTTCTGGCCGACACGGCCGCCGTGATCGTGAGCGCCCTGGGCTCCGACCGCGACCGTCAGTCCTTGGCGCTGCAGCGCAGCCGCGTCCAGGCGATCATCAGCACCATCCAGGAAGGCATCGTCGTTCATCCGGAGGATGGCAGCCCGGCACTGGTCAACCCGACCGCCGCCGATTGGCTGGCGATCCCGTCGGGCACCGTCGGCGTCGAGATCGTCGCCGAGAAGCTGGGCGAGATCCGCCGCACCGCCCGTAAGCCGGTCACCGCCGAGGCGGTCTATCGCGAATGGGCGGGAGCAGCTCCCTATTACCTCGAATGGCGCAGCTTCGATGGCAGCGAACTGCTGATCACCTTCCATCCGATCGCCGGTGGCGGCGGCTGGCTGTGGGTGCTGGAGCGGGCAGAGCAGACCAAGCGCACCGAGTGGCTGCGCGCCCAGACCCAGGAACTGCAGCGCATGGCCTCCGCCCTCGAAGAGGAACGGCGCCGCGCCATTGCCGCCAAGATCCAGGCCGACGAGGCCAATCGTTCGAAATCGGCCTTCCTTGCCACGATGAGCCACGAGCTGCGCACGCCGCTCAACGCCATCATCGGCTTCTCGGAGCTGATCCGCGCCGATCTTCATGGCGATGGCATCAGCCAGCGTTATCGCGGCTATCTCGACGACATCCATGCAAGCGGGCTGCATCTCCTGTCGCTGATCAATGATATTCTCGACCTGTCGAAGATCGAGGCGGGCAAGATGGAACCGCATATCGAGGAGTTCGAGCCGACCGAGCTGATCGACATGTGCATGAAGCTGGTTCAGGGCATGGCGCAGACGAGCCGCATCACCCTGGTACCGCAGCTCGACCACGGCCTGCGCACCATGCGCGCCGACCGCCGCATGTCAAAACAGGTCGTGGTCAATTTGATCTCGAACGCGATCAAATTTTCCGACCCTGGCCAGCAGGTGTTCATTCGCCTCAGCCAGGATGCGCGGGGCCTGACCATCGAGGTGGTCGACCACGGTATCGGCATGCGGCCGGAGGATATCGCGACGGCACTGGAGCCCTTCGGCCAAGTCAATGCCGACCTCGCCCATCGCCAGGCGGGCACCGGGCTGGGCCTGCCGCTCGCCAAGGCGCTGATGGAGCTGCATGGCGGCTGGCTGACCATCGACAGCACACCCAGCAAGGGGACCACCTGCGCCGTCTTCTTCCCCGCCGGCACGGTCAACCGCAGCGCGACGCAGATCGATTTCGCGGCGATGAAGCGCAACGCCGCCCGTCCCCTTTGAGCGGACGCGGCATCCATTAACCGGATTTAAGCCACTGCGGCCATAGGATCGCGCCTCGGAACCGGTACGAAGTGCCGCGTAAACGCCCTTTGAAAGAGAGCCATGACAGTTACGCCTCTGAGTGCCAACTCGATCCCGTACTCGATTGATCCGAGCCCGAAGCAGGCCACCGAGACGAACCAGGCCGTGCTGCAGAATTCCATCGGCGAGTATGTCGTCAAGGATCAGATCGATCTCAGCAAGAAGGCGGTCGACCTGCTCATCGGCGCGCAGCCGGCGGCTAAGTAAGGAGCGTCAACACCCTTTCCAAAGCCGTCATGACCAGCCATGACGAAGTCTCTATGAAAAAGGCGTGCGGCTTTCGCTGCACGCCTTTGACGATTCAGAGCCGGGAAAGGCCCGATCATTTGCCCGAGAGCAATGGGATATCCTCAGGCTTCTTCGGCTTCGGCACCGAGGAGAGATAGGCCTGGATATCCGCGATATCCGCATCGCTCACGACGCTCTGGACGTAAGGCGGCATGGCGCCGCGCGGGTTGCGGATGTACTTCGCAATGCCTTCGGCGGTCGGCGTCTTGGGCGCGAGCGCCGGGCCTGCGGCACCGCCCTGCCCGACCGTGCCGTGGCACTCGAAGCAGCCATCCTTCATGAACAGCGTCTTGCCGTGGTCGGCATCGGCGGCCTGCGCCGGAGCCGACATGGCCAGGGTGGCGGCCGCCGCCGGGATGATGGCGGCCAGGAGGAATTTGGAGATTGTCGCGCGGGGCATCGTTCGCTCCTTCTCAGCGCGGCTGGCTGACGACATCGAGCAGGGCGGGTTCGCCCTTGCGGACCTGGGCAAGCGCCCGGCTGAGTGCCGGCCCAAGCTTGGACGGATCGCTGATCGGCCCTTCGGCCCACACGCCCATGCTCTGCGCCAGCTTGGCGAAGTCGATGTTCGGGTTGGCGATCTCCGTACCGATATGCGCGCGGTCGATGCCGCGGGCATGCCGGTCGGCCATGCGCTGGATGTGCATGACCTCCTGGTGATAGGCCCGGTTGTTGTGGACGATCATCAGAATCGGCAGTTTGTGATGCGCGGCCGTCCATAAGGCGCCCGGGTTGCACATCAGGTCGCCGTCGCCGAAGATCGCGATGGCGAAGCGGCCGGCATCGCGATGCGCGATCGCGGCCCCCATGGCCGCACCCGGCTGGTAACCCACGCCATAGCCGCCATTGTCACCGATATGGTGCCAGGGCTTGGTCATGTTCCACAGCTTGATCTGCCAATGGCTCTGCAGTTGATGCGGCGTCACCAGGCCCCATTTGTCGTCGCCCTTGATCTGGCCCCAGATCTCGGCACAGAAGCGTGCCGTGCTGATCGGGCTGGCATCCCAGCCATTGGCGGCGGCGGCGAGGTTGCGCTTGTTGGTCTGCGCCACCTCCTTCTTGATCTTGTCGGCACGGGCCGAAACGTTGGCGGAGCCCTTCGGCATCGCCTTCTTCACGGCTTCGAGCAGCTGCGGCAGCGCCGTCTCGCCATCGGCGACGATCTCCATGTCGACCGGCTGATAGCGCTGGAAGTCCTGGAAGTTGGGACGGATCAGCAGCGGCAGGGAGTCGATCGAGATCAGCTTCGTGCCGGGCTTCAGCCGCGGCGTGTAGCGGCGCTCGATACGGTCGGCGAAGCCATGCACCGCGCCGTAGAGATCGACCACCTCCAGACCGAGGACCACATCGGCCTCCGGGATCAGGCGGCGGGCGTTCCAGGTCATGTTCAGCGGGTGCATGCTGGGGAAGTTCATGCGCGTGCCCTGGTCGACGACCGCGCAGCCCAGCGTCTCGGCCAGCTCGACCAAGGTTTGCATGCCCTTTTCGGTGCGGACCAGACGGCCGGCGATGAGCACCGGGTTCTTGGCTCCGACCAGCATCTTGGCGAACGCATCGATGGCGTTGGGATCGGCACCCGGAGGCGAGGTACGGTTGACGGGCGCGATCGGCGGCGGCTTGTCGCCGACCGGCTCCTCTCCCAGCCCCTCATCGACGACGAGCAACGTCGGCCCGAAGGGCGGCGTCGTCGCGAGGGTATAGGCGCGTGCAGCCGATTCCGTGAAGTGGCCGAGCGAGATCGGCTGGTCATCCCATTTGGAGAAGTCGCGGACGATGGCCGCATTGTCCTGCGCCGAATGGGCCCACTCGACATTGGGTGCGCGCTGCATCGCGTCGAGGCCATTGCCGACGCAGATGAATAGCGGCACGCGGTCGGCCCAGGCGTTGTAGATCGACATCGAGGCGTGCTGCAGCCCGACCACGCTGTGGACAAAGTTCAGCATCGGCTTGCCGGCGACCTTGGCATAGCCATGGGCCATGCTGACCGCGATCTCTTCATGCAGGCACGCGATCAGTTCCGGCTTCTTGTTCTCGCCGTAATTGATCACCGATTCATGCAGGGCGCGGAAGCTGGACCCCGGCATCAAGGCGACATAGTCGATGTTCATCGACTTGAAGCAATCGACCATGTAGTCCGAACCGGCCTTGCCGACGGTGACCGGTTCTTTTTCCTGGGGCGGGGTCCCGGCTTCATGCTCGGCAGTCGCGGCATTGGGCGGCGCGGCAGCGGGCTTCTTCGCCGGCTTCTGCCCTTCCTGGGCACGGGCAATATCTGGCGTCGAAATCGCGACGGCACCGACGGCGCCCGCCGCGACAGCACCAAAGAATTTGCGGCGTTCGGGAATCGCGAGCGCGTCCCTGTCCTTCTTGGCCACCGGTATCCCCCCTTGGCTTATTGGTATGATTGCATATAATCCCAACCCGTCAGGCTTCACCAGGAATAAATGAAATAAAAAGGCGGCCTGACGGTTTACCGATGCGAACGGTTCGGCGGGGCGTTATCGCTGCCCCTCATCTCCGCCCCGTCATTTCCACGGCAGGATTGAAGCACTCGGCGCTGGCCCGGTGCCAGGGCTCGGCGAAGCGCGGGTCGTCGGTGCCGTCGAGGATCTCGCCCGGCCTCAGGAATCGATGGACCTGGTCCAGCCGCTCGACGCGGCCATTATTGTAGCGATGCGAGAAGTGATGGGGTCCGAGCTGGCCCGGATGGTCGAGGCCGGCGGCGGCGACCACCTCGGCCAGCGCGGTGATGGTCGAGCGATGGAACAAGGCCACCCGGTCGGCCTTGTCCGGCACGACCAGGGCCCGCTGCCGGACCGGGTCCTGGGTTGCGACACCGGTCGGGCAATGATCGGTATGGCATTTCTGCGATTGGATGCAGCCGACCGCGAACATGAAGGCACGCGCGGCGTTGCACCAATCGGCGCCCAGCGCCATGGTCCGCGCGATGTCGAAGGCGCTGATCACCTTGCCGCTGGCGGCTATGCGGACACGGTCGCGCAGGTTGAGACCGACCAGCGCGTTATGCACGAACATCAGCCCGTCCCTCAGCGGCGTGCCCAGATGGTCGACGAATTCGACGGGTGCCGCGCCCGTGCCGCCTTCGCTGCCATCGATGACGATGAAATCGGGCGTGATGCCCGTCTGGAGCATCGCCTTGCAGATACCGAGGAATTCCCAGGGATGGCCGATGCACAGCTTGAATCCCACCGGTTTGCCGCCGCTCAATTCGCGCAGCTTGGCGATGAACTCCATCATCCCGATCGGCGTCGAGAAAGCGGGATGACGCGGCGGCGAAATGCAGTCGACGCCCATCGGCACGCCGCGCGCCCGCGAGATCTCCGGCGAGACCTTGGGCGCCGGCAGCACACCGCCATGGCCGGGCTTGGCGCCCTGGCTCAGCTTCAGCTCGATCATCTTGACCTGCTCGTTCGCGGCCTGGTCGCGGAAGGCCTCGTCCGAGAAGCTGCCATCGGCATTGCGGCAGCCGAAATAGCCGCTGGCGATCTGCCAGATGACGTCGCCGCCCTGCTCGCGGTGATAGCGGGAGAAGCTGCCCTCGCCGGTACCATGGGCGAAACCGCCGATGCGGGCGCCGCGATTGAGCGACGAGATAGCGGCGGCGCTCAGCGCGCCGAAGCTCATGCCCGAGATGTTGAGCACCGAGGCGTCATAGGGCTTGGTGCAATCCGGGCCACCGACCTTGACGCGGAACGATTCATGTGATGGGTCCTTAGGTACCATCGAATGGTTCAGCCATTCGAAGGCATTGCCGTAGACGTCGAGCTCGGTGCCGAAGGGCATCTTGTCGAGCGCGCCCTTGGCACGGCGATAGACCAGCGAGCGGTCGTTCCGGTTAAAGGGCGTGCCGTCCGTGTCGCTTTCGAAGAAATATTGACGCAGCTCCGGACGCAACTCCTCGAAGATGAAACGGAAATAGCCGATAATGGGATAGTTGCGCAGGATGCTGTGACGCCGCTGGACCAGGTTCTGGATACCAAGCAAGGTCAGGCCGAGGCCGACCGCCACCAGGACCAGCAGCCAGGGGAAGTCGACCGAGAGCAGAAGCAGGACCAAGGTCAGGAGCGCGATGACCGTCATCGGCAGGAAGCGCGTCTTGAGCGCCAATCCTGCGATGCGGCGCAGCCGCAGGCTCAAGGGGCTCATTTCCGCCGGATTCGTTTGTGCGTAATCGGTCATGACGTTCTG
>DATJJW010000010.1:0-5464 GCA_035491935.1 Allostellaceae bacterium | reverse complement strand
GGGGGTGGTGGTCCCACGCGCTTATCGGTCGCAATTCCTTGAAGGGACCGCAGGCTTCGCATTCATAATCGTAGAGCGCCATATCCTCCTCCCGAAACCATGCGTCGGACGTGCTCGCCCTAGAGGGCCAGCGATGGCCTTAACTGGGTTGGGGCCCCTAACTGGTTGGTGGACCGCCGGGCATGAGGCCGCTGAGCAGCAGGTAGCCGGGAATCCACCCTGTATAAATGCCCTGTAGAGCGCAGAAGGCGCCGGTCACCCAGGTGAGGCTCGTTCGGCCGAGCGCCAGGATGAGAAAGAACAGGAACCAAAGGATGCCCCAGGATGCCCAGGAAATGGCGAACCATACATCCCACACCCCATGGGCGGCGGCGATCGTCTGGAAGAACACGGGAATGGTGGTGATGGCAACGAATAGGCAAAACCATCCGAGGCCACGGCCGTCTGCGCCATTCCACCGATTCCAGGCCACCCAGAAATAGGTAAAGGTGAAGAGCAGCGTGAGCGCCGCAGCCTTGATGGTGGCGGCATTGGCGCCCGGGCCGAACGCCAGATAAAGCGACACGAGCAGGGTGATGAACCCGACGAAGACATCGATGACCGCAATCTCGCGATCACCGATCTTGCCCAAGAGCCAGATGCCGTTCAGGAATAGAACGGCACCCACCCAGAACAACGCCAAACCGAGCAGCATCGTTCGGTCCTCCGATTGGGCCCGCCCGCGAGGTCACGGGCGGGCACTTCGACGTTTCAGGGGCGCATGCAGGCTGCGTCCCGTCACCCATCGCAGCCTATTTGCAAACCGCAAGATCCTTGTGGGAAGAAACGCCCGGCTTCGGCCCGCCGCTATTAGGCTTGATATCGAAATCGAAGATCTCGGTGGGGATCGCCACGGTGCAGCATGCATTCGGAATGTCGACGATGCCGCTCACCCGCCCTTCGACCGGTGCGGTGCCGAGGATGACATAGGCCTGCTCGCCGCTATAACCGAACTTCTTCAGATATTCGATCGCATTGAGGCAGGCGCGCCGATAGGCGATATGAGCATCCAGATAGTGCTGCTTACCCGTCTTCTCATCCACCGAGATCCCTTCGAAGACGAGATATTCGGAGAATCTCGGCTCGATCGGGCTCGGCTGGAAGATCGGGTTGGTGATCCCGTACTTCGCGATGCCGCCCTTGATCAAATCGACGCCGACATCGACAAAGCCGGCCATTTCGATCGCGCCGCAAAAGGTGATCTCGCCATCGCCCTGCGACCAATGGATGTCGCCCATCGACAGGCCGCCGCCCTTCACATAGACCGGGAAATAGACCCGTGAGCCGCGTGACAGGTTTTTGATGTCGCAATTGCCGCCATGTTCGCGCGGCGGCACGGTACGCCATGCCTCCTTCGCGGCCGATTGCGATTTCCGCCCCGTCAGCTGGCCCATCAGGGCTGTGTCGGCGTTGGGCGCCGTGGCGAGTGGCGGGACCCGATCCGGATTGGTCGCGATCAGCTCGGCTTCGCGCTTGTTGCAACGATCGAGCAATTCCTGGGATGGCAGGCAGCCGATGAGGCCCGGATGGATGATGCCGGGCCAACGCACGCCCGGCACATGCCGGGAGGTCGTATAGATGCCATGGAAGTCCCAACAGGCTTTGCGCGCCTGCGGATAATGGTCGACCAGGAAGCCGCCGCCATTCTCGCGGGCGAAGATCCCGGTGAAGCCCCATTGCGAGGAGGGCAGATAGCCGAGGTCGAGCAGGTCGACGACCATGAGATCGCCGGGCTCGGCCCCGTCCACGCCGAATGGGCCACTGAGGTAATGAACCTTGGTGAGATCGACATCGCGCACATCGTTGGCGCTGTTGTCGTTCTCGATCTGGCCGCCGGTCCAGTCGAAACATTCGACCCGGAACTCGTCTCCGGGTTTCATCATCTCGACCATGGGAATGTCCGGATGCCAGCGATTATGCGTCTTGATCTCCGCCGCCTCGGGTGGGCGGGACAGGTCGACCTTGAAGGCTGTCCTTGGCATGGATCGTCTCCCTCAACTGCCGTTGCGCTGAAGCACGACGGGCTGGTGCCCATCGAGAGCGATTGAAACACCTGAGGTTGCTCCACTCCTTCGAACTGATCATCACCTCTAGGGGTGAAAAAAGAGGACCTTCAGCCACTATTTATTTTCTAGTAAAAGTTATTTTTATTTATCCAACAGATGCTTCACAGTCGCCGCTTTCGAGAGCCATTCCTCCGCTTACTTCTCATCCGGGCTAAGAGCGGACTGTCCGCCCTCAGGATACGCTCGGCTTGGGCGAGCGAGCTTCGGCTGGTTCCCGCGGCAATAAACTCGACCTGCGATGGCGGTGAGGCGTGATGCCGGACAGGTCGGCATGGGTACTCATAAACCGCTTGCCTTCCGCCGAACCCTAAGCAATCGCTCGTTGTGGCGAGACTGCGAAAAGCCGTGCGGCGCCCCCAAGGCACCAGATACCCAGACGCCCGCTATTGAGCGCAAATCGTGCTGGTGGCCGTCGTTCTGGCGGTCGTCCGGCTGGCGGTCGTCCGGCTGGCGGTCGTCCGGCCGGCGGCAGAACCGACGAGGCCGAACCACTAAGGCCCTACCCTACCCCGCCAGCACCCTCACCAGGGCCTCATGCAGCTTGGGGTCGCCCGCCGCCAGGATGCGGCCGTCGCCGTCCAGGCCGGCGGAACGGCCGGTCCAGTCGGTGATGAGGCCGCCGGCACCCTGGATCACCGGGATGAGCGCGCAGTAGTCGTAGGGTTTCAGGCTGGATTCGATGACGGCATCGACAAAGCCGCTGGCGAGCAGGCCATAGGCGTAGCAATCGGCGCCATAGCGCACGAGCTTGGCGGCTTGCGAGGCGCGCCTCCACGCCTCGGCCTCGGCGCCCTCGAACATGTCGGGCGAGGTCGTGAAGATCGTGGCTTTGGCGGGGGCGTCGCAGGCGCGCGTCGCGATGACCTTGCCGTTGAACAGGCTGGGCAGGCCCTTGATGCCGATCCACCGCTCACGAGCGATCGGCTGGTCGATGGTGCCCAGCACCGGCTGCCCCTGATGCAGCAGCGCGATCAGCGTGCCGAACAGCGGCACGCCGGAGATGAAGGATTTCGTACCGTCGATCGGATCGAGCACCCAGACCCATTCGGCATCGGCCCGGTCGGTGCCGTATTCCTCGCCGACGATGCCGTGATGGGGGAAACGCTGGCCGATGAGCTGGCGCAGCTTGGCCTCCGTCTCGCGGTCGGCGATGGTGACGGGGCTGGCATCCGGCTTGTCCTCGACATCGACGCGCTGGCGGAAATAGCTACGGATGATCGCACCCGACGCCTCGCAAAGTGCTGGCAGCAACTCGGCCGCCGCCTGAAGCCCGGTTTCCATCCTCATCTCTCCTCGCGTCCCAAGCAAACCGGGCCTGCGTCCATGCAAACCGGTTTGTGTTTCAACATGACAATTGGCACAAGTCGAGGCCTTACCTCAATCCGTATGGATCAGATGATCGTGCCCTTATCCGTCGATATCGGTAGCGCAGAGACCCTGGTGGTCATCCCGGCCAGGCTCGCCTCGACCCGGCTGCCGAACAAGCCGCTGGCCGACATCCACGGCAAGCCGATGATCGTGCATGTATGGGAGCGCGCGGTGGCCGCGGGCCTCGGCCCCGTGGTGGTGGCGTCGGGCGATGCCGAAATCACCGCGGCGGTGAAGGCGGCCGGCGGCTTGGCGGTGGCAACCGACCCGGCCCATCCCTCGGGCTCCGACCGGGTGTTCGAGGCGGTGCAGGCGGTCGACCCGGAGGCACGCATCAAATATGTCGTCAACGTCCAAGGGGACCTTCCGACCATCGAGCCGGGCCTGATCAAGCGCGCCCTCGACCCAATTCTGGCCAGCCCCCAGGTCGATATCGCGACGCTGGTCTGCGAGATCACCGACGAGGACGAACGCACGCGGCCCAGCGTGGTCAAGGCGGTGGTCGCTTGGGCACCACAAGGCGAGACCGGCCGCGCGCTCTATTTCACCCGCGCCACTGCCCCCTGGGGCGATGGGCCGCTCTATCATCATATCGGTCTCTACGCCTATCGGCGGGATGCGCTCGCCCGCTTCGTGGGCCTGCCGCCAGGGCAGCTGGAAAAACGCGAGAGCCTGGAACAGCTGCGCGCGCTGGAGGCCGGCATGCGCATCGATGCGGCGCTGGTGCGTACCGTGCCGCTGGGCGTCGATACGCCTGAGGATCTGGAGCGCGCGCGCCGGATGCTGCCCGCCCGTTGCTGAAGGCCTAAGGACAAGAAACCATGAGCACGCCTTTCGATAATGCCATCGCCGGCCCGATCGCCTTCCAGGGGGCGCCCGGCGCCTATTCCGACATCGCCGCGCGCGAGGTCTTCCCCCAGGCCGAGACGCTGCCCTGCGGCACCTTCGAGGATGCGCTGGCGGCAGTCACCGATGGACGCGCGCCCTATGCGGTGATCCCGATCGACAACACGGTCGCCGGCCGCGTCGCCGACGTGCACCATCTGCTGCCGCGTTCCGGCCTCAGCATCGTCGGCGAGCATTTCCTGCCGGTCCATCACCATCTGTTGGCGCTGCCGGGGGTGGCGATCTCCGAACTCAAGACCGTGCACAGCCATGTCCATGCGTTGTCGCAATGCCGGGATTCGCTGAGGGAATTGGGCCTCACCGCCGTGGTCGAGACCGACACGGCGGGCGCCGCGGCCGAGCTGGTGGCGCTGCAGGACCGTACGCGCGGCGTGCTGGCCTCCGAGCTTGCCGGCAAGATCTATGGCCTGGCGACGCTGAAGCCCGGCATGGAGGATGCCAAGCACAACACGACCCGTTTCGTCGTGCTGACGCGCGAGAAGCGCGATCCGCCGCCCTTGGGCGCGGGGATCGCGGTCACGACCTTCATCTTCCGCGTCCGCAACGTGCCGGCCGCCCTCTACAAGGCGCTGGGCGGCTTTGCCACCAACGGCATCAACATGACCAAGCTCGAAAGCTACATGATCAACGGCAGCTTCTCGGCGACCGAGTTCTATGTCGATGTCGAGGCGCATCCGGACGAGCGCCGGCTGAAGCTCGCCTTCGAGGAACTGGCCTTCTTCACCGAGCGGGTCGAGATTCTGGGCTCATATCCGGCCCACCCCTACCGCAGCCAGACGGCAATGTAGAGGCCGCTTCGCCGGCGGCTATTCGATCTCAGCCGATGCGCGGCACGACGGTGCTGCGCTTGCGCGGCTCGTACCGCATGCGGTCGCCGGGGGCCGCATAGTAATACCCCTGGCCGAATTCGCAGCCGAGGCTGAGCAGCGAGCGGGCCTGCGCCTGGGTCTCGACGCATTCGGCGATGACGCCGATATGGGCGCGGTGGCCGATATCGATCATCGCCTTGATGATCGAATCGATCTTCGCGTCCTTGGTGATGTCGTTGATGTAGTAGCCGTCGATCTTCAGGAAATCGATGTTGA
>DATJJW010000009.1:0-2289 GCA_035491935.1 Allostellaceae bacterium | reverse complement strand
GCTGATGCGGCGCTGTGAACTGGCGGTGCAGGTCGGCAAGGTCAAGGCCGAGCGCCAGCCGGTCGGCAACAACCCGGCCGAAGGTGCCAAATTCATCCGTCCGGCCCGCGAGGCCCAGATTCTCCGTCGCCTAGTCGCGCGCCATAATGGCAAATTACCGAAGCCGGTAATCGTCCGGCTGTGGCGCGAGTTGATCTCGGCGCTGCTGCAGGTGGAAGGCCCCTTCGCCGTCGCGGTCTATTCGCCGGATACCGAGCCGGGCTTTTGGGACATTGCCCGCGACCATTACGGCAGCCGCGTCGCCGTCACCGGTTTTGACCGGGTCGGCATGGTGCTGGGTGCTGTCCAAGATGGTACCGCCACCGTCGGCGTGGTGCCGCTGCCGCGCGAGGATGACAGCGATCCCTGGTGGCGCCATCTCCTGGCGCAAGGGTCCGCCCATGTCATGGGCCGCCTGCCCTTCGGCGATGCCGGCAATCATCGCGGCAGCCCGGTGGAAGCCTTGGTCATCGGCCGGGCGATCAACGAGCCAACCGGCCATGACCGCAGCTTGCTGGTGATCGAGCCCAACCAGGAAATCAGCCGCAGCACCTTGAAGGCAGCGGTAACCAGAGCCGGATTGGCGCCGACCTTCTTCAGCGCCTGGCGCAGCCCGCATGCCGAAGCCGATCTGCATCTGGTCGAGGTCGAGGGCTTCTATCCGACCGGGCGATTGACGGCGGAAGGTGGCGATGCGCCGCTGGCTTCGTTGCTGCAGGGCCAGTTGGATGGCGCCCGCGTGACGGTGATCGGCAGTTACGCCGTGCCGTTCTCCGGCCAGGAGCTCGGCGCCGGCCGTCGCGGCTAAGTCAGGGTCGCGGCTAAGCCAGGGTTGCGACTAAGTCAGGCAAGGCCCGGCGGGGACGGCCTGACTAGGATCGATGGTGGCCTGCAGAATATTTCTGCAACGAAGGCCCGTAACGAAGGCCCGTAACGAAGGATTGTGTCAGATGAGTTTGGTTGTCCGTCCCGGTATTCTCGATATCGCCGCTTATGTGCCGGGCGCCCATCATCTGCCGGGCGACGGCCCAATCTACAAGATGTCCTCCAATGAAACCCCGCTCGGGCCGAGCCCGGCTGCCATGGCGGCCTATGCCAAGGCCGCGGCGGAGATCCATCGCTATCCCGATGGCGGCGCCAATGAGCTGCGCGCGGTGATTGCTGCTGGCATCGATGCCGATCCGGCGCAGATCGTCTGCGGTGCCGGTTCCGACGATATCCTGCAATTGCTGACCCGCGCCTATGCCGGCCCCGGCGACGAGGTGCTTTATTCGGCCCATGGCTTCCTGGTCTATCCGATCGCCGCGAAGTCGGTCGGGGCGACGCCGGTAGCGGCACCGGAAAAGGACCTGACAACCGATGTCGATGCCCTGCTCGCGCATGTGACGCCGCGCACCCGCATCTGCTTCGTCGCCAATCCCAACAATCCGACCGGCAGCTATATCCCGACCAGCGAGCTGGAGCGCCTGCGCAAGGGCCTGCCCGACAACGTGCTGCTGGTGATCGATGCCGCCTATGCGGAATATGTCGGCAAGGCTGATTACAACGAGGGCAATGATCTCGTGCGGCGCCATGACAATGTCGTGGTCTCGCGTACCTTCTCGAAAATCTACGGCCTGGCGGCCCTGCGCCTCGGCTGGGCCTTCTGCCCGCCGGCAGTGGCCGATGTGCTCAACCGCATCCGTGGGCCCTTCAACACCCCGGCACCGGCGCAGATCGCCGGCATCGCCGCCTGGAAGGATACCGGCCATCTCGCCGCAGCCAAGGCCTATAACGACAAGTGGCTGCCGTGGTTTGCCGACCGGATGCGCGAGATCGGTCTCATCGCCTATCCCAGCGTCTGCAATTTCCTGCTGGTCGGCTTTCCCAGCGATCCCAAGCTGAGTGCCGAGGCGGCCGAAGCTTTTCTCCGCACACGCCGGGTGCTGGTCCGCAAGATGGGCGCCTATGGCCTGCCCAATTGCTTGCGCATCACCATCGCCGAGGAGCCGGCTCTGAGAGCCTGCGCCGAAGGCTTGAGCGATTTCGTCAAACAGGCAGCAACGCAATGAGCGGCCAAGACAAGATTATTTTCGACAAGGTCTGCCTGATCGGCATCGGGCTGATCGGCTCCTCGATGGCTCATGCCATGCGCGCACAGGGGCTGGCCAAGACCATCAGCATCTATGATATCGACCCGGCCGCGCGCGATGTCGCGCGGGAACTCAATCTTGGTCACGCGGTCTGCGACAGCGTGGAAGCGGCAGTGAC
>DATJJW010000008.1:0-2785 GCA_035491935.1 Allostellaceae bacterium | reverse complement strand
ATGGCCGTGCCTATTCCAGCGCCTCATGCAATGGCGAAGGCCGCAGACGTGCCTCCAGCCGGTCGAGCAGCCCGGTGACCGCGAAGAAGCGGGCGCGGCGCAGGCCACTCATTGCGGTAAACAGGATGGCGAGACGTTTGAAGGACGCCTTCTTGCGCTGCCAATAGAGTATGTAGCATCGCCGAGCGTAATATGGCCGGTCGATCTGCATGAAGATGTTGCCCAATATCCAATAGAACATCGACGGGTCGGCGTTGCTTTCGCGCATCGCCGGGCGGATGTAGCGGCGGTAGATATAGAGATGGCCACGCAGCCGGCCCTTGGGATTGGCGGTGATGCGGTCGTTGCGTCCGACATAGAGCGTCACCAGGATCTGCGGCACGCAGGCGAATTTGCAACGCGAGGCCATGCGCAGCCACAGATCCCAATCCTGGCAGGATGGCAGGTTCATGGCGAAGCCACCGATCTCGACCAGCAGGTCGCGGCGCGCGACGATGCAGGAGGTCGAGCCCGGCACGTTGAAGGACAGGCAGTCCGTGTAGATCGAGCCCTCGGCGGAGACGCGGCTCTTGCCTTGTACCTCGCCGGTCTCCAGCCGTTCGACCGAGCCGCAATAGCAGGCGCCATATTCCGGCCCCATGAATTTCAACCGGTCGAGCTGCAGGCGCAGCTTATCGGGGGCCCAGGCGTCGTCGCTGTCGAGGAAGGCGATCCAGTCGGCGGAAGCCGCCTCGATGCCGCTGTTGCGTGCCGCCGGTCCACCGCCATTCTGGCGCTGGACGAGTTTCAGCCGGCCGGCATAAGGCTGCGCGCGCAGCAGGTCGAGCGTACCGTCGGAGGAGCCGTCGTCGACGATAATGATCTCGGCTGGCTGCAGGCTCTGGGCCAGCACGCTCTCGATCGAGCGCAAAATAGTGTGCGCCCGATTGTATGTGGGGATCACCACAGCGATGGAAGGCGTGGCCTCGTCGGGCTGGCCGACCACCATCGTGTCAGGTAAGGGTTCGGCCGGGGCGATGGTCATGGATTCCTCGCAAGGACTTGGACTGGTATGGCTGACGACGCGCTGCGCCGTAGTTTGTTCCGGATAAAGGCGAATGCCGCCCGCGCCTCGCCGGGGCGGATCAATGAAAAAACCAACATGTAAAAGGTGAGGCCAAGGAGGATCTGCAAGGCAAAGATCAGCCCATGGGGCAGGGCGTTCCGGGTAAGGTCGCCGAACAGGGCGACGCCGGCACCCATGGCGACCGCCGCCGCGGTCGGCGGCAGGAAGTTTGCGGTATAGGCGCGCCAGCACGGTCCCAGCACGCGGCGGACCATGACGAGATAGATCGCCGGCAAAACCAGGGTCATGAAGCAGGCCAGGAAGAATGTGGCCTTGATCAGGCCGAACTCGTAGAGCAGCACGGCATAGAGCGGCAGTTGTACGGCGCTCTGGATCATGGTCCAGCGGAAGGACAGATCCGGACGGCCGACGCCCATGACCAGCGAACCGGTCGGGTTGCAGATCGAACGCACCAGCCCGACCCAGGCGAGAATGGCCATCAGCGGGATCGCCTGCTGCCAACGTGGACCCAGCGCCAGCGGCACGAAGATCGCGGCGGCACCCGCCATGCCGGCCAGGATTGGCGCGTTGATCGCGGTCAGCGTCTTGGTCACCCCGAAGAAGCCGCGCTTCAACGCGGCCCGGTCGTCCTGCTTCTGGGCGAAAACCGGAAAGGCTACATTGGTGACGATCGGGTTCAGGCGATAGACCGGATCGACGACGAGCGACCAGGCCAGCGAATAGAGGCCGAGAGCGGCAGGGCCGGCGAAATAGCCGATCAGCATCTGGTCGAGACGGGTATTGAAATAATTCATCAGCCGGTCGCCGACCTGATAGAGGCCGAATTTGACCGATGGGGCGGCTTCGGCGAAGCGCAGATGCAAATGCGGGCGGAAATGGGCGGAACCGGCAACCCCGATCATCACCGAGCGCAGCACGGCATAGACGATCTGACCCAGGACCAGCCCGTCCACGCCCTGGCCCATGATGGTCAGGGCGATGGAGCAAATGGCGCCGGTCACGGTCGCAACGGTCTCCGCCAGCGCGATGGCGCGGAAATTCAGCTCGCGTTGCAGCAGGGCCTGGAAAGGTTGACCGAGGGCGAATGCCAGGAAGGTCGAGGAGATCCAGGTCAGCGGCGTCACCAGGCGTGGCTGCTGATAGAAGTCGGCGACCAGGGGGGCGGCGCCGATCAGCACGACGGCAACGGCGAGCGCCATCAGCGTGTTGGTCCAGAAGAGCGAGGACAGCACCTTCCGGTCGGTCTCGCGTCGGGCGATGATGCCTTGCGTGACGCCGGCATCGGCAAAGATCGACACGAAGCCCAGCACCAGGTTGGACAGGGCATAGAGCCCGACCTCTCCTGGCGGCAGCAGCCGTGCCACCACCAACATCTGGGCGAAGCGCACCGCCATCGTCACAGCCGTCGACGAAGCGCTCCAGCCCACGCCGGACAGAATCTTGCGTCTGAAACCGGGGTTGGCAGCCGAACTGTTGTCAGTCGGAACGTTCATTGGGCGAACCGCATCCTTGGTTGGACTCGAACGACATGCATTGCTCAAGCCCGCCGGATGGAACCGATCCGGCGGGTTCGGTGCTTTCTGAACTGCTGTCCCGAGCCGTCCGTTCCGGTCGGCTTCGGGGTATCGGCCTACGTTCTGTTAAGAACGCCGGTCCCGCATGATCGTTTCGCCACGCCTTTTTTTTCAGGGGACACGTTAATTATAGTTAATAAAGTGT
>DATJJW010000007.1:0-13012 GCA_035491935.1 Allostellaceae bacterium | reverse complement strand
GTCGATATCCAAGGCAATGCGATCACCGGCCATTTCTCCGATGGCCGCGCCTTCGCAACCTATTCGCCGCGCGATCCCGGTCTGGTCAATCGGCTGATCGAGAAAAACGTCCGCATCACCGCCTCGCGTACCGATGAGAATGTGCCCTCGCTGCTGGGCCTGTTGATCTCGTGGTTCCCGATGATCCTGCTGATCGGCTTCTGGTTCTTCTTCATGCGCCAGATGCAGGGCGGCGGCGGCCGGGCCATGGGCTTCGGCAAATCGCGCGCGCGCCTCCTGACCGAGAAGGTCGGCCGCATCACTTTCGACGATGTCGCCGGCATCGACGAGGCCAAGCAGGAGTTGGAGGAGATCGTCGAGTTCCTGAAGGACCCGCAGAAATTCCAGCGCCTCGGCGGCAAGATCCCCAAGGGCGTGCTGCTGGTCGGCCCCCCGGGTACCGGTAAGACGCTGCTCGCCCGCGCCATCGCCGGCGAGGCGAACGTGCCCTTCTTCACCATCTCCGGCTCCGACTTCGTCGAGATGTTCGTCGGTGTCGGCGCTTCCCGTGTCCGCGACATGTTCGAGCAGGGCAAGAAGAACGCCCCCTGCATCATCTTCATCGACGAGATCGACGCGGTCGGCCGTCATCGCGGTGCCGGCCTCGGCGGTGGCAATGACGAGCGCGAGCAGACCCTCAACCAGTTGCTGGTCGAGATGGATGGTTTCGAGGCGAATGAGGGCGTGATCCTGATCGCCGCCACCAACCGTCCTGATGTGCTCGACCCGGCGCTGCTGCGTCCCGGCCGCTTCGACCGCCAGGTCACGGTGCCGAACCCGGATGTCGCCGGCCGCGAGAAGATCCTCAAGGTGCATATGCGCAAGGTGCCGCTGGCGCCGGATGTCGATGCCAAGATCATCGCGCGCGGCACACCGGGCTTCTCCGGCGCCGATCTCGCCAACCTCGTCAACGAGGCGGCGCTGATGGCGGCACGCAAGGGCAAGCGCTCGGTCGGCATGCTGGAATTCGAGCAGGCCAAGGACAAGGTCATGATGGGGGCGGAACGCCGCTCCATGGTCATGACCGAGCGTGAGAAGGAGATGACCGCCTATCACGAGGCCGGCCATGCGCTGCTCGCCATGTACATGCCTGGCCATGACCCGCTGCACAAGGTGACGATCATCCCGCGCGGCCGGGCGTTGGGCGTCACCATGAGCCTGCCGGAACGCGACCGATATGGCTTCTCGCGCAAGGAGCTGACCTCGAAGATCGCCATGATGTTCGGCGGCCGCATCGCCGAGGAGCTGATCTTCGGGCCGGATGACGTCACGACCGGCGCCTCGGACGATATCCGCCAGGCGACCAACCTGTCGCGCCGCATGGTCACGGAATGGGGCATGTCCGAAAAGCTCGGGCCGCTACGCTATTCCGACAATGAGGAGGAGGTGTTCCTCGGCCATTCGGTGACCCAGCGCAAGAATGTCTCGGACGCTACGGCTGAGATGATCGACCAGGAGATCCGCCGCATCGTCGAGGAAGGCGAGTCGACGGCCCGCAGGCTGTTGACCGAGAAGATCGACGAGCTGCGGGCCCTGGCCCTGGGCCTGCTCGAATACGAGACGCTGTCCGGCGAGGAATGCGTGAAGATCATTCGCGGCGAGCCGCTCGGCCGGAACGATGACTCGCCCGACCAGCCGCCGCCGCGCCCGACGCCGCGCCGTTCCTCCTCGATCCCGCCGGCCGGTGGCTTGCGGGGCAAGGACGGTCCCCCGGGCCTGGAGCCAGAGCCGCAACCCAATGGCTAGGGCCCACGGCTGAGCGGGCTCCAGAGGTTTCATCGATGACGATGAGTGTGACGGCGCCCCATGCGGCGCCGTCGGCGCAATCAGCGGCAGGGCAATTGGCAGCAGGGCAATCGGCAACAGGGCAATCGGCAGCAGGAGCGGGGCTTTATCTGCGGCCGGTCGACCGGCTCGCCGGCAAGGCCGCACGTGCCGTGCTGGCGTCGGGATTGGGGCTGCCGCTGGGCGGCGATGCCGACGGTGCCTTCACCCTGGTCCAGATCCTGCGCCGCGATCCGTCGGCGCTGGACGGCATGGATGGGCCGATCCTGGCCGTGTCGACGCTGGATGCGCAGATCGAGGCGTTCGGACCGGAGGCACGCGTCCCGCTCCGGGAGCAACTGGCGCGGCTGACGACGCCCCTGCCGGCCTGGGGGGCATTCAACCTCGATCGCCCCCATCTCATGGGCGTGCTCAACGTCACACCCGACAGCTTCTCCGATGGCGGCGACTTTTTCGACGATGCCGCGCAGGCCATCGACCACGGGCATGCGCTGAGCGAGGCCGGGGCCGACATCATCGATATCGGCGGTGAATCGACCAGGCCCGGCGCGGCACCGGTCTCGGCGGATGAGGAGATGGCGCGGGTGGTGCCGGTGGTGCGGAAGCTCGCTTCCGCCGGCATCGCCGTCTCGATCGATACACGCCATGCCGTCGTCATGGGTGCTGCGCTCGATGCCGGGGCGCGCATCGTCAACGACATCTCGGGCCTTGCCGATCCCGGCACCTTGCCGCTGATCAGGCAGCGCCAGGCGCCTTGCGTCATCATGCATATGCAGGGCGAACCCGGCACCATGCAGAAGGATCCCCGATACGGCGCGGCACCCCTCGACGTCTTCGACTATCTCGACGGAAGGCTGGCTGTCGCCGAGGCCGCGGGTGTGCCGCGCAGCCTCTGCCTTATCGATCCCGGCATCGGCTTCGGCAAGGCCCTCACGCATAATCTCGACTTGATGGCGATGCTGGGTCTATACCGGTCGCTGGGCTGCGGTATCCTCCTGGGCGCCTCGCGCAAATCGATGGTGCAGCATGTGATGGGAGGGGATCTTCCGCCGAAGGCCCGCGTACCGGGCTCGCTGGCGCTGGCGCTGGCGGCCCTCGAAGGCGGGGCTGCGGTCATCCGCGTCCATGACGTAGCCGAAACGGCGCAGGCTTTGGCCGTCTGGCAGGCGGTGCGTGCTCGGGGATAATGGCATAAAGGTTCAGGGATCAGGTATGACGCGCAAGCTTTTCGGGACTGACGGCATTCGCGGCCTCGCCAATACCGAGCCGATGACGGCGGAGACCGCACTCAAGGTGGCAATGGCGGCGGCGCGCCAGTTCCAGCGCGGCGACCACCGCCATCTCGTGGTGATCGCCAAGGATACCCGGCTTTCGGGATATATGCTGGAGCCGGCGCTGACCGCGGGCTTCGTCGCCATGGGCCTCGACGTCGTGCTGGTCGGCCCCTTGCCGACGCCGGCGGTCGCCATGCTGACCCGATCCTTGCGCGCCGATCTCGGCGTCATGATCTCGGCCTCGCACAACCCCTTCGAGGATAATGGCATCAAGCTGTTCGGCCCGGACGGCTACAAGCTTTCGGACGAGATCGAGGCGGCGATCGAGGCCAGCGTGCTGAGTGACAACGGCTCGGGCCGTGCGGCGCCCGAGCATCTGGGGCGCGCTCGCCGTATGGAAGATGCTCAGGGGCGCTATATCGAATTCGTCAAGAACTCCTTGCCGCGCGGGCTGCGCCTCGACGGGCTCAAGGTCGTCGTCGATTGCGCCCATGGCGCCGCCTACAAGGTGGCGCCCAACGTGCTCTATGAGCTCGGGGCCGAGGTGGTGCCACTGCATGTCTCGCCCGACGGCTTCAACATCAACAAGGATTCCGGTGCCATGGCGACCAAGGCCATGCAGCGCGCCGTCGTCGAGCATAACGCGCATGTCGGTCTGGCACTCGACGGCGATGCCGATCGTCTGCTGGTCGCGGACGAGGAGGGGCATCTGCTCGATGGCGACCAGCTGATGGCGTTGATCGCCACCGACATGCAGCGCGGCGGCCGGCTGCAGGGCGGCGGCGTCGTTTCGACCGTCATGTCCAATCTGGGGCTGGAGCGCTACCTCAAGGGGCTGGGGCTGGGCTTGGTGCGCACCAATGTCGGCGACCGCTACGTCGTCGAGCATATGCGCGAGCATGGCTACAATCTCGGCGGCGAGCAGTCCGGCCACATCATCCTGCGCGACCATGCGACGACCGGCGACGGGCTGATCGCGGCGCTGCAGGTGCTGGCCGCCCTGATCGAACGGGGCGGCAAGGCGAGCGAGGTCGGCCGTGTCTTCACCCCGCTGCCGCAATACATGAAGAGCGTGCGTTTCGCCCCCGGTACCGACGCGATGGCGCAGCCGGCGGTGCGCGAGGCGATCGAGGAGGCGCAACGCCGCCTGAATGGCTCGGGCCGGCTGCTGATCCGCAAATCCGGCACCGAAACGGTGATCCGCGTCATGGCCGAGGGCGAGGACGACGCGATGGTGCACGGACTCGTCGACGAGCTGGCGGATGTGATCTCCGCCGCCGTGCCGCAGGCGGCGCAATAGCGGCGCGATGCCGGCCTCCGTCCGCCCGGTGCGGGTGCTGATCGTCGCGGGTTCCGATTCGGGCGGCGGCGCCGGCATCCAGGCCGACATCAAGACCGTGACCATGCTGGGTGGCTACGCCATGACGGCGGTGACCGCGCTCACCGCCCAGAATACCGAAGGCGTGTTCGGCGTCATGCCCGTGCCGCCGGACTTCGTCGCCCGGCAGATGCGGCTGGTGCTGGAGGATATCGGCGCCGATGTCGTCAAGCTCGGTATGCTGCACGATGCCGGCATCATCCGTACCGTGGCCGCCACTATCGCGGAATTGGCTCCCGACCTGCCCCTGGTGGTCGATCCGGTTATGGTGGCGAAGGGCGGCGCCTCGCTCCTGGCCGAAGAGGCGGTGGCGGCGCTGCGCCAGGGGCTGATGACGGCCCGTACCGTGCTCACGCCCAATCTGCCGGAGGCCGAGGTATTGCTGAACCGGCCGATCGCGAGCGTCGAGGCGATGATGGCGGCGGCCAGGGAATTGCGAGACCAGGGGGTGGGCGCGGTGCTGCTCAAGGGCGGCCATCTGGAGGGGCCCATCGTCACCGACGTGCTGGCCGATGGCGAGGGCATCGAGCTCTTCACCGCCGAGCGCATCGACAGCCGCCATACCCACGGCACCGGCTGCACCCTGGCTTCCGCATTGTCCACGGGCCTGGCGCAGGGCAAAGGGTTGCGCCAGGCGGTGATGGATGCACGCGACTATGTCCGTGGCGCCATCGCGGCAGCGCCAGGCTTTGGCCGAGGCCACGGCCCGCTTGGCCATAACTGGCTTCTGAGTCGCGAAGAATAAGCCCGTCAGACGTGCCACGAAATCGCCCTTTTGAGTGAGGGAACACCTTTCGACACCCCATTGTTGGAGTATCGGAAGACCGTTCGACGGTCGCTCAAAACGGAGACTGAGGCATGAGGAAGTTTCTGCTTGCCGGTGCTGCCGGCCTGATCCTGACGTCAGGCGTGGCGCTGGCCGACGAATATTCGTCGAGCACGACGACCCGGACCGATCCGCTCAACCCTGGTGTTTCCTCGACGACCCGCGTCGACAAATCCTCGAACACCGAGGACGGCATGCTGACCAACAAGACCAAGGTCTACCATTCGACCACGCCGATGGCCGCGCCGAGTACGTCGAGCGAGACCACGACCAGGAAGACCACGACAACCACCGACCAATAAGGTTCCCATCATCGGAGATGGCTTGGGACGTTCCCTCACGTGCTTCGGGAATGCCTCAAGTCGGGCGGAGGGCGCTTCCTCGCGAGGCGCCCTCTTCGCGTCTGGGGACCTGGGGCGTTCTGAGAGCTGGGCGTTCGATCGTCCTCCACTAGACCACCAGCAGGCGCGGCGTCGCCGGTTGGTCCTTGAGCACACCGGCGAGGATGCTCAGCCCCTGCTCCAGCGTGGCGAGGTCGGCGGTGGCGCCCAGGCAGATGCGGATGCCGTTGGCAATGGGATATCCCGGAGCCGCGGCGAAGGCATCGCCGCTCAGGACCGCGACACCACGCCTCTGCGCCTCGGCCACGACATCGGCGGCCCGGCGCTCCACGGGCAAGGGCAGCCAGAAATGATAGGCATGGGGATGCGAGGGGGCGTAGCTGTTGCCGAGGATGCGGCGTGCGAACTCCTGGTGGCGCGGCGCCTGGTCCCGCTTCCATTGCGCCAGCGCCGCGGCCCGGCCATCGGCGATCCAGCGGCTGGCGATCTCGGCCATGAGTGGCGCCGCCATCCAGACATCGGCATGGATGGCGTCGGCGATCCGCTGGGTCAGCGCCGGCGGCGTCAGCAGCCAGCCGATACGCAGGCCCGGCGCCAAGGATTTCGACAATGACGCCACATGCAGCGTCCGCTCCGGCGCCAGCGTCACGAAGGCCGGCGGAGCCTCGATCAGGAAGCCGAAAATGTCGTCCTCGATGATCAGCACATCATGCCGCCGTGCGGTGGCGACGATCGCCTCGCGTCTTGGGGTCGACAGGATGCCGCCCAGCGGGTTCTGCAAATTGGGCACGAGATAGAGGAAACGGATCGCCATGCGCCGGCACGTCGCCTCGAAGGCATCCGGCAATATGCCTTCATCGTCATGGGCGATCGGCTCGATCGTCATGCCGTGCTGGCGGCAGACTGCCATCAGGCCGGTATATGTCAGGCTCTCGGCGGCAATCACGTCGCCGGGCCGGGCCAGCGCCGATAGCGACAGCGAGACGCCATGATGGCCGCCGCAGGTGACGACCAGCCGTTCCGGCGTCGCCTCGATGCCGCTCGCCGCCAGCCATTTGACCCCGGCCATGCTGTGGCCGATCCAGCCGGCCGGCAGATGATAGGACATCAGCGCCGTGGCATCGCCCTCGGCCGATATCTCGCGCAGCGTCTCGGCCAGCATAGCGGGGGCGGGGCCCAGCGGCATGTAGTTGCGCGCGAGGTCGATCTGTTCCATCGGCCCGATCGGGCCGGCATAGCGGTAATGCTGCGACTCCGCGCGCCCGGTCCCCCGGCGCCGCGCCGCCTCGGCCGGATTGCGCACGAAGGTTCCGCGTCCGACCTCACCACCGATGAGGCCCCGGCGCTCGGCCTCGGCATAGGCGCGGCTCACCGTGCCGATGGTGACGCCTAGCCGCCAGGCGAGGTCGCGATGGGTTGGCAGACGTGTGCCCGGCGTGAGCGTGCCGGCGGCGATGTCATCGGCCAGCGCGTCGGCGATCGCCTGATAGCGGGGGCCTTTGCGGTCGGCAAGGTTGGGCAGCCAGATTGTCATGGAGACAATATTCGCATTGACACCCTTATTGTGTCAATTACCGTAATCATCCGACTCAATTTGGCGCCAACTCGGCTGGAAAGGGGTGATTGTATGCATGCAATAGAATCATTTTCTCCGAAATCCGCCATGCGAGCCGCCGATGAAATCGTCTACGCCCTGGAGCCGCGCCTCGGTGTCGATGCCTATGCCACCCTGCTGAAACGATCCGGTCTCGGCCGCTGCCGTCCGCTTGAT
The DNA here is from genome assembly GCA_035491935.1 of Allostellaceae bacterium. Lineage (GTDB taxonomy): Bacteria > Pseudomonadota > Alphaproteobacteria > ATCC43930 > CGMCC-115725 > DATJJW01. Next base: position 5,598 of record DATJJW010000007.1, on the reverse strand, counting down.
GAGCCGGAACGCCTGGCGCGCATGTTGGCGGCTGCCGACATCGTCATGACCGCGCGCAGCCCGGGCGGGACGCTGCTGGGCGTGGTCCGCGCGCTCACCGATTTCGCCTATTGCTGCTACGTCTGCGACCTGGCCATCGATCCGGATGCGCAGCGGCGCGGTATCGAGCAGGTGCTGATCCGCAAGGTGCATGAGGCCGCGGGTCCGGGCACCATGCTGATCCACATGTCGTGAAGGAGGCCCTGAGGATGAGCATCGAACTGCCCATTTACCAGGTCGACGCCTTCACCAGCGCGTTGTTCGGCGGCAACCCGGCGGCGATCGTGCCGCTGGAAAGCTGGCTCGACGATGAGCTCATGCTGAAGATCGCCGCCGAGAACAATCTGGCGGAGACCGCCTTCATCGTGGCGCAAGGCGAGGGCTATGGCATTCGCTGGTTCACGCCCACGGTGGAGATGGATCTCTGTGGCCATGCGACGCTGGCGGCCGCCTTTGTCATCTTCGAGTTCCTGCGGCTGGGCCTGCGCTGCGTGCGCTTTTCGACCAAGGTCGCGGGCGAGCTGCGGGTCAAGCGTCGGGAAGATGGCCGATTGGAGCTGGATTTTCCGGCTCGGCCGCCTAAGCCGCTGGCGGCGTTTCCCGGCCTGGCCCAAGCCCTTGGCGCCGTCCCACGCGAGCTGCACAAGTCGCGCGATGTCGTGGCGGTGTTCGATGCGGCCGATGATGTCGCCCGGCTTAAACCCGATTTCCGGGCACTGGCCGCCCTCGACACCCAAGCGGTGATCGTGACCGCCAAGGGTCGTGATGGAATCGATTTCGTCTCGCGCTTCTTCGCGCCGGGAATCGGCGTCGACGAGGATCCGGTGACCGGCTCGGCCCATTGCACGCTCATCCCGTTCTGGGCCAACCGCCTCGGCAAGACCCAGCTGACGGCACGCCAGCTCTCGCCGCGCATAGGCGATCTTCTGTGTACCGCCGGGCCCTCGCGTGTCGGCATTGCCGGCCACGCCGTGCTCTACATGCGCGGGCATATCTATATCGCCTGAGGGGCAGTCACATATTTCCTGCAGGGCAGTGCCTCGGAAAGTGTCATCGAAACGTGATTGACCGCGTAGTCCCGCCTGGCATATCGCTTTCTACGGGACACGCCTCCCCAACGAGGCGCATCTATTCTGTGAGGAATAGGCTATGAACAAGCCTGATCTACGCCCGAGCTGCCCGCATTTCTCCTCCGGTCCCTGCGCCAAGCGCCCCGGATGGAACATCCAAGCCCTCAAAGACTCCCTGGTCGGCCGCTCGCATCGCGCGAAGCCCGGTAAGGCCAAGCTCCAGGAAGTGATCGATCGCTCCAAGGCGATCCTGGGCATCCCCAAAGATTATCGCCTCGGCATCGTGCCCGCTTCCGACACCGGCGCGGTTGAGATGGTGCTGTGGTCCATGCTGGGCGCACGCGGCGTCGACATGCTGTCCTGGGAAAGCTTTGGCGAAGGCTGGGTGACCGATGTGGTCAAGCAGCTGAAGCTCAAGGACGTGCGCAAGCTGAATGCCGGCTACGGCAAGCTGCCGAACCTCGCGGACGTCAATTTCGACAATGACGTCGTCTTCACCTGGAACGGCACCACCTCCGGCGTGCGCGTGCCGAATGGCGACTGGATCCCGGCCGACCGCAAGGGCCTGACCATCTGCGATGCGACCTCGGCCGCCTTCGCCATGGACATGGCCTGGGACAAGCTCGATGTCGTCACCTGGTCCTGGCAGAAGGTGCTGGGCGGCGAGGCGGCACACGGCATGCTGGCCCTGAGCCCGCGTGCGGTCGAGCGCCTGACCAGCTACACCCCGGCCTGGCCGCTGCCGAAGATCTTCCGCATGACCTCGGGCGGCAAGCTGATCGAAGGCATCTTCGTCGGCGAGACGATCAACACGCCGTCGATGATCTGTGTCGAGGATGCGCTGGACGGCCTGCGCTGGGCCGAGGAGATCGGTGGCCTGAAGGGCCTGGTCGGCCGCACCGAGCGCAATTTCGCCGCCATCGACAAATGGGTGCAGAAGCACGATTGGGTCGATTTCCTGGCCGAGGTGCCCGCGACCCGTTCGCCGACCTCCGTGTGCCTGTCCTTCACTGCGGATTGGGTGACGAAGCTCAGCCCTGAAAAGCAGGCGGAGTTCGCCAAGGTACTGACGGCGAAGATTGAGGGCGAAAAGGCCGGGCTGGATCTGGGCTCCTATCGCGATGCGCCTCCGGGCCTGCGCGTCTGGGCCGGTGCCACGGTCGAGACCGCTGATGTCGAGGCGCTGCTGCCCTGGATCGAGTGGGCCTATCACGAGACGGCGAAGCAATTCGCCGCCTGAGCGCCCGCTCGGCATCCCTTCTCATCGCATTCCCCGATTCAATCTTCAGGCAGGAAAATTCCCATGCCCAAGGTTCTGATTTCCGACGACCTGTCCCCACGCGCCATCGAGATCTTCCGCGAGCGCGGCGTCGAAACCGACGTCAAGATCGGCCTCAAGCCCGACGAGCTGAAGGCGATCATCGGCCAATATGACGGCCTGGCCATCCGTTCGGCCACCAAAGTGACCAAGGCGCTGCTGGAAGCCGCCGACAATCTCAAGGTGATCGGCCGTGCCGGCATCGGCGTCGACAATGTCGACATCCCGGCCGCCAGCCAGCGCGGCATCGTGGTCATGAACACGCCCTTCGGCAATTCGATCACCACCGCCGAGCATGCCATCACTATGATCCTGTCGCTGGCCCGCGACATCCCGGCGGCCGACCGCTCGACCCAGTCTGGCAAGTGGGAGAAGTCCCGCTTCATGGGTATCGAGGTCACGGCCAAGACGCTCGGCATCATCGGCTGCGGCAATATCGGCTCGATCGTCGCCGACCGCGCGGTCGGCCTGAAGATGAAGGTCGTGGCCTTTGATCCGTTCCTGACGCCGGAGCGCGCCGTCGACCTCGGTGTCGAGAAGGTCGAATTGGACGAACTGTTCGCCCGCGCCGATTTCATCACACTGCACACGCCGCTGATCGACGCCACGCGCGACATCATCAATGCGAAGTCGATCGCCAAGATGAAGAAGGGCGTGCGCATCATCAACTGCGCCCGCGGCGGCCTGGTGAATGAGGGCGATCTGGCGGCGGCGCTGGATTCCGGCCATGTCGCGGCGGCCGGCTTCGACGTCTTCGTCGAGGAACCGGCGCGCGAGAACAAGCTGTTCGGCCGCGAGAACTTCATCGCGACGCCGCATCTGGGCGCCTCGACGCTGGAAGCGCAGGAGAATGTCGCGCTGCAGGTGGCCGAGCAGATGAGCGACTTCCTGCTCACCGGCGCCGTGGTCAACGCGCTCAACATGCCATCCTTGACCGCGGAGGAGGCGACACGCCTCAGGCCCTATATGAAGCTCGCCGAGCAGCTGGGCTCGTTTGCCGGCCAGATGCTGGATCGGGATCTGAAGGCGATCACCGTCGCCTATGAAGGGGCGGCCTCGCAGGTCAACACCAAGCCGCTGACCTCTGTCATGCTGACCGGCGTGCTGTCGCGCCAGCTCGACACGGTCAACATGGTCAATGCGCCGCTCATCTGCAAAGAGCGCGACATCAAGGTGACCGAGACCAAATCCGACGTCGAGATCGATCACCAGACCCTGCTGCGCCTGACGCTGGATTGCGGCAGCGGCAAGATCACCATCGCCGGCACCTTGTTCGGCGGCGGCAAGCCGCGCATCGTCGAGGTGCAGGGCATCTCCATGGAAGCCGAGCTCGGCCAGAACGTCCTTTATGTCCGCAACAAGGACAAGCCGGGCTTCATCGGCAATCTGGGCCGGACGCTGGGCGATGCCGGCATCAACATCGCGACGTTCCATCTAGGCCGTCTGGGTCCGAACGAGGATGCGATCGCCCTGATGCAGGTCGATCAGAAGTTGTCGGACAAGCTGCTCGATACGGTGCGGGCGATCCCCAACGTCGTCGAGGCACGCAGCCTCAGCTTCCAGGTCAACTAAGGAGCCCGGGAAGCGGTAGCGGATTTCCGCTACCGCTTCGGCCAATGCCAGCGGACGGACCCGCAAGCATCCCGATCGGCGACCAGTGTCTCGCCGAATTGCTTTTCCAACTCGAACACTCGCGTATCGCCATCCTCGATCAGGTGCTCGAGCAAAGCCCTGCTGTGCGTGACGATGATCACCTGCGTCATGGCCGAAGCATTGGCGATGCGTCGCGCTAGGGCGGGGATAAGATCGGGATGCAGACTCGTTTCCGGCTCGTTCAGCACCATCAGTGATGGTGGCCGCGGAGTGAGCAGCACCGCCACGAGCAACAAGTACCGCAGAGTACCGTCGGACAACTCCGCATTCCGCAAGGGACGCAACAGCCCGTGCTGGCGCATCTCGATTTCGAAGCGGCCGTCCTGGTTGATGACTTCAATGCTGCTGCCGGGGAAGGCATCGTCGATCGCCTCGTCAAGCGCACGAATATCGCCGATCTCGCGGATGGTCTGCAGCGCGGCCGCGACATCCGCACCATCATGGCCCAGGATCGGCGTGTGCGTACCGATCTGCGGTTGGCGAGCAGGCGCGCCGAAGTCGGTGCGGAAATGGTCGTAGAAGCGCCAGGAGCGCATTTCCTGGCGGACCACCAGCATTTCGGGCGCATTCGTCGGATCGGCGAATTCCGACATCATGCTTTCGTAGCCGGATAGCCGTTGCGGGATCAGCCGCCAATCGCCGTTTGCGTTGGTCGCGCGCAGGGAGGCACCGTGGCGGTCGACCATTAGCGCTGCATCGCGGAATACGGGGCCAGCCCAGACGCATTCGCGCTTGATGACGGGGTCGAGCAGGAATTGGGAATGGTGCTCCGGTCTCTCGTCGCCGGTGGAATCCTCGGGCCGGGGCAAGCCCAGGTCGATGGCATAACCGAACTGATCAGTGGCAAAACCCATGCGCAACTGGATGGGCCCTTTTCGCCGCGTTCCTTCGACAGGATATTCGCCGGCCTTGACTGAGCGGCTGAAGGATTCGGGACCAGCCCATAGAGTCGACTGCAAGCCGCCCTCGCGGGCGATGGAGGCGATGAGCCCGCCTTGCGCGGTTTCTGCCAGGAGCCGCAGCGCCCGGTAGAGGCTGGATTTACCGCTGCCATTGGCACCCGTCACGACGTTCAGCCGGGTGAGCGGCAGGACGAGGTCCCGGATCGATCGGTAATTGGCGATGGCAAGCGTCGTCAGCATGCCGGGAAACATGAACTAAATAGGAACAGTCGGCAAGCGAAAGCCCCATCCGATCAAGGACGGGGCTTATTCAATGCGCTTGTCGTCTGGCGTTGAATTACCGGGTCGAGGGCGTGGCGGCCGGCTGCCAGTGCTGCGGCTGGCCATAATGGCAGATGCCATTGACGGTCGCGGTCGAGCCCTGGGCCGTCTGGCAGGCGACATAGCCGTGGCCCTGGTTCGTGGGAAAAGAGGTGGCTCCGCCGCGGTCATCGGCGAGGGCAGTGCCAAATGCGGCGATGCTGACGAGAGCGCTGGCGGCGAGAATGCGAAGGCTATTCATGATTTAAACTCCTCTATAGGAGGCGCTCGGCATACGAACGTCTTGGCTTGCGGT
>DATJJW010000006.1:0-13902 GCA_035491935.1 Allostellaceae bacterium | reverse complement strand
ACTTGCCGCAGCCCGACGGGCCGACGACGCAGACGAACTCGCCATCGGCCAGCGTCATCTCCGTCGGCGACAACGCCACGATCGGCTCGCCGCTCCGCGTCGCGTAGTGCTTGCTCAAACCCTCAACCGCCAGCAAGGGCGAAATGGCCTGGGCAATGTCTCCCGGCATCGACGGGGCCGATCCGCGCGTCATGGGCTCGAACCGGCCGTCCATGGGGTGGGGTGTCATCGAAGCTGCCTCCCGGAACTCTTGTTTTTATCGACTTTAGAGCCGCCTATCCGGGTTTAGAATAGGCGGCTTTGGATGGAGATTTCGTCTCGGATCGACAAGATCGATGCCGTTTGGGACGGTCAGGCGACCCGGCTATGGGGCAGATCGAAAGTGCTTCCCTCAGCCTGGACCAGGCCGGCCGGCCCGCGCTCCATGGGCGTGGTCGTGCGATAGCGCTCGCGGATGACGTCGCGCAGTGCCTGGACCGCCGGCTGGCGCAGGCTCGCCTCGGGGATCATCAACTTCACCCAGCGCTGGACCAACGGGAAATCCTTCAGGATCGGCACCAGCCGGCCGCTCTCCAGCCCCGGGGTCGCCGTCAGCAGCGTCAGCTGGACGATGCCGACCCCGGCGATGCCCGCATCGCAGAGGTATTGCGGATTGTTGGTGCCGAGGATCGGGTGCACGTCGATCTGCATCGGACCGGTCGCGGTCTCGAAGGTCCAGCAATTGAGCCCGGCCGGGGTGAAGGTCAGCAGATCGTGGCTGACGAGGTCCTGCGGATGCTGCGGCATGCCGCGGGATTCGAGATAGAGCGGCGAGGCGCAGACGACGCGCGGCACTGGCGCCAGCTTCTCCTCCACCACGCCCTCATAGGACATGGCGTCCATGCCGACCACGAGGTCGAAGCCGTCGGCGATCGGGTTGCCCGGCCATTCGGTGGTGATCACCGTCAGGCTGACCTTCGGGTTCTGCCGTTGGAAGTCGCAGAGCAACTTGCCCAGGAATTTGAGCGTCGGGCCGATCGGCGTGCGGATGCGCAAATTGGCCTCCAACCCGCCGGTCTTGCGGAAGCCGCCGGAGCGGATCTCCTCGAATTCCTTCACCAGGCGCTGGATCGGCGTGAGATAGAGCCGGCCCATATCGGTCAGGCTGACTTTGCGGGTCGAGCGGGTGAACAGGGTGGTGCGGAAATCCAGCTCCAGCTCGTTCACGCGCTTCATGATCACCGAGGGCGATACGCCCGCCCGGCGCGCGGCATCGGAAAAGCTGCCCGTCTCGGCGGTGGCGAGAAAGGCCTTCATCTTCGGCAATACGTCCATCTCATCCTCCCTGACGCCTCTTTCGTTTGTCGGTACGGTAGGTCGAAAGAGGAACCTATTCTGTTTTGGAAATAGTTAATTGCTAAATAGGCATAACTATTTCCTTATTGATGGGTAATATAGCGTATTTTGGTTGAAATAGAAGCTAATCGATGAATACGGGTCGTTTAAATGGCGCAAGTTGGCTGTTATTGCGGATGAGCGGCCGGGTTGTTTCCGGTCTGCTGTCCGGACAATACGTAAAAACGTCCGATCAGTTTTTGTCTGGCGGAATAAATCATTATGCGGATTATTTCCGAATTAGATGGAATATTTTTCTGCAATAGAAAAGATAAGATTCGTAAATTCATTCACGAATATCTGTCATTGACAGAACATTTCACGTGAAGACAAAGATAAATCTCTTCGATCATTTGTCGCTGCCCGCGAGATCGAAACGCTGGCGATCTCATGATGCGAGCCGGGCGGTGCGTCCCTGGAGATTCGGTGATGAATATGATGTCCGACCCCGCCGCCTCCACCACGATCCGACAGGTCTGGAGCGAGGTGCTGGTCGTCGGCGGCGGCGGCAGCGGCCTGGCGGCGGCGATCGAGGCGGCCAGCCTCGGCCGCTCGGTCAATCTCTTGGAGAAGAATGCCAAGCTCGGCGGCAGCACCGGCCGTTCGGTGGGATCCGTGACCGTCTCCAACTCGCCGCATCAGCTGCGCGATGGCGTGCATGATTGCCCGGAGCATCATCTGGAGGATCTGGGCAAGATCAACGCCAAGCTCAACCTGCCGACCAATGTCGAACTGAGCCGACTGCTGGTCGAGAATGTGACCGACACCTTCCGCTGGCTGCTGGATAGCGGCGTCGAGTTCTTCGGCCCGCTGCCCGAGCCGCCGCATCGCAAGCCTCGGCTACATCAGGTGCTGCCGAATTCGCGCGCCTTCATCTATCACCTGGGCAAGCGTGCGCGGAAACTGGGCGTCGGCATCCATACAAACATCCGCGCCCGCGAGGCCATCGTCGAGAATGGCGCCGTCGTCGGCATGCGCTGCGACACGGATGACGGGCCGGTCGAGTTCCGCGCTCATGGCACCGTGCTGGCGACCGGCGATTTCGGCGGCAATCCCGACATGGTCCATCGTTACATCCCGGCCATGGCGGGGGTCGAGCCGATCAACCCGCACAATACCGGCGACGGCCATCTGGTGGCGTTGTCGCTCGGTGGCGAGATCGTCCATCCGCAGCTGCATCAGGGCGGCATCCGCTTCCAGGCGCCGCCGGAACGCTGGATCACCTCGCTGCCGCCCTGGCGCATCGTTTCGCGTGCCATGCGGCTGGCCATGAAATACGTGCCGTCCTGGCTGCTGCGCCCGTTCCTGATGAGCTTCCTGACCAGCATCCTGGTGCCCGATCCCAAGCTCTATCGGGAGGGCTGCATCCTCATCAACAAGGAGGGGCGGCGCTTTGCCGACGAACTCGGCATGCCGGCGCCGGGTTTGAGCCAGCAGCCCGAGCAGTACGGCTACATCCTGATGGACGGCAATCTCGCCGAGAAATTCTCGGCCTGGCCTTACTTCATTTCGACCGCGCCGGGCGTGGCCTATGCCTTCGTTGCCGACTACCGGCGCAGCCGCAAGGACATCTTCAACGAAGGCCGTAGCCTGGCCGAGCTGGCCGGTCGCCTCGGCATGGTGCCGGAAACGCTGGAGCGGACCATTGCGGACTATAATGCCGGCAGCGAACGAGGTGGCCGGCCGGCGCTCGAAAGCGGTCCCTATGTCGCGCTGGGGCCGGTGCGCCACATGATCCAGTTCACCGATAGCGGCGTCGCGGTCAATGGCCGGCTGGAGGTGCTGGGCGAGGGCGGCGAGCCGGTACCGGGCCTGTTCGCGGCGGGCTTCACCGGCATGGGCGGCGCCTTGCTTTGGGGCCATGGCCATCATCTCGGCTGGGCCTTCACCTCGGGTCGCATTGCTGGCCGGCAGGCAGCCTATCGGGCGCTCACCGCCGATCTGCCGGCCCAGCACCATTGAAGAAGACGGCGGCAGGGCACTGCCCCCCGCCGGCACGTCATTACTGCTTGTAGGGTAGCTTGAAGCTGCGCGCCTGCTCGACGATCTTCGCCCGGTCGAAATCGTTCATCTCGTCGATGAGGGCATTGGTGTAGAGCCCCGATGGGTCCTTCACCTTGTCCTGGAGCCCGGCGAGGTTGATCTCGTCCTGCCAGTCGGAGGCTCGCATCGTGCCCCATTTCATCGATTTGTCGTAGGGTACGAACAACTTCATGCGCGCGACCAGCGGCACCATCACCGCCTTGACCTGGTCCTGCACGCTCATGCCCTTGGGGGCTGCTTCCGGATACATCTGCAGATAGATCCAGGCGGCGGCCTCAGGGTTGGCAAGGATGAAGGTCTCGGCCTTGAGGATGCCCCGGCCAATGCCGACCACCCAGGCGCGATGATCCTTCAGCACCTCCTTGGCCGCCATGGTGTAGTCGTTGCCGACCTTGGGGAAATTGGGCGGCGCCTGCAGGTAGTTCAGCTTGATGCCGGCGGATTCGATCTGGCCGAAACCGGTGTCGTAATAGTCGAGTGCCGCGATGTCGCCATGTTGGAGCGCGATGCCGGGCGTGATGCCTTCGCCGACCGAGATCCAAGCAACGTCCTTCTGCGGATCGACGCCCGACATGCGCAACATCTGCTGGCCGATGGCATAGCCGGCGCCGGAGAAATTGTTGATGCCGATCTTGCGGCCTTTAAGTTGGCTCAGGCTGGTGATGCCGCTCGACGGCAGCACGGCGATGCCGAACTTGCCGGGATAGGCCACCTCCAGGAAGTCGATGCCGGGGAAGGACTCGCCGCGGGCGAGATAGGGCAGTTGCAGCGCCGCCAGCCCCGGCCCGAATTGGAAGCGCCCGCTTCCCAGGCCGGCAACGATCGCCGCGTTGGAGCCGACTGGCACCAGCTCGACCGACAGCCCTTCCTGCTTGTAGTAGCCGAGATATTCCGGAATCGCCCGGTTGATCATCAAGGGCGAAACGGCCTTGTCGCCGATGCCGAACGCGATCCTTTGCAAGGGGGCGGCCTGGGTGCCGCCGGCCAATAGGGTGCAGGCAGCACTCGCCGCTAGGCTCAACCAGGCACGTCGGCGCCAAGATGTCATTCTCATGGGTTGTCTCCCTGTCTGGAGTTTCTTGCGGTCTGCGTTTCGCTTTTCGTGCGACCACTTCTTTTGAGTGAAATAATTTAATCACGTAAACCGCTTGATTGCGACGTGGAAATGCATCTATTTAAAAATAGATTTGTATTTAACTTTGTTTGGAAAAAGACTTATCGCAAAAAATGCGAAGTTTTATTTGTAACGAATTTTTATTTCTTCGATTTCGTAAAAGAAGTCTCTTCAGGGGCATTTAAGCAGGGAAGGAAAAGGACATGATCGCAAAGACGACCGAGCCGACGGAACGCCGCCCCATGGGCGATACGGGTTTAAGCATCTCGCGCCTGGGCATCGGTGGCGGCAGCCTGTTCTGCCGCAGCGGCGACGATGGCAGCCAGGTCATCCTCGATGCCTGTTGGGATGCCGGGCTCCGGCTGTTCGACACCGCCCCTTATTATGGCCGCGGCGAGAGCGAGGCGCGTTTCGGCCGCGCCTTGCAGAGACGGCCGCGCGCCGAATACGTCATGTCGACCAAGGTCGGCCATTACCCGACCCTGGAAGGTCCGCCGCGCGAGGGTGCCGGCGCCTATGATCCGAAGAATTACGACTATACGGCCGCGCGTACCCGTGAATCGCTGGAACGCAGCATCGAGCTGATGGGCATTGGCGCCATCGACGTCGTGATGATCCACGATCTGGTCGAGGAATTCCTCAGCTACGATTTCGAACGCCGTATCGAGGAGGCGATGACCGGCGCCTATCCGACGCTGGTCAAGATGAAAGAGGAAGGCAAGATCAAGGCGATCGGCGTCGCGGTGAAGGATTGGAATGTCTGCCTGCGGCTGGCCAAGATGGCGTCCTTCGACTGTTTCCTGCTCGCCGCCGACTATAATTTCCTGCGCAATGATTCGCTGACCGAGTTCCTGCCTTATTGCGAGCGGCACAACATCCCGATCATGATCGGCGCGCCGTTCTGCATGGGCATTCTGGCGACGGGTGCCGTGCCAAATGCGCGCTATTTCTTCTACAAGGAGATCCCGCCGGAGATCATCGAGAAGACCCGGCGCATCGAGGCGATCTGCGCCCGGCACAAGGTGCCGCTGCCGGCGGCCTCGCTGCAATTCCCGCTCTTTCACCCGGCGGTGGCCAATGTGCTGGTCGGGCTGCAATCGACGACGGAGCTGGAGCAGAACCTGGCCTATATGCGCCAGCATATCCCGACCGATTTCTGGGCCGATCTCAAGGAGCAGAAGATCATCCCGGAGAATGCGCCGACCCCCTGACGGCGCCTCTCGGTCGCGGTCACCCCTCAGCGACCGCCGAGGATGGCCGCGACCGGGTCGAACAGCGTGTCGACGGCGAAAGGTTTGGGGATCACCTGCTGGCGCACCGCATAGTCGATGACCAGCTCCAGCGCGCGTTGGTTCGCTTCGATGCCATAGGGCGTCAGATCCGGCTTGCCCGGCGGCAGGGGTGCCGCCGCCTTGCTCTCGACGAACAGGCGATAGATCTCCGAGATGAGTGTGGGCTCGTGCAGCAGCCGCTGGTGGATCACCAGCATGTGGTTGATCGGCACCGCGCCGAATTTCCGCTGCCAGCCCCTGGCCGCCTCCGCCGCATCGGCGAAAAGCAGCTTGAAACGCACATCATTGGCGCCCGAGGGGCCGAGGATCGCGGCATCGATGCTGCCGTCGAGCAGCATGTCCTGCAGGCTGGAGCCCGGCGGGGCCTGCTCGCAGATATCCGGGTCGCGATAAGCGTCGAGATAGGAATCCGTGAGCGTGACCCAGCGCATGCGCCGGTGGTCCAGCCCATATTCGCTTTCCAGCAGCCCGCGCAGCCAGATGCCGCTGGTGTGGGTATAGGCGTTGACGCCGATGCGTTTGCCTTCGAGCCGGCCGGGGTCGAGGGAGCCGCGTGCGGGATTGTAGTAGATGGCGTCATGATGGAAGCGGCCGGTCAGGACCACGGGCATCAGCACCAGCGGCATGCCATGGCTCAAGGCCTGCAGGAAGGCGCCGATCGGCAGATCGCCACAATCGAACCCGCCGCCCGCCAACCGCCGGTAGCCGTCCTTGGCTTCGGCGAAAGCAAAGCGCAGATGCCGGGAGCCGAGCCGGCCCTGCTTCAGCGCTGCGACCTTCGGATCGTTCAGCAGGAAGGTCGAGATGATCGTGGTGGTGCCGGAATCATTCATGGGGCCGTTCTTTTGTTCTGTCTGCCGCTATCAATACCTAATAGCGCAAGATGAACCGGTCCATCTTCCAGTTCGACGGAGTGTTGTTCCCAATAAAGACAAATAGAAATCCGGCCAAATTTCCTGCCGGCGACCGGCGTGGTGGTGTGATTCGATAGGACCGGCCGCGTTCGCATCCTGCTACGATTTATGCCGTTCAAGAAGAAGTCAGCGGCCGAGATTGGCGCTAATAAAAAAGCCCCGCCGCGATTATTGTCATCGTCAGGCCGGTCATGTGGGCAGCGGATATTGATGCAGGTAGATCTGATAACGATCTTCGACGTCGATTTGCAGAGTCTTGGTGATGCGCACCAGGCTGTTGTAATGGCCGATGCAGACCACCAGATCGACCACGGTCGCGGAATCGAGATGCTGCTTGAGCACGGCGAAGGTCTCGTCCGTGACCGCAAGCTCCGTCGTCATCTCGCGCGCCGCGCGCAGCACCGCCTTGGTCAGCGCGTCGAGCGTCGTCGGACGTCCGGCCGTCTCGTCTTCGAGGGCCCGCATGTCGGCATCCGATACGCCATCTTCCGCCAGCCGCTTCAGGTGATGCGACCAGACATAGGGCGCTTGCGTGATATAGGCGATCTGGAAGATCGCCAGCTCGCGCAGCCGCGCCGCCAACTGCGAGCGGTGGCGGATATGGCGGCCGACGCCCAGCATGGCGCGCAGTACCTCGGGCGAATGGATCAGCGCCTGGTGCAACGTCACCAAAGGTTCGAGCATGTCATGATGCTCGGGCGCGACATCGGCTTTTTCGAGATAGGGCAGACGGGCCATGGTTGGCGGCCTTTCGATTGCTGTCGTGGTATCCATTCGATAACACGACTCCGTCGACCTCATTAATAAGCATAATTGGACGAAATAACTGATCATTTAGTCCATAAGATAAATAACAATGAAATAAAGATCCGCTGCGCCATGTCATCTATTCTGCATAGTAGGCAAGAGCCCGATCATTTCGATCCCATGGTCATTGGGTTGTGGATCGGACAGGTCTTTCGTGCCTGTGGCGTGCCGGCTCGCGATGCGGACCGGGTTGCGGGGATCCTGCTGCGTACCTCGCTGCGTGGCATCGATACCCATGGCGTGACGCGCGTACGCAGCTATGTCGAGAAGCTGCAGAGCGGCGCGATCAACCCGACCCCCAAGCTGAGCGCGACGTCGCGTAACGGCATGCTGGTCTGTGAGGTGGACCAGGGCTTGGGCCAGATCGCCATGCCCTGGGCGATGGCACAGGCCATGACTGGCGCCCGCAAGCAAGCCTGCCAGCCTTTCCTGGTGCGCGGCACCGGCCATCTGGACGCGATCGGCATGTTCGTGCTGGAGGCGGCCGAGGCCGGTATGGTGGCGCTGATCGCCAAGACGACGCCCCCTTTGATGGCGCCCGTGGGTGGCCGGCGTGCCGCCATCGGCAACAACCCCTTGGCCTTCGCCATGCCATTGGCCGGTGCGCCGCCTCTAGTGTTCGATGCCGCCATGAGCATGGTCGGTCGCAGCAAGCTGCACGCGGCGGCACGGGACGGCAAGGCGCTCGGCGAGCAATGGGCGATCGGCCCGGATGGCGCCGTGACCTGTGATGCGACGAGCGGCCTGGAAGGTGCACTGCTGCCCATCGGTGGCCACAAGGGCATCGGCCTTGCCATGATGATCCAATGCCTGGCCGGCAGCTTGGGGGCATCGGTGCCGGCGGGTACCGGCGGGGCGGACGAGACCGGGTTGTTCGGCCTGGTGATCAATCCGGCGCTGATTCATGGCCGTGTGGCCTTCGAGGCCGAGAGTGCGGCGTGGCTCGCGACATATCTGGATGCGGCTGGACCTGAGGCCCGCTATCCCGGCGCCCGGGCCGCTGCCTGCGAGGCCGAGCGACTCCAAGCCGGATTGCCGCTGGCACCCAACATCATCGCGGATCTTCAGCATGTGGCGGCGATCGCTCATTGCCCCTTCAATCCCGCCGACTGGTCGGTATCCGGCGACAACGACTAGGACCATGCCCATGACAGGAAGAAGCGCCTTCGTCCGCCGTCTTGTTCTCGGCCTTGCCACGGCCTGGCTGTGCCTTTCGGGATCCGCCGCCCAGGCCGACCAGCCGCTGCAGAAGATCACCTGGGCCTTCGGCGACAAGGCGGTGCTGCCCTATCTGGTCAATTGGGTCATCCCGCAATATCTGGGCTACTTTAGGCAAGAGGGGCTGGATGTCGATTTCGCCCCGGCCGGCTCGAACGCGCCGGTCATCGCCGGGCTCAAGGCCGGGCGCTTCCAGATCGGTCCGGGCCTGGCCGCCTTCCAATTGCCGATGCTGGCACGCGGCGAGAATCTGCCCTATGTCGATTTCTTCGAATACACCTATCCGTTCAAATTCGGCATGGCCGTCAAGGAGGGCAGCGCGATCAAGAGCTTCGCCCAGTTCAAGGGCAAGAAGATCGGCCTGCACAGCTTCGGCACGGCGGAATATCCGATCGCCCAGGAGCTGGTGCGCCGCGCCGGGCTCGACCCGGAAAAGGATGTCAGCTGGATCTCGGTGGGCGAGGGGCTGACCGGCGGCCTCATGCTCCAGCGCGGCGATATCGACGGGCTGATGTATTACGACACCGGCTTTGGCCAGATCGAGGCGGCGGGCATCAAGCTCAAATACCTGACCTTCCCGCCGGATTTCCCGAAGATCGGCGGCGCCTTCCTCGCGACCACCCCGGATATCCTGAAGCACCATCCCGCCTGGGCGGTCGGCATCGGCCGCGCCATGCTCAAGGCCAGCCTGTTCACCCTGACCAACCCGGAGGCCGCGACATATATCTTCCTGAAGATGTACCCGGAAGCGGCCCCCAAGGGCATGAGCATCCAGGATGCGGTCAAGGCGGTGATGGTGCCGGTGACCAAGCGGATGCCGCTGTTCGCGCCCTACGACAAATCGGTCAAATGGGGCTACATGAAAAAATCCGATTGGGAGGATGAGGTCGATTTCGCCGGGCTCAGGGGCAAGATCACCGACGCCCAGCTCGCGACCCTCTACACCAACGCCCTGATCGACCAGATAAACGATTTTGACCACGCGAAGATCGTGCGGCAGGCGCGCGACTTCGAGCTGCCCTACAAGCGGTGAGGCAACAGGACGTGGCCGCGATCGCCTTCGCGGTGAACGGGCGCGCAGTCGCGGTCACGGCCGATGAGGAGACGCCGCTGCTCGACGTGCTGCGCAACCATCTCGATCTCAAGGGCGCGCGTTTCGGCTGCGGGCTGGAGCAGTGCGGCTGCTGCATGGTGCTGATCGATGGCAAGGCGGAGCTGAGCTGCGCCAAGCCGATCTGGGCCGTGGCCGGCAAAAGCGTGGTCACGGTCGAGGGGCTGGGCACGCCCGCGCAGCCGCATCCCTTGCAGCAGGCCTTCATCGAGGAGCAGG
This sequence comes from Allostellaceae bacterium, assembly GCA_035491935.1. GTDB lineage: Bacteria > Pseudomonadota > Alphaproteobacteria > ATCC43930 > CGMCC-115725 > DATJJW01. The sequence goes on along the minus strand of DATJJW010000006.1, from coordinate 3,810 downwards.
CCGGCCAATGCGGCTATTGCCTGTCCGGCATCCTGGTCGCGGCCAAGGCGCTGCTCGACCGCAACCCCGATCCGAGCCGTGCCGACATCGTCCAGGCGCTCGACCGCAACCTGTGCCGCTGCGGCACCCATATCCGCATCATCCGGGCGATCGCGCGGGCGGCGGTGCTGATGCGCGAGACATCATGACGGCGGTGGAGCTGCCCGAAGGCTTGCGCGACAATCCGTATCTCGACCGCTGGGCCGGTTTCGAGATGTCGGGCCGCGTCCGCGTCGCCACCGGCAAGGTCGAGCTGGGCCAGGGCGTGCTGACCGCCGTGCTGCAGATGGCGGCGGATGAACTCGATGTCTCGCCCGAGCGCATCGACCTGCAATCGGGCGACACGGACACCACCCCCGATGAAGGGCTGACCGCCGGCAGCCAATCCATCGAATATGGCGGCAAGGCGCTGCGCATGGCCTGTGCCGAAATCCGGCTCCTGTTCCTCGAACAGGCGGCGGCGCTGCTGGGCTGTGCCGTCGACATGCTTTCGGTCAACGATGGCGTCATCCTGTATCGGGGGGAGGCTACGGCGCACAGCTATTGGACGCTGGTGCCGGCGATCGATCTTGCCGTGGCGGCGACCGGCCGCGCGCCGGTCAAGCCGCGCGACCGGCGGCGCCTCATCGGCCGAAGCGTGCGGCGCGTCGATCTGGCCGGGAAGGTCTTCGGCCAGCCGGTCTTCATCCACGACCTGACGCTTGATGGTATGCGGCACGCGCGTATCCTGCGCCAGCCGCGCCCCGGCACCACCATCGCCTCGATTGACGAGGCACGTATCCGCCGGCTGGCCAAGGGAGGCGCGGTCGAGATCGTCCGGCACGGCAATTTCGTGGCCGTCATCGGCGATGACGAGACGACCGTCGAACGGGTGGCAGGCTCCGCCGGTGAACTCGTTACCTGGGGTAATCTCGAGCCGGTGGCGGAATTCCAGCAGGAGGCACGGTGGCTGCTGCAACGCCCGACCCTGGAGAAGAAGATCGGCGCGGCGGGATCGGCCGTGGCGGCTCCCGGACGGCGCAGGGTCGAGGCGACATATTCCCGCGCCTATATCGCCCATGCCTCGATGGCGCCGTCCTGCGGCTTGGCGCATTACCGGGATGGCCACCTCACTGTCTGGAGCCATAGCCAGGGCGTGTTCATGCTGCGCAATGTCATCGCCCGGCTCTTGAAGCTCGATCCGGCCATGGTCACGGTCCGCCATGTCCAGGGGCCGGGCTGCTACGGCCATAATGGCGCCGACGATGCGGCGGCCGATGCCGCGGTGGTGGCCTTCCTCATGCCCGGCACGCCGATCCGCGTGCGCTGGCGGCGCGACGAGGAATTCGCCTTCGAACCGGTCAGCCCCGCCATGGTCTCGACCATGCGCGCGGTTCTCGACGAGCACGGACGGCCGGTCGATTGGACGGCGGAGATCTGGAGCGGGACTCATAGCCGGCGGCCGGGCAAGGCCGGCACGCTCCTGGCCGCCGAGGCCTTCCCCGATCCGCCGCCGCCGATCAGCGCGGAGCGCATGATGGAAGCGGCCATGGGCGGCGTCACGCGCAACGCCACGCCGCTCTACGACATTCCGGCCAAGCGCGTCGATCTACACCTCATCCCCGAGACGCCGGTCCGTACCTCATCGCTGCGCGGCCTGGGCTCGGTCTCGAACATCTTCGCCATCGAATGCTTCATCGACGAGCTGGCCGGGCAGGCGGGCGCGGACCCGGTGGCCTATCGCCTGTCGCTGCTGAGCGATGTTCGCGCACGCCGGGTGATCGAGCGGGCGGCGGCGATGAGCGGCTGGAATGCGGATGCCGAGGCCGGTGCCGGCCTGGGGCGCGGCATCGCCTTCTGCCGCTACAAGAACACCGCCGCCTATGCCGCCGTGGTCGCAGAGGTCGAGGTGGCGGAGGAGGTGCGGCTGACCCGCGTCTGGTGCGCGGTCGATGGCGGGTTGATCGTCAACCCGGATGGCGCGCTCAACCAGCTGGAGGGCGGTATCGTCCAGGCGACCAGTTGGGCGCTCAAGGAACAGGTGCGTTTCGGCGGGCTGGGCATCAGCTCACGGGACTGGCAGAGCTATCCCATCCTGCGCTTCGACGAGGTGCCGGAGGTTTTTGTCGAGCTGGTCGAACCCGATACCGACAATCCGCCGCTCGGCGTCGGCGAGGCGGCGGGCGCGCCGACGGTCGCCGCCATCGGCAATGCCGTCTCCCACGCGCTGGGCACGCGTATCCGAGACCTGCCGCTGACCCGTGAACGGGTCATGGCGTTGCTGCTGGCCGACGAAGCGTAGGTTAGCTGAACGAGATCTTCTTCGCCGACATCGACAATTCGAGCTTGAACGAGCCTTCGTTCATGACCCAGGGCCTCAGTTCGGCGCTGCGGCGCTTGGTACGGTGCATCGGATCGTTGTCGACGATCTCCTGCGCCGCGGCCAGCGAGCTCACCCGATAGATGTTCATGCTCTCGCCGCTCGGCCCGCCGGCCTCGTTCAGAAGCGGGCCGGCGGCGAACAGGATGCCGCTTTCCTCCAGGTGATGCTGGTATTCGAGATGCGCGTCATGCATCTCCATCAGCACCGAGCGCTCGACCAGAGGCTTGGTGACGGAGATGAAATACAGATTTCCGAGCAGGCCGCGTTCCCGATACCGAGCCACGAGAGCCTTCATTTCTTCTTCCGGCGATGCCATCCCGGCTCCTCCCTGCTTGTAAAGGCTGCCAATGCATATCAAGCTCAGAAACCGCGTGCAACTGGCCCCTTATCTGTAAAACCGGGCAGACCTTTAGTATTTTGCCTGAAGTCTTGAGACGAAATAAACGAAATAGGGCCTTTTCCGGATTGGAAGAACTGTCGTCGCATTTCGACCTCTGGTCATGGCCGGACTTTGCGGCAATAATTCTTGGCATAACCGAACATATGATCAATACCGGATTTCCAATGATTTCATTGCCGCCGACGGTTTTCGACCCGCCGTTCCGTATCACGCGGGCAAGCCATGTCGTTCTCGTGGTCAAGGACCTTGATGTCAGCCGGCAATTCTATACGACGATTGCCGGACTGATTGTGACGCACCAGACTGCCGATACGGTGTACTTGCGCGGTATCGAGGAGGCCTGCCATCACAGCCTGGTGCTGCGCAAGGGTGCCGATCCCGCCTGCGTCCGCCTGGGATTGCGGGTCTTCATGGAAGAGGATCTGGTCAAGGCGAAGGATTTCTTCGAGGCCAATGGCGGCACTGCCGAATGGGCCGAGGTCGAATTCCAGGGTCAGACCCTTCATGTGACCGATCCTTTCGGCTTGCCGCTGGAGCTGTGTGCCCGCATGCCGGTGGAGCCGCGCATGATCACCGGCTACACGCGGCATCGCGGCGGCTGCGGCCTGCGCATGGACCATTTCCAGGTACTGACGCCGAATGTCCGGGAATCCTGCGAATTCTACATGAAGGCGGGCTTTCGCCTGACCGAGTACATCTCCAAGCCCGACGGCTTCAACCCCGGCGGCGTGTTCCTGCAGCGCAAGGGCAACCCGCACGATCTGGTGTTCTTCAACGGGCCGGGGCCGCAGCTGCACCATTTCGCCTATCTGGCGCCCGAGGTGCATCACCTGCTCTATGCCTGCGATATCGCCAGCGAGATGGGCTATGGCTCGACCGTCGAGCGCGGGCCGGGGCGGCATGGTCCGGGCCATGCGCAATTCGTCTATTTCCGCGATCCCGACGGCCATCGGGTCGAGCTGTTCAACACGCATTACCAGGCGATCGATATCGAGACCGAGACGATCCG
>DATJJW010000005.1:0-2728 GCA_035491935.1 Allostellaceae bacterium | reverse complement strand
CAGACAGAGGACCAAGGCGCCGCCGTCCAGGACGGGGATCGGCAGCAGGTTCATCAGTGCCAGGTTGAGGGACAGCACGGCCGTCAGGGCGAGGAGGGTCACGGTGCTGGTCGTCGCGGCCTCGCCGGCGAGCTGAGTGACACCAAGAATTCCGGTAAAGTTGCTTCCGCCCTGGCCGGTCGTAAGGGCTGTCGTGCTGCCGCGGACTGTCTCGACCGTGACGCGCCAAGCCCGGGCGGGGGCATAGAGCGCGATCTGGCCGAGCGTCAGGGGTCGGTGGCCGAGCACATGGCTCTCGACGCCGAGGAAGCCGATAACCCGGCCACCGGCCGCGCGAGCTTCGAGACGCGGGCTTAGCGACAATGTCCTGCCGTTCCGGCCGATGGTCAGGTCGATCCGCTGCCCAGGGTGAGCTCGCAGGTGGGGTAGCACCTCGGCGAAGGTCGCGACCGGCGTGCCATCCACTGCAAGGATCTGATCGCCCGGATGGACGCCCGCCGCGGCCGCCGGAGAGCCTGGCAGGACGGCGCTCGCGACAGGCAGAAGGGTAGTTTCCCCTCGGACGCTCAGGATGCAGGCATAGAGGCCGATTGCCAGGCAGATGTTGGCGGCCGGGCCCGCGACGATGACGGCCATACGTGCCGGCGGTTGCAGGGCGCCGTAGCCGCCCGACTGTGATGGATTGCCTTCGCCGGCGAAGGAGACGAAGCCGCCGATCGGCAGGGTGGAGAGACTCCAGACGGTTCCCCGCCGGTCGGTGAAGCGAAGCAGGTTCGGCCCGAAGCCGATGGTGAAACGCTGCGCGGTCAGTCCGGCGGCGCGGGCGGCCAGGTAGTGGCCCAGCTCATGGCTGATGATGAGCAGGTTGCCGGCCATCAGGATGGCTGCGATCGACACAATGACGCTGGCGAGCTCGGACATGGGGCCTCCTGTCAGGAAGGCCGCGGGCCTCCATGATCTGGGATGTCGGGTGCGGTTGAGGCTGGCGTGTTCAGAAGGTTCCGGGCGGGGCGAACTGAGCGCCGCCACTGGCACCGGTCGCCCAGGGCGCGGTTTCGTAGGAAGGCCGGTCGTTCTGGGTCGAGGGCTCGGTGGGTTTTACGATGGTGCCGTCGCGATCATAGATCGGCGGCGTCCAGGTGGCGTTCGCGTCACCGTAGGCCGCATAGGGATCATAGGTCGGGTTGTGCATCGGCGGAGGCGGCGGCGCCGAGTAGTCGGACAGCTTCTTGACGTTGCCGTGGGCGCAGCCCGCGAGGGCTAGAGCGAGCAGGGGTAGAACGATGAGAGCGCGAGGCATCACTAGGCTCCATGGTGTGTGGAGCCTAGTGTCGCTGTATCGATTGCGAATGGCGTGGGCGGTTAGTCGCTGGAGGAAGCTTGGCGCAGCGATGCGTTTTCAGCCTCAAGTGCCGCAACGCGGCGCTCAAGCCGCTCAGCCTTTACCGCATAATCAATTTTGCGGCAGGTCATGGTCCGGAGTTCATCGCGCAGCCTGTCGATCCCTTGATGGAGGCATGCGGTCGCTTCGCGATTATCCTCGATTTTCTGGCGCAGCGCAGATATTTCGCTCTGCTGCGCGTTGATCTGCTGGCACCGCTCCGCATCGAGGCTCTGCGCTTCAGCCAGCAGCGAGTTGTGCTGCTGTTCGACATAGCGGCCATAGTCGGCCAGCCGCTGCACGAGCGCCTGAAGCGTCGCATTCTGAGCCTCGAGATTCGACTGCGCCCGGGCCGCCCGCAGGCCGTCCATCATACGATAGAAGGCTAGATCGCCGCTTATCATGTTCGCGGCTGCAAGAGCGTCAGACATCATCGTCTGGTCCCCCGTTGCCTGGATCGGTTGTTGCGCGCAGCGTGGTGTCCATGCCGTCGCTCGATCCTTCCGGACCAGCGATAGCGCGGGTGCCTCCGTTGGGCAAGCGTCGGCCTCCGTTGGATCGTGCCCCAGATCCGGCCGCGTCCGAGAGTGCCCGCCTGACACCAGAGGCGACCGCCGTCCCGGGCACCCATGCCCCTTGTTGATAGAAGGCCTCACCATCGACCCGGTTTGCCGGTGAGATTCCGATGAGGCGGGGTAGGTGATGCGGCAGGAGCGTGACCATGCGGAAGCTCATCAACGCCGCGGTCACATGCAGCATCACGAAGATGTTGAGGAGCACGACGAGGCCGATGAGGTTGGTGACGAACCACCCCCCATCGAGCACGAAGCCGGAGGCGATGCCGAAGCTCTCGCGGATCAGCCAGGACATGCAGTCGTAGACGAAGTAGCCGAGGAAGAGGCCAATCACCATCATGGTCGGCCGGAAGACGACATTGAAGAGCAGCCCCCAGCCTTCGATGCCTCGGCCATGGAGACCGTCGCCGCCGAAGGTCATGTGCGCCAGCATCCAGAGCGGCACGGCGATCATTGCCTCACAGACCAGGATGATCCAGCCGCAGACCCCCGCCATCCAGAGGACATAGGGGATCATCGGCAAGACATAGGCGATGATGATACCCGGGACGAGAATACCCATGAGGAGCGTGAAGATCGGGATAGCGAGGAAGCTCACCAGGGTGTGACCGGCGACGGTTGCGGCGGCACCTCCCCATTGGAATGTCAGCACCTGCCAGACGGTGACGCCGGTCGCGGCGGCTTTTGATGCGAGCAATCCGGCTGCCACGAAGGCAAGCAGAGCCGTGTTCATCAACGTTTGACCGAGGCTGATGAGGCCGCCGAACGGATC
>DATJJW010000004.1:0-16613 GCA_035491935.1 Allostellaceae bacterium | reverse complement strand
ATGTAGGTCAGAAGTTCGCGGAACAGGCCGGTATAGACGTCGTCCAGCTCCTCATCCGCCGACCAGACCACCAGCGCCTTGTCGGCATCGCGCGCGACATAGGCATCGATGACGTTCTTGATCTGCGCCTGGGCCAGCTTGCCCATGCGGTTGATCGCATTGACCGGCTTGACGTTGGGCGTGTGGTTGAGGGCGATCGACCGCTTGGCGATGTTGGCCGCGTAGTCGCAGATGCGCTCGATATCGGCCGCGATCTTCAACGACGAGACGATCTCGCGCAGATCGCCGGCGATGGGCTGGCGCAGGGCCAGCAGGCGCATGACCTGCTCTTCGACCTTCTGCTCGAGCTCGTCGACCTTGAGGTCGTTGCCGACGACCTCGCCGGCCAGCTCGCTGTCGCGGCGGGTGACCGCCTGGATCGCCTCGGCGAGCTGGCTTTCGGCCAGGCCGCCCATGGCGATCAGCGTGCTGTTCAGGTTGGTGAGTTCCTCATCGTAGCGCTTGAGGATGTGATCTGCTGGCATGTTCTGTGTCTCCAGCGGCCGCTTAGCCGAAGCGGCCGGTGATGTAGTCTTCCGTGCGCTTGTTGGTCGGGTTGGTGAACACGGTGGCCGTGTCGTTGAACTCGATCAGCTCGCCCAGATACATGAAGGCCGTGTAGTCGGAGCTGCGCGCGGCCTGCTGCATGCTGTGGGTGACGATGGCGATGCAGTAATCCGACTTGAGCTCCGAGATCAGTTCCTCGATGCGTTGCGTCGAGATCGGATCGAGGGCCGAGCAGGGCTCGTCCATCAGCAGGATCTGCGGCGAGACGGCGACCGCGCGGGCGATGCACAGGCGCTGCTGCTGGCCGCCCGACAATCCCAGGCCGCTCTGCTTCAGCTTGTCCTTGACCTCGGTCCAGAGGGCCGCGCGGCGCAGCGCGTGCTCGACCCGGTCCTCCAGCTCCGTGCGCGGCAGTTTCTCATAGAGATTGATGCCGAAGGCGATGTTGTCGAAGATCGACATTGGGAACGGTGTCGGCTTCTGGAACACCATGCCGATCTTGGCGCGCAACAGGTTGAGGTCGAGGCCGGGGGCCAGGATGTTCTGGCCGTCGACGACGATCTCGCCCGTGGCGTGCTGGCCCGGATAGAGCTCGTACATGCGGTTCAGCACGCGCAGCAGGGTCGACTTGCCGCAGCCGGACGGGCCGATGAAGGCGGTCACGGACTTGTCCGCCAGCGACAGCGAGACGTGCTTGATCGCCTTGAAGTCTTTGTAGAAGAAGCACAAGTCGCGGATCGCGACCTTCTCTACCGGCGGGGCGGAAGGCGCGGGAGCGGTGAGGCCGCCAAGCGACAGCGGGGCATCGCCCAGGATCTGGTCGGTCTGATTGGTCATGGAAAGAGGATCTACACTCATTGCTTTTGACCCAGATTGGCGAGGAAACGGGCGGCGATGTTCAGAAGAAGGATCGTCACGGTGATGAGGAGCGCGCCGGCCCAGGCCAGTCGGTTCCAGTCACTATAGGGGCTGAGGGCGAACTGGAAAATCACGATGGGCAGGTTCGCCATCGGCTTGTCCATATCCGCGTTCCAGAACTGGTTGTTGAGCGCGGTGAACAGCAGCGGGGCGGTCTCGCCGCTGATGCGGGCGACAGCCAGCATCACGCCGGTCATCATGCCCTGGAAGGCGGCACGGTAGCAGACCGCGGTGACGACGCGCCATTTCGGCGCGCCCAGCGCGGTCGCTGCCTCGCGTAGGCCGTTGGGCACGAGACCCAGCATGTCGACCGTCGTGCGCAGCACGACCGGGATGACCAGGATCGCCAGCGCGCAGCTGCCGGCCCAGGCCGAGAAATGGCCCATCGACACCACCATGACCTCGTAGATGAACAGGCCGACGATGATCGATGGTGCGGAGAGCAGGATGTCGTTGATGAACTGCACGCCCTCCGCGATCTTGCTGCCCCGGCTGTATTCGGCGAGCCAAGTGCCGGACAGGATGCCGATCGGCGCACCGATGGCGAGGCCGACCACGGTCATGACGAAGGAGCCGTAGATCGCGTTGCGCAGGCCGCCGGCATTGCCGGGCGCCGGCGTGTCATGGGTGAACAGCTCGAAGGAAAGCGCCGAGACGCCGTTGTAGATCAGCGTACCCAGGATGGCGCCCAGGAAGACGAGGCCGATGGCGGTCGCGAGCAGCGCCAGGACGAGGGCCAGGTTGTTGCCGGCCCGGCGGCGCCGGTAGCGCGTCATGTCGAAGCCCGCGGCGCTAGCCTTCTTGGCGGGGATGGCATTGGTGATCGCGGTCATGGCTCAGCCTCCCGCCTTGCGCTGCGCCTGGACGAGCAGCATCTTCGCGAAGGCCAGCACGATGAAGGTGATGAAGAACAGGACCAGGCCAAGGGCGATCAGCGACGACGTGTAGAGCGGGTCGGTCGCCTCGGTGAATTCATTGGCGAGGTTCGACGAGATCGTCTGGCCGGGGGCGAAGAGCGACCAGGCGCTGCGATGCGAGTTGCCGATGACGAAAGTCACGGCCATGGTCTCGCCCATGGCGCGGCCCAGCCCAAGCATGACGCCGCCGATCACGCCGACGCGGGTGAAGGGTAGCACGATGCGCCAGACCACTTCCCACATGGTGCAGCCGAGGCCGTAGGCCGACTCCTTGAGCATCGGCGGTACGGTCGTGAACACCTCGCGCATGATCGAGGAAATGAAGGGCGTGATCATGATGCCGAGGATGATGCCGGCGGTCATCACGCCGATGCCGAGCGGCGGGCCCTTGAAGAGGAGGCCGATCGCCGGCAGGCTGCCCAGCGTCTCGATCAGGAAGGGCTGCACGGTCGATTGCAGGAAGGGGGCGAAGACGAACAGGCCCCAGATGCCATAGATGATCGAAGGAATGCCGGCGAGCAGCTCGATGGCGACGGCCAGCGGCTTGCGCAGGAAGCGCGGGCAGACCTCGGTCAGGAAGAAGGCGATGCCGAAGCTGACCGGCACGGCGATGACCATGGCGATGATCGAGGTGACGATGGTACCCTTGATCGCGACCCAGGCACCGAAAGCGCCGGTTACGGGGTTCCAGTTGCTGGACCACAGGAAGGGCAGGCCGAAGGTCTTGACCGCGAGCCATGAGCCGCTGAACAGCGAGATGGTGACGCCGCCGAGGATCAGGAAGACGACCAAGGCGAAGAACTGGGTGCTGCCGACGAACAGGAAATCCAGCAGCTTCTGCGGCCCACGCAGCTTGGCTGCGCCGGGAGTGCCCGGAATTGGGCTGGGAGAGGTGGTGTCGACCACGGGACCTCGTCTTCCTTGATATGGCGAAGGTGATGACCGCGAGGGCCATCACCTTGTGCAAGATAAAACTGAAGGACTAAGCGCCCATGCGGACCGGTATGATCCGCATGGGATGCGCCTGGCTTACGGCCAGAGCGGCTTGCCGCTCGCGTCCTTGACGTCCTTGGACCAGTTGCTTTCGATGAGCTGCACCACATTCGTCGGCAGCGGAATGTAGCCCAGGCTCTTGGCCATGTCCTGGCCCTGCTTCAGCGAGTAGTCGAAGAACTTCATCGCGGTCTTGGCGACGTCCGGCTTGTCCTGCTTCTTGTAGAACAGCACGAAGGTCGACGCGGTCATCGGCCAGCTGTTGGCGCCCGGCTGGTTGGCCAGGATCAGCTTGAAGTTCGGCGCGTGCACCCAGTCGGCGTTCGCGGCGGCGGCCGCGAAATTCGCGAAGGTCGGCTCGACGAAGTTGCCGTCATGGTTCTTCATGTCGGCATAGACGAGCTTGTTCTGCAGCGCGTAGGCGTATTCGACGTAGCCGATGGCACCCGAGGTACGGCTGGTGAAGGCGGAAACGCCTTCGTTGCCCTTGCCGCCGAGGCCGACCGGGAACTGCACCGCGGTGTCCGAGCCGACCTTCGACTTGAACTCCGGCGACATCTCGCAGAGATAGTAGGTGAAGTTGTAGGTCGTGCCCGACCCGTCCGAACGATAGACGGTGGCGATGGCCAGGTTCGGCAGCTTCAAGCCCGGATTGACCGCGGCGATCTTCGGGTCGTTCCAGTTGGTGATGTTGCCGAGATAGATGTCGGCGAGCAGCTCGCCCGTCAGCTTCATCTGGCCGGCCTTGATGCCCGGGATGTTCACGACCGGCACGATGCCGCCCATGATCATCGGGAACTGGATCATGCCGTACTTGTCGAGCTCAGCAGCTTCCAGCGGCTTGTCGGTCGCGCCGAAGTCCACGGTCTTGGACTCGATCTGCTTGATGCCGCCGCCCGAACCGATCGACTGATAGTTCATGCCGACGCCGGTCTTGGTATGGTAGGCATCGGCCCACTTCGAGAACACGGGGTAGATGAAGGTCGAACCGGCGCCCGAAATATCCGTGGCGTGGGCGGCGCCCATCAGAGCCATGGTAGCGGTGCCGCTGACCAGAACAGTCATCAGCCTTTTCGTGAGAGAGATCACCAGAAGTTCTCCTGTGTTTTGTCGGTACCGGCGGCTGGGCCGCGGGTGGCACGGTGAGAACTACAGGCGTCATGTTACAGTCAGATGACGATACTGTCACAATTCGACATGCCATCGACGCAAAAACGCCGCGGCGCGATAATCGGATCGGCGTCGAATATCTATTGATATCAAATGCTTATAAAAAAGTGAGGTGGCGCCCGGTTCTCTGGCCTAGGGGATGGGCGCAGTGCTCGTCATGGCACGCAGTACTGTCGGTGCGATGCTGGTGGGCTGGCTTACCGTCGGCAAATGGACGGTGAAGACCGACCCTTCGCCGACCTTGCTGTCGATATCGAGCTGGCCGCGATGGCGGCTGACGATGTGCTTGACGATGGCGAGGCCGAGGCCGGTGCCGCCCATCTGGCGGGAGCGCGCGCTGTCGACTCGGTAGAAGCGTTCGGTGAGGCGCGGCAGATGGGCGCGCGGGATGCCTTCGCCGCGGTCATGGACGGCGATGGCGATGCCCGGCTGCAGCTTGGGCGAGGGGGCGACCACCACCCGCACGGGACTGTGCGGCTTGCCGTATTTGATGGCGTTGTCGAGCAGGTTCTGCAGCACCTGCGCCAGCTCGTCGGCATCGCCGATGACCAGCGAGCAATCCTCGGCGATCTCGGTCTGGATCTCGATGCCGCGCGCGGCCGCCTTCAGGTGCAAGGCATCGACCATGTCGGCCAGCAGGGTGTCGATATCGACCTGGTCGGTCGGCGCCATGTGTTCGTTGAGCTCGATGCGCGACAACGACAGCAGATCCTCGACCAGCCGGATCATGCGGGTCGCCTGCTGATGCATGATGTCGAGGAAGCGGCGCTGCGCTTCGGCATCGTCGGCGGCGGGGCCGCGCAGCGTCTCGATGAAGCCCAGCAGCGTCGAGAGCGGCGTGCGCAGCTCGTGGCTGGCATTGGCGATGAAGTCGCCGCGCATCTGCTCCGAACGCTTGGCAGCGGTCTGGTCGTGCAGCGCCAGCAGTACGCCGCGCATGCCGGGCAGAGCGATGACCCGCGCGCGCAGCTGGCGTTCGACCGAGGTCGACAGCTCGAAATCGATGATCCGGTCGCGGCCGTCCTTCAACACCGCATTGACCGCGGTGAGTACGGCCGGCGTGCGTAATGCCACGGCGAGGTCGCGGCCGAGCAGCGCCTGGCCGAGCAGTTCGCGGGCGGCGTCGTTCGCCTCGATCACCCGGCGGCGCTCGTCGAGCAGCAGAACCGGATCGGGCAGGCGGGCCAGCACGTAGCGGCTGCGCGTCAACCGCTGCTCCATTCCCTCGATGCGCTGCCGCCAGCGTTTGTTGACCCGGGCGACCAGGCGAACGATGTCGTCGTCCGAATGGTCTTCCTCCGCTTCTGCCTGGGCTTCGGCAAAGGCCGGGTCGTCATCTACAACGATGCTTTCGGCCGCCGAGGAGATCGCGACCATGGCCGCGCGCATGCGTGCGGTGATCGTGAAGAAGCGATGGAGCAGGGCGGCCTGCAGCAAGAGGGCCACTACGACGGCGCCCAGCAGGACCGGCAGGCCGATGATGCCGAATCCGGCGAGCGCCACCACGATGGCGAGTGCCAGCCAGCTCACAACGGCCAAGATCATCACGCTGCGTCCGAACGTCACCAAGTCAAAGGTCCTCCGTGCCAACAGCCGGAGTCCGCAATATAGCATGCTGCCTGCATGCGTGGTCCGGACGATGCGCGCCCGTGCGAGCCATGGGGTTCCCCGGCGGGAAACATAAGCTATCGCCGGCGGGAATTACCCTTTTGTGACGCTTCCGAAACGCTCCGGAGAAAAGGCGGATCCGTTGGGGGATCCGCCTGTTTTCCTTGAGGTTTCCTATGCCGTCACCGCGTCATGCGCGGCCAGGGCCGCCATGTTGACGATGTCGGTGACGGTGGCGCCCATCTCCAGGATCTGCACCGGTTTCGACAGGCCGATGAGAATCGGGCCGATCACCGTGCTGCCGCCCAACTGCTGGACCAGCTTGGCGCCGATATTGGCGCTGTGCAGTGCCGGCATGATCAGCACATTGGCCGGACCCGAAAGGCGGCAGAACGGATAGGAGCGGCGCATCAGGTCGTGATTGAGCGCCACATCGGCCGACATCTCGCCATCGTATTCGAAGTCGATCTTGCGGCGGTCGAGCAACTCGACGGCCTCGCGGATGCGAGCTGCCTTTTCGCGCTCGGGATTGCCGAAATTCGAGAAGGACAGCAGCGCCACCCGCGGCACCGTGCCCATCTGCCGGGCCTTGGCGGCAGTCTGCTCGGCGATGTCGGCCAGTTCCTCCGGCGTCGGCAGCTCATGCAGCGTCGTGTCGGAGATGAAGGTGGTGCGGCCTTGGCTGACGATGATGGTGAGGCCGAAGACCCGCTTGTTCGGCATCGGGTCGAGCACCCGGGTCACCTCGTCGAACGAGACGGCCCAGCTACGCGTCGTGCCGGTGACCATGGCGTCGGCATCGCCCATGGCGACCATGCAGGCGCCGAAGACGTTGCGGTCCTGATTCACCATGCGCTGGCAGTCGCGATAGAGATAGCCCTTGCGCTGCAGCCGCTTGAACAGGAACTCGATATAGGTGCGGTTGGACTGGCTGAGCGCCGCGTTGTTGATCTCGATGCCGTCGAGCGCCGAGAGGCCGAGCGACTTCGCCGTCTCCTTGATGCGGTCCTCGCGGCCGATCAGCACCGGCTGGCCATAGCCCAGGTTCTTGAACTCCAGCGCCGCGCGGATGACCTTCTCCTCCTCGCCCTCGGCGAAGACGATGCGCTTCGGGCGCTCCTGGATCGTCGAGAAGATGCCCTGCAGGCTGGCGGCCGTCGGGTTCATGCGCGTCGAGAGCCGGCGCGCATAGGCCTTGAGATCGGCGATCGGCTTGCGCGCCACGCCGGTCTCCATCGCCGCCTTGGCGACCGCGACCGGCACATGGCTGATCAGGCGCGGATCGAAGGGGGCGGGGATGAGATAGTCGGGGCCATAGACCAGATGCCGGCCGGAATAAGCGGCGGCCACCTCGTCCGGCACGTCCTCGCGGGCCAGCGCTGCCAGCGCGTAGGCGGCGGCGATCTTCATTTCTTCGTTGATCGTGGTCGCGCGCACATCGAGGGCGCCACGGAAGATATAGGGGAAGCCCAGGACGTTGTTGACCTGGTTCGGATAGTCGGAACGGCCGGTGGCGATCAGCGCATCGCTGCGCACGGCCTTCACGTCTTCCGGGGTGATCTCGGGATCGGGATTGGCCATGGCGAAGATGATGGGCCGGGGCGCCATCGACTTCACCATCTCCTGGGTCACCGCGCCGCCGACCGACAGGCCGAAGAAGGCGTCGGCGCCGACCATCGCCTCGGCCAGCGTGCGCTTGTCGGTCTCGACCGCATGGGCCGATTTCCACTGGTTCATGCCCTCGGAGCGACCCTTGTAGATCACGCCCTTGGTGTCGCACATGATGATGTTCTGATGGCGGATGCCCATCGCCTTCAGGATCTCGAGGCACGAGATCGAGGCGGCGCCGGCGCCGTTCAGCACCAGCTTGACCTCCGACAAGTCGCGGCCGGTGAGGTTGCAGGCGTTGAGCAGGCCCGCGGCGGCGATGATCGCCGTGCCGTGCTGGTCGTCATGGAAGACGGGGATGTCCATCAGCTCCCGCAGGCGCTGCTCGATGATGAAGCATTCCGGCGCCTTGATGTCCTCAAGGTTGATACCGCCGAAGCTGGGGCCGAGGTAGCGCACCGCGTTGATGAACTGGTCGACATCGGAGGTGTCGACTTCGAGATCGATGGAATCGACGTCGGCGAAGCGCTTGAACAGGACCGACTTGCCTTCCATCACCGGCTTGGAGGCCAAGGCGCCCAGATCGCCCAGGCCCAGCACCGCCGTGCCGTTGGAGATCACGGCCACCATGTTGCCGCGCGCCGTGTAGTCGTAGGCGGTGGCGGGGTTTTTCTTGATCTCCAGGCAGGGATAGGCCACGCCCGGACTGTAGGCCAGCGACAGGTCGCGCTGCGTGGTCAGGGGCTTCGTCGGATTGACCTCGAGCTTGCCAGGTTTGCCCTGTATGTGGAAATCGAGGGCTTCCGCCTCGGTAATGCGGCTGCTGACGTCATCCATGGTTTCGCTCCGTAGCCGCCGTAACCCGGCGGTCCCTTTGAGATCTTAGGCACAGGGTCCGGGAAGGTGCCTGCAAACCGGTGTCCGGTAAACAGACTTAACCGAAACTCCGCATTCGATTTTGTACAATCCCGCATATCAGGGGCTGGATATTAGGGCCGGATCATTGCAGATGGAATCACAGAAGCGCGCTTTCGGTGGATTTTTTGAAATTAACCGAAAATCGGTTAATTGAGAGTGGTTGCAGGCGAGCCGGGCTGCTCGCATCTGGAATTGGCATCGGAACGCCCTGCTGGCCGGCAGCTGGGCCGGGACCTATGCCCAGTGCGCCATTCCTTGCCAGCCTATGGCCGGAGCGTTGTCGATCCGGCCGGTCGTCCCCATCTCCAGCGGGCTGGTTGTACCGGTCTGCCGGTACCGCATTGAAAAATCCGCCTGAGCCGCTAAAAATTGCCGCGCTTCAAGGGGGCGCATGAAGGGGAGAGGTCATGTCTGCATATGTCGAGACTTCCGGTTTGCGTGTGGATGCCGGGCTGCATCGTTTCGTCGAGACGGAGGTCTTGGCCGGGCTGGGCATCGACGCCGCGGGTTACTGGGCGTCTCTTGCACGCCTCCTGAAGGATTTCGTGCCGCGCAACCGGGCGCTCTTGGCCCAGCGCGAGGCGATCCAGGCCAAGATCGACGCCTGGCACCAGGCCAATGCCGCCAAGCCTTTCGACGTCGTGGCCTATGAGGCCTTCCTGCGCCAGATCGGCTATCTGGTGCCGGCGGGGCAGGATTTCACCATCGACACCGCCGATGTCGACCCCGAACTGGCCTCGATCGCCGGCCCCCAGCTGGTCGTGCCGATCAACAACCATCGCTATGCGCTGAACGCGGCCAATGCCCGCTGGGGCAGCCTCTATGACGCGCTCTACGGCACGGATGCCATCCCGGACGATGGCGGCGCCGAGCGGACCAAGGGCTACAACCCCAAGCGCGGATCGCGGGTGATATCCTATGTGCGCGAGTTCCTGGACAAATCGATGCCGCTGGCCGGCGCCTCGCACCAGGATGTCACCGGCTATGGCGTGCTCGACGGCAGCCTGGTCGCGACCTTGGCGTCCGAAGGCACTACGGGTCTCGCCGACCCGGCCCAGTTCGTGGGCTTCCAGGGCCGGGCGGATGCTCCGTCGGCCGTGGTCCTGGTGCATCACGGGCTGCATGTCGAGCTGGTCTTCGACCGCAACCACTTCATCGGCAAGGACGATCCGGCCGGCCTCGCCGACGTCCAGATCGAGTCCGCCCTGACCACGATCATGGATTGCGAGGATTCGGTCGCCGCCGTCGACGGCGCCGACAAGACCGATGTCTATCGCGCCTTCCTGGGCCTGATGAAGGGCGATCTGGTCGCCCATTTCGACAAGGGCGGCAAGACCCTGGAGCGCAGGCTCGAGGCCGACAGGCGCTATGTCGGGCCGAAGAACGAGGACGTCGTGCTGCCCGGCCGCTCGCTGATGTTCCTGCGCAATGTTGGCCATCTCATGACCAATCCGGCGGTGCTGCTGCCCGATGGCGGCGAGATTCCGGAGGGCATCCTCGACGGCGTCGTCACCACGACCATCGCGCTCTACGATCTGAGGGGCCTCGGGCATTTCAAGAACAGCCGGGCGGGCTCCTACTACATCGTCAAGCCGAAGATGCACGGGCCGCAGGAGGTGGGTTTCGCCAATGACCTGTTCGACGCCATCGAGGACATGCTGGGCCTGACGCGCCACACGCTCAAGATCGGCATCATGGACGAGGAGCGGCGCACCACGACCAACCTCAAGGAATGCATCCGCCAGGCACGTCATCGCCTGGCCTTCATCAATACCGGATTCCTCGACCGCACCGGCGACGAGATCCACACCTCGATGCGCGCCGGCGCCATGATCCGCAAGAACGAGATGAAGGGCACGGCCTGGATCAAGGCCTATGAGGACAACAACGTCGATGTCGGCCTCGCCTGCGGGCTGCAGGGCAAGGCGCAGATCGGCAAGGGCATGTGGGCGATGCCGGACCGCATGGCCGAGATGCTGGCGACCAAGGGGGCCCATCCCAAGGCCGGCGCCAGCACCGCCTGGGTCCCGTCGCCAACGGCGGCGACGCTGCATGCGCTGCATTACCACGAGACCGACGTCGCCAAGCGGCAGACCGAGCTGAAGGGCCGGGCGCCGGCACGGCTGCAGGACATCCTGACCATCCCGGTCGCCGGCCAGAAGAACTGGTCACCCGACGAGATCCGTCAGGAGCTGGAGAACAACGCCCAAGGCATCCTCGGCTATGTCGTGCGCTGGATCGACCAGGGCGTCGGCTGTTCCAAGGTGCCGGACATCCACAATGTCGGGCTGATGGAGGACCGGGCGACCTGCCGCATCTCCAGCCAGCACATCGCCAACTGGCTGCTGCACGGCGTGACCCATGAGGCCGAGGTCATGGCGGTCATGAAGCGCATGGCCGCGGTGGTCGACGGGCAGAACGCGGGCGACCCGAATTACCGGCCAATGGCGCCCGGCTTCGACACCATCGCCTTCAAGGCCGCCTGCGACCTCGTCTTCAAGGGCGTCGAGCAGCCGAGCGGCTATACCGAACCCCTGCTGCACAAACGCCGCCTGGAGCTGAAGGCGGCGGGGTAGGATCACACTTAAAACGCGTTGTGGCCGGGCTTGACCCGGCCATGACGGCGGGGTGCGACACCTCGTCATTGCGCAGAGGACGCAGCACCCCGGCGCGTGCCGCTGGCAGGCCCCGGCGTTGCGTTCAATGCCTTTCGCGGTGCACCAATTAGCATGCGCGGCCGGACCGTCTTCGTGATAGGACGACGACCGCCATGCTGACCATCACCGATCTCACATACCGCATCGCCGGCCGGATTCTGCTCGATGAGGCTTCGGCGCAGATCGGTGGCGGACAGAAGGTGGGATTGATCGGCCGCAACGGCACCGGCAAATCGACCCTGTTCGGCCTGATCATGGGCGAGCTGCATTCCGATGCCGGGACGATCGAGCTGCCGAGCAATGCCAAGGTCGGCATTGTGGCGCAGGAGGCGCCGGGCGGGCCGATGACGCCGCTCGACGTCGTACTGGCCGCCGATACCGAGCGGGCCGCCTTGCTGGCTGAGGAAGCCTCGACCGAGGATGGCATCCGCATCGCCGACATCCATCACCGGCTGATCGAGATCGACGCCCATACGGCACCGGCACGCGCCGCCGCCATCCTTGCTGGCCTGGGCTTCGATACGGAGATGCAGTCGGCGCCGATGTCGAGCTTCTCCGGCGGCTGGCGCATGCGCGTGGCGCTGGGGGCGGTCCTGTTCAGCCAGCCGGATTTCCTGCTGCTCGACGAGCCGACCAACCATCTGGATCTGGAAGCCACGCTGTGGCTCGAGGCCTATCTCAAGGCCTATCCGAAGACGCTGCTGATGATCAGCCACGACCGGCACATCCTGAATTCCGTGGTCGACCGCATCCTGCATCTCGATAGCTGCAAGCTGACGCTCTATGCCGGCGGCTACGATGATTTCGAGAAGCGGCGCGAGGAGCGGATCATGCAGGCCAGGGCCGCGGCCGCAAAGCAGGAGCAGCGCCGGGCGCATCTGCAATCCTTCGTCGACCGCTTCCGCGCCCAGGCGACCAAGGCGCGGCAGGCGCAGAGCCGCTTGAAGATGCTGCAGCGCCTGACGCCGATCGCGGCCATCGCCGAGGACCCGACCATTGCCTTCGACTTCCCGCAGCCGGAGGAGCTGGCGCCGCCGCTGATCAGCTTCGACCGTGTGTCGGTAGGCTATGAGGCGGGCCGGCCGATCCTGCGTGACATCGATCTGCGCTTCGACCCCGAGGACCGCATTGCGTTATTGGGCGCCAATGGCAATGGCAAATCGACCTTGGCCAAGCTGATCGCCGGGCGGCTGGAGCCGATGACAGGCGGTCAGCATCGCTCGAACAAGCTGCGGGTGGGCTTCTTCGCCCAGCACCAGATCGAGGATATGGACGAGCGTGCGACGCCCTTCGAGCTGATGGCAAATCTCATGCGGGATGCGGGCGAGTCGAAGGTGCGCGCGCAGCTCGGCCGTTTCGGCTTCAGCCGCGACAAAGCCTTTACCAAGGTCGGCGACCTGTCCGGCGGCGAGCGCGCGCGGCTCAATTTCGCGCTCATCACCTATTCGGCGCCGCCGATGCTGATCTTCGACGAGCCGACCAACCATCTCGACATCGACAGCCGGCGCGCGCTGGCCGAGGCGATCAACGACTACAACGGTGCCGTCATCATCATCAGCCACGACTGGTCGCTGCTGGAACTCACCGCCGATCGGCTGCTGCTGGTCAATGGCGGCAAGGTCACGCCCTTCGACGGCGATCTCGATGAATACCGCAAGCTGATGCTGGCCCAACGGGGTACCGGGCCGGTGCGCGGCGTCGCCATCGAGAATGGTGGCGGCAGCCAAGGCGGTGGTGGGCAGAACGCCAAGCAGCGCGGTGCCGATCGGCGCAAGGCGCTGGAGCCGCTGCGCCGCCGGGCGCGCGAGGCGGAGAATGCGCTGACGCGCCTCAATGGCGAGAAGACCGAGCTCGAGACCAAGCTGTCCCGCCCACGCCTCGACGGCGTCGAGCGTGCGCTGCTGATGCGGCGCCTGGCCGATCTCAACAAGTCGCTGGGTGTGGCCGAGGAGGAATGGCTCGCCGCCGAGGAAGCGCTGGAGCAGGCGAGCGCCGCTTGAACGCTGAGACAGTCAGCGCCTGATCGCCAAGACGGCCCGCGCTGCCTAGCGATGGCGTAACAGGTAGACGCCCGGCAGGTGCAGCGACAGCGCCTTTTGCCTGGCGGTATTCGCCGCCGCCTGCGGCAAGGGCTCGGATGCCAGCACGAAGCGTCTCGCCCGCCGCTCGATGACGACCGGGACGCCGAGCCGCTTCAGCCGAACTGCGGTCTGGCGGGCATTGACTGCGTCGTGGAATACGCCGAACTGCACCGTCCATAGCGGCCCTTTGGCGATCCGGCCCGAATGCTTCGTATCCGGCGTGCCTGCCGGTTGTGGCAGGGTCGGCACCGCGATCATGGTCAAAGGCGCGGGCGAGGCGGTTACCGGCGCCGATGCCATCTGCGCTGCCACGGAACCCGTCGCCGCTGCTAGGCCGGCAGGCGAAGCCTCTTTGGGGGCGGGATTGCCGGGCGAGACGTTGGCCGCTGACGGAGCGCCCTTTGCGCGGTCATCCGGCGTCGGTGCGGCGGTGGCGACTGTGGCCGGTGGCGCCGCGATCGACCGTATGGCCGCGGGCTTTTCCGATGTCAGGAATGGCAGCGTCGGCAGCCATCGGTTGGGATCGGCGATCCACCCGAGCGCGCCGCCTATGATCAAGATGGTGAGCGCCATCCCCGCGAGCCTTGCGAGAAGGCCGGCAGGCGCTAGAGCGTCCTGTCCCACCACAACACATCCCCCCTAATCGGTGGTCACGGGGTGCCTGTGCCGGACCCGGAATGTACAATGCGGTTCAGATTTATAGCCGGGCCCCCACCCAGCTACCGCAGCTAGAATAGCAAAGGATATTGCGGCAGGACAGCGGAAATTTTTAGGAAAATTTTAACCATTTAAAGCCGGGCATTAGCCGGCGACCGCCCCTCGGCTCCGCTCTCAGCCCCTGGTATGCGAGCCATTTCTTTCAGGTGGCATCGCCTTATCCTCAAGGAGCCGGCGCACGCTCCCCATCCTTGGGGGGGGGCGGACCGGGGCGGGCTAGATCGCAGGCTAGATGAACGATACCGAGACCCGGCCCAACTGTCCGAAATCGGCTTCGGCGATATTACCAGGTACGATCGTCGTGGCGCCGGCGAGCGCGCCGGTGGTGATGACGTCGCCGGTCTTCATGCCGCCGCGCCCGGCACAGTGATTGACCTGCCAGACCAGCAGCTCGATCGGGTCGCCGGCGGGAGAGATCGTCGTCGATGTCTGGCGCTGGGCGCCGTCGATCATCAGCTCGGCCTCGTGCCGGGTGAGATCGATGCCGCGCCAGTCATGGATCGGCGCGCCGACGACCATGTAGCCGTTGCTCTGCGTGTCGGCCAAGCGGTCGATCATACCGACGGCGCCTTTGTTGACGAAACGCGTGGCAATGATCTCCAGGAGGGGGCATAGGCTGACGCCGGCCAGGATCGTTTCACGGTCGTAAGCCTGGGCCATCGCAGGGAAATCCCGTTCCATCCGGAAGGCGAATTCGATCTCGATGCCGGCATCGTTCAGCGCGCCGATCTCCAGCTTGGTGCCGCTGTGCCGGATATTGGCTTTGTGGAGCGGCGCGCAGGCGATCGGGCCACCCTTGCTCAGCTCGCCCACCTTCCAGCCGCCGATCGGCCCCAGCGCCGTAATGATCCGGTCCTGGATCGCATAGGCGTCCTCGATCGTCGCCGGCTGGCATTCCGGCGGCAGGTTGTCGATAGGGTGCGCATTGCGGCGCGCGGCGAGCAGCAGATCGGCGGCGCGATCGTAATCGATAGCCATGGTGAGGAACCTTGCGCGGTATGGGGTGGTGTCAGTGGTTGTAAAGGAATCGCGGCGGCATGGTTCCCGCGCCTGAGCCGTAAGGCACCACCGGCGAGCCGATCGACGCGTTGGAGGAGGAGAGGAACGGGCTGGTGCCCGGCGCCGGACCGAAATTACTGCCGCCGGTTACATGCAGCTGCAAGCCATGTGAGGATTGATCGGAATCCGCCAGGCCCAGATCGTCGCCGCGGGGAAAGTGGTTGTCGTAGGTGAAGGCCTGGGCGGCGGTGCCCAGGGTCAAAGCCGCGACGCCGGTCAGCAGCGCCAATGTCGCGCGAAGGGGGAAGCCGGTGGTCACGGGCGATGCTCCTGTCAAGGAAGATCTTGGGTTGGCGGTATTCTAGCAGATAGCGGTCGCCAGGAAACCAACTTCTGCCTGGAAGTTCTGTCTCCCGCCGATCGGCAATGCCTCCCCCAGGAAGCCATGAGGGAACCCTCGGTCATGGCTCCGGTTTGAGTTCGGGAGGGATTGAGAGGTCGCTGGCGTTCGCCAGCGGCCCGTCCTCGCATCTCCCGCCTGTCATTTCCGAAGGAGCGAACCCATGGCTGAACGGACGATCCGCGCCGATGTGAAAGGCTTGGCCGATGGCGAGATTCGTCTGGCGAGCGACGGCGACGACAAGGTCGTGCTGCTGCGCCATGGCGGTGAACTACGTGCCTTCTCCGCGACCTGCCCGCATTACGGCGCCCCTCTGGAAAAGGGACTGGTCTGTGGCGGCCGGCTCGTCTGTCCCTGGCATAAGGCGAGCTTCGATGCTGCCGATGGTTCGCTGGTCGAGCCCCCGGCCTTGGAAGGGCTGGCGCGTTATCCGATCAGGCTCGACGGCGATAGCGCGATCGTGACGCTGGCACCTATGCCGGCCAAGGATTCCGGTTGGGATGGCGAGGCGGATGAGGATGAGGGCACCTTCGGCATCGTCGGTACCGGGGCTGCCGGGCTGGCGGCGGCACGTGCCTTGCGTGAATTCGGTTTCGCCGGCCGCATCGTCATGCTCGGGCAGGAAGAGGGCACGCCCTACGACCGACCGGCGCTCAGCAAGGAGGTGCCGGCCGGCAAGCTGGAGCCGGAGGAAGCCTCGCTCAAATCGAGCTTCTACCAGGACAACGCCATCGATTTCCGCCGCATGGAGGTCGAGATCATCGATGTCGCCAACCGGCGTATCGCCTTCCACAATGGTGCCGGGCTGAATTGCGACGCGCTGCTCATTGCCTCGGGCTCTCAGCCCAAGAAGCCCGATCTGCCGGGTACGCATCTCGGCAATGTGCTGGTACTGCGTAGCCAGGAGGACGCCCGGCATCTGGCCGATGCCGCCAAGGAAGGCCATAAGGTGGTCATCATGGGCTCGAGCTTCATCGGGCTGGAGGTCGCCACCGGTCTCGCCAAGCGCGGCCTGAAGGTCGATGTCGTCTCGTCCGATACGGTGCCCTTGGCCAGGCCATTCGGACCCGAGATCGGTGCC
>DATJJW010000003.1:0-3504 GCA_035491935.1 Allostellaceae bacterium | reverse complement strand
AGATCGCCCTCGCATGGGACAGAAGCTTGCCGGTGGTCGCCTGAGAGAAGGGCGGCCGCCCAAAACCCCCTCTTCAAACCACAAGGCAAAACTCCAAAAAACAAAGCCCGCCAAAATGACGGGCTTTGTCAGCAATCTGGGGCCGGATCGATGAACGATCCGGCCCTTTTCCGTTGCGGCTTGTCTTGAAGCGGCTGGTTCAGAAGACCGGCAGTTGCAGGCAGAGAAGTTCGCTGGGTTCGGTCGCGGTGATCGGCACCGGCCCCTCGCCGGCCTCGACGGAGAAGGCGCTCTGCATCGGGCAGTCGCGGCCCTGGCAAGTGACCGCGCCCTTGGTCAGGAACAGCACCTCCGGTGCACGATGCCGCCCGGCGCTGAACGTGATGCCGGCATCGAGGCGGATGAACCCTACGCGCGCGCCGCGCTCGTTGAAGGTGCCCAGCCATTTATGGGCGATGCCCGGCGTCTCGTCATCCTCGATCCAGGCGAAGCTCGCCGGATTCATCGTCACGACCTCGCTGTAGCGTGGCTCGGGGATCGGCAGCCGCACGCCGCGCGCCACCTCGCTCATCGCCTCATGCGCATGTTCGGTATGGACGATGCCGTTCTCGTCGGTATAGCTGAACATGCCCTTGGCGAAGCGGCCCTTGGCGTTCAGCACCTCGACCGCCGCCCGGCGCTGGCGCTTGCTGAGATAGCCCATGCCGCTGGCGCCGCCAAATTCGATGAAGAGCATGTCCAGCCCCGGCCGGCGGATCTGCGGGCCGTAATACGTGCCTTCCGGGAAATATCCCACCCAGCCCTTGGGCAGGACCTTGCCGTCGGCATAGACGAAATCGCCTTCGATTGCATAGCGGATCTGGTCGAAATCGTGCCGATGCCGGGGCCCATGATGCTCGGCCACGGAATACATCAGCGCCGCATAATAGTTGTTGAGGCTACCCTCGCGGCCTTCCAGGAGCTTCTTCGTCCTCTGAATGTCCTCACGCACGTTCGAGATGCCCGATGCGGCGTCCGCAGCCAGGGTCACTTGCATGAACATTCTCCCGGAAGACCTCTCCTGTTGCCGCATCATAGCCCGGCGATGCCAAATGCAAACAGGTATGACTCAATGCACATTCGACATTGGATTGGCTTTCCGCTGTCGCGTTAAAAAAGCTTAAGGAAACTAAGGTTCGGGCGCCGGCAGACCGGCGCGGGACACGACGAACCACACAGGGAAGGATGCCCGGTCGCCAATGCGCATCAACGACAGGAAGCAGTTTTCCTCCGGCCTCTTCTATCTCGTGATCGGCGGCGCCGCGGCGGTGCTTTCGACGCAATATGCGATCGGCACCGCCCTGCAGATGGGCCCCGGCTTCTTTCCGCTGGCCATTGCCTGCACCATGACCGCAATCGGCATCGCGGCGATCGTGCGCTCGATCCTGGCGCCGCCGGCCGAGGCCGAGCAACGTCCCAGCGTCGTGCCCTTGCTGATGATCTTCTGCGGCATGCTCAGCTTCGCCTTCCTGATCGAGCGGGCGGGGCTGGCCGCCGCGATCGGCGCGCTCCTGTTCTTCGCCTGCTTCCAGCGCCTGCGCGAAAAGCCGCTCGAAGTGCTCGGCATGTATGTCGTGCTGACGACGGTGGCGGGTCTTCTCTGCATCTATTTGTTCGGCTTGCCGATCCGCGTATTCCCATGGTGAACGGGGCCATGGCGAACGGCATTTCAAGTTTGGGCTCAAGGGGTTAGCGGTCTCATGGATGTCATCGAAAACCTGCGTTACGGCTTTTCGGTCGCGCTGACGGAGCAGAATTTCCTCTACTGCCTGGTCGGCGCCCTGCTCGGCACCGTCGTCGGCGTGCTGCCGGGCATGAATCCCGTCATCGTCATCTCGGTGCTGCTGCCGCTTACCTTCAAGATGCCCGCCGCCGCGGCTCTCATCATGCTGGCCGGTATCTATTACGGCAGCCACCATTCCGGCTCGACCTGCGCCATCATGCTGAACATGCCGGGCGAACCCTCATCGCTGGTGATCTGCCTCGACGGCCATCCCATGGCGCGCCAGGGCCGCGCGGGGCCGGCGCTGTGCGTGGCGGCCTTGTCCTCCTTCTTCGCCGGCTGCGTCTGCATCGTACTGATCGCGCTGTTCTCGCCACCGATCGTGCGCGCCGCGCTGCAATTCCAGGCGCCCGAATATACCGCCGTCGTGCTGCTGGCGCTGATCGGCAGCTCTGCGCTCTCGGGCAAGGCGCTGATCAGCACGCTCGGCATGGCCACGGTCGGCCTGCTGATGGGCACGGTCGGCACCGACATCAATTCCGGTGTCATGCGCTTCACCTTCGGCGAGGCGAAACTGAGCGAAGGGCTGGATTTCGTCGCCGTCGCCGTCGGCCTGTTCGCCATGACCGAGATCGCCTTTCGCCTCGGCAAGCCGGAGCAGCGGGCGACGGTCACGGCCCAGGCACGCGATCTGATGCCGCATGCGGACGATCTGAAACGCAGCTGGAAGCCGACGCTGCGCGGCACGGCGATCGGCGCTGCCCTCGGCATGCTGCCCGGCACCGGGCCGTTGATCGCCGCCTTCGCCGCCTACGGCGTCGAGCGCAAGCTGGCCAAGGACCCTTCGCGCTTCGGCCAGGGCGCCATCGAGGGCGTCGCCGGGCCGGAGGCGGCCGACAATGCCTCGGCCTTCACCCATTTTATCCCGATGCTGACGCTTGGGATTCCCGCGGGCGCCACATTCGCCCTGCTGCTGGGCGCGATGATGCTGCAAGGGGTGCAGCCGGGACCGGAACTCATGTCGCAGCATCCGGACCTGTTCTGGGGGCTGATCGCCAGCATGTGGATCGGCAATCTGATGCTGCTGGTGCTGAACCTGCCGCTGGTCGGCATCTGGATCAAGCTGCTGCAGATCCCCTATCGCTTTCTCTACCCGACGATTCTCGTCTTCTCCTGCATCGGCGTCTACAGCATCCGCAACGAGCCGCTCGACATCGTCATCGCGGCCGGAACCGGGCTGGTGGGCTTCATGCTGCGCTCCTGGGATTGCGCGCCGGCGCCGCTCATCCTCGGCCTGATCCTGGGGCCGATCATGGAGGAGAATCTGCGCCGGTCGCTGCTGCTGTCGGGTGGCAATCCCAGCATCTTCGTCGAACGGCCGATCAGCCTGTCGATCCTGCTGTTTACCGCGGCGCTGATGGCGTTCCTGGTGCTGCCTGCGCTCCGGCGGCGCGGTCGCGCTCCCGCCCCCCTTGCCAAGGACCATGCCAAGGAACCCCGGGTCGCGTCCGTCTCCCGCCATTAGAGCATGAGGCCCTTGATATGAAACCTCTTTCGCCCTCGTCATGGCCGGGCCTGACCCGGCCATCTTCGTGGATCACCGGGTCAAGCCCGGTGATGACGGAAAAGAGGGTACAACCCTTGCCCCATATTTTACGCTCGATGCTCTAAAAGAAACGGCCGGATCGATCGCTCGACCCGGCCGCCAGAAGCTGGTCTCTGTCAGAGGTTCAGCGTGCCTC
>DATJJW010000002.1:0-3035 GCA_035491935.1 Allostellaceae bacterium | reverse complement strand
CGCCGGCGCCCGGCCGGTTGGACACGACCACCGATTGGTTCAGGATTTTCGACAGTGCCTGGGCGATGATGCGCGATACGCCATCGGCGGAGCCGCCGGCCGAGAATGGGCAGATGATGCGGATCGGGCTGCTGGGATAATCGTCGGCCTGGGCCATACTCGGCAGGCTCAGCGCGGCTGCCCCCACGGCTGTGGTGGCGAGGAAGTCGCGGCGATGCAGACGATCGATGGTCATGTCCTGTCTCCCTGTCTTTTTTGATCGTTCTTATGGGGCTATGGGTTCGCGGGCCTTACGCCTATTTCTCCATGGCTATGCCGGCTTCCTTCATCAGCTTGCCGGTATTGCGGTAGTCGGCCTGGTACATCGCCGTGAAATGCGCCGGCGTGTCGCCGATCGGCTCGCCGCCCAGCAGGGCGATCTGCTTCCTGACGTCCGGCACCTTCATCGCGGCGACGATGCCGTCATGCCATTTGGCGACGATGTCCTTGGGCATGCCGGGCGGCCCGCCGATGCCGTACCAGGTGTAGAACTCGAAATTGTCGAAGCCCGCCTCTTTGGCGGTGGGCACGTTCGGCAGCTGAGGCAGGCGCTGGGAGGCGGTCAGCGCCAGCGCCCTCAGCTTGCCGGATGTGATGTAGGGGATCATGGCGCCCGATGGCTCGAAGGCCATGGTGACCCGGCCGCTGATGAGGTCGGAGAGTGCGGCGGCGCTGCCGTTATAGGGCACATGGACCAGCTTGCCGCCGATGCGCTGGCTGAACGAGACACCGGCCAGTTGCTGCAGCGAGCCGGTGCCGCCGGAGGCAAAGGACATGGTGCCGGGCGCCGCCTTGGCGGCGGCGGCCAATTCCTTCATCGTCCTGGCCTTGACCGACTGGCCGACCACCAGGACGTTCGGCACGCGCATGATGTCGGAGATCAGCGTGATGTCCTTCAGCGCGTCATAAGGTGCCGGCGTCGCCTGCGGCCCCAGGATATGCGAGGTCGGGTTGGCCAGTACGACCAGATAGCCGTCCGGCTTCGCGCGGGCGACGATGTTGGCGCCGACGAAGCCGCTGGCGCCGGCCCGGTTCTCGACCACCACCGGCTGCTTCCAGATCACCTGGAGCTGGTTGGCGATGATGCGCGCGATCAGATCGACCGTGCCGCCGGGGGCGAAACCGACCATGATCTTGACCGGCTGGTCCGGGAAATCCGCGGCCGAAGCCGGATGCCCGGCCGCCATGCCCAGCATTGCCAGGATCGTCAGCAGCAGTCGCCACCTGCATTTCATCGTCACCATCCTCGCCTCCCTTGTCGTTTTTATCGTTCTTGGTCGGGCGTATCGGCCGGTCTATTCGGCCGCTTTCGTCTCCTCCGGTCCGATCGAGGTCGAGATCAGCAATTCGGCGCAAACCCCGGTGGATGGACGGAACTTGACCGGCATCTTGTCGGAGCTGCCGCTCAGGATTTCGTAGCCGCGCGCCTTCAGCTCCGCCTCATAGGGCCCAGGCGCGTCAACCTCGATGCCGAAGTGGTGGATGCAACAGCCATCGCCGCCAAAGCGCGCCTCCGGCGCATCCTCGCCTTCGTATTGGATGAGCGTCAGGTAGATCGCGCCGTCGGTCAGGTTGCGCGACACCCGGCCCGGGTTCCGAACTGTGCTGACATAGGTGAGGCCGAAAACGTTCTCGTAGAGCTCGCTGGCCTTGGCCAGATCGTCGACCTTGATGGCGATGTGGTTGATGCGCGGCATGTCCACCTCCCGGGTTATGGCTTCGTCTCCTTAGAGCTTGAACGGCACCACCGTCTGGCGTTGGGTGCCCAGCTTGTCGATGGCGAGCGTCATGACGTCACCGGCCTTGAGATAGACCGGCGGCTTCATGCCGAAGCCTACCCCCGGCGGCGTGCCCGTGCAGACGACGTCGCCCGGCATCAGGGTCATGAATTCACTGAGATAGCTGACGATCTTGGCGACGCTGAAGATCATCTTGGCCGTGGTGCCGGTCTGCATGCGCTTGCCGTTGATGTCGAGATGCATCGCCAGGCTCTGCGGATCCGGTATTTCGTCGCGGGTGACCAGCCAGGGGCCGATGGGGCCGAAGCTGTCGCAGCCCTTGCCCTTGTCCCACGTCTGGCCGCGCTCGAACTGATAGGCGCGCTCGCTGACGTCGTTGATGATGCAATAGCCAGCGACGTGGTTCAGCGCCTCCTTCTCCGTCACGTAGCGGGCGCGGGTGCCGATGAAGAAGCCCAGCTCGATCTCCCAGTCCGTCTTGACCGAATCCCGCGGCAGCATCACCGGATCGTCCGGGCCGACGATGCAGCTAGTCGGCTTCATGAACACGACCGGCTCGGCCGGGATGGCAAGGCCCGCCTCCTCGGCATGATCGATGTAGTTGAGGCCGATGGCGAGGAACTTGCCGATCGCGCCGACCGGGCAACCCATGCGCGGATTTCCGGGGACGGCCGGCAGCGTGGCCGCGTCCAGCCCGCGTAGCTTGGCGAGGCTCGCATCGCTGAGCTCGGCCGGGCCGATATCGGCGGTGATACCGCTCAAATCGCGCAAGGCGCCGCTCTGATCGATCAGGCCCGGCTTCTCCTTGCCGGCAGTCCCGTAGCGCACGAGTTTCATGAAGGCATCTCCCTGCTGTTCTTCCAGTTATAAGGCGGCTTTGACGATCGCCTTCATGGCGGCGACGTCGAGCGGTCTCGGATTGTTGATGACGAGGCGGGCGGCCAGCATCGATTGTTCGGCGACCCAGTCGACGCGGTCCGCCGGCATGTTGAGGTCCGACAGGCGTTTCGGAATGCCGATGCAGCCGAACAGATCGTCGATCGCCTGGATCGCGGCATCGGCCAACTCGTTCTCGTCATGGCCGGCCACGCCCATGGTGCGGGCGATCGCGGCGAAGCTCTCGGTGCAGGCCGGGCGGTTGAAGCGCATGACCGGCGGCAGCAACACGGCGACGCCCAGGCCATGGGCGGTATGGGTGAGGGCACCCACCGGGTACTGGATGGCATGGGCCGCGGCGGTGCCGGCGGTGCCGAAGGC
>DATJJW010000001.1:0-10441 GCA_035491935.1 Allostellaceae bacterium | reverse complement strand
CGTCTCGTAGCGGCCGGGCGCGCGGTATGTCGCCGCCGGCGTCTTATTGGTCAGGCGGAAATGGCCATCGACCCTAAAGGCCGGCAGCCGGTAGGGGCCGGGCAGCATGCCGGCGGCCAGATCCGCGACGCGCGCACCATGGGTGCGGACATAACCGCCCTGGTCGTGGAAGAATACGTCGTCGATGGCGAGCAGCCGGCCTTCGGCATCGACCGCCGCCTTGATGCGATGGGTCTGCTGGCGCGAATGGTTGGTGGCGACCAGGTGCTCGCGCCGGTCCTCGATCCATTTGATCGGCCGGTCGAGCCGCAACGCGCCCAGGCAGACCAGCAGATCCTCGGGGTAAAGCTCACCGCGCACGCCGAAGCCGCCGCCGACATGGCCCTCATAAAGATGCACGCCATGGGAAGGGCGGCCGAGCAGCCGGGCGATCTCATCGCGGTTCCAATGCTGCTTCTTGGCCGTGCCGTGCAGCTCCAGCACGTCGCGCGCGGCGTCATAACGGGCGATGGCGCCGCGTGTCTCCAGCGGCACGCCGCTATGCCGGCCGACCGAGAGTTCCAGCGCCACCACCTTGTGCGCGGCCGCGAAGGCCGCGTCGACCTCGCCATATTCCTTATGGACGATCGTCGGTTCGGTCAGGAGGCCGGGCAGGAATTCCGTCGGCTCGGCCGTGGCATCCAGCACCGCCGGTAGCGGGTCGATATCGACCATGACCAGATCGGCGGCGTCCTCGGCAATATAGGCATCCTCGGCGAAGACGACGGCGACCGGCTCGCCGGCATAGCGGACGTATTCCTGGGCCAGGATCGGCTGGCAATAGGGTTCGAGCCCGCGCACCTTGGTGGCGCGGAACGGAATCGGCGGCACTTCGGCGACATCGCGCGTGGTCCAGATCGCGACCACGCCCGGCACGGCCAGCGCCGCCTCCAGATCGATGCCGAGGATACGGCCATGGGCCTCCTGTGCACGCACGACCCGCATGGCAAGCTGATGGGGGAAGTTGACGTCGGCGGCAAAGAGCCCCCGGCCGCGCACCAGCGGCCGGTCCTCCAGCCGCGTGACCGGCTGGCCCATGACCAGGCCGGGCCCCGGCGCCGGCCGTGGCGGCATCTCCTCCGCGGCATGCTGTTCGCGCAGCATCACACCGTCCTTTCCCGGCCGCCGATCTTCTCCTTCCCGGCCATCTCCTTCGCGGCGGCACGCACGGCGCGCATGATATTCTGGTAGCCGGTGCAGCGGCAGATATTCGAGGACAGCGTCTCGATCAGCTCCTGCTCGGAAATCCCCGGGTCCTTCTCCAGCACGCCCGCCGCCAGCATCAGGAATCCCGGCGTGCAGTAGCCGCATTGCAACGCATGATGCTCGATGAAGGCCTGCTGCAGGGGATGCAGCGCGCCGCCCCGCTCCAGCCCCTCGACCGTGCGCAATATGGCCCCCTCGGCCTGGACCGCGAACATCAGGCAGGATCGCACCGGCTCGCCATCGACCAGGATCGTGCAGGCGCCGCACACGCCGTGCTCGCAGCCGATATGGGTGCCGGTGGCCGCGCATTCGTCGCGGATGACGTCGACCAGGGTGCGCCGGGGCTCGACATCGACGGTGCAGGCGCGGCCGTTGAGGATAAAGCTCACCTCCGTCATGCGGTCCTCTTGTCCTCGGCCGCGACGACGAGCGCCCGGAACACCGCGGTCTCGACCAGCGCACGGCCATCCTCGGCATCATCCGGCGGATCGCTCTCCCTGGCCGCCGCCTTCGCCGCACGACGGAACGCGGCCTCATTGGCCGGTTGCCCGGCAAGCGCCGCCTCCGCCGCACGCAAGCGGCGCGCCCGCGGCTCGACCGCCCCGGCGGCAAGACGCGGATTTGCCACCACGCCCGCTTTCAGCTCGAAACTCGCCAGCGCCATCACCTCGGCGAAATCGCCGGCGCGGCGCGAGAATTCATAGAACCCGACCTGGGCCGGCTCCGGCAGTGCCGGGATCGCCGCCTCGACCAACAGCTCGTCCGGCTCCAGGGCTGTGGTCATGTAGCCCAACAGGAAGTCATCGGCCGCGAGCTCGCGGCGGCCGCGCATGCTCTGGGCTGTCAGCACCGCATCCAGCGCCACCGCAAGCAGGCACCATTCCGCAGCGGCATCGGCATTGGCCAGGCTGCCGCAGAAGGTGCCGCGCGTGCGGATCGGCAGATGCGCGATGTGACGGCGGACCAGCCCCAGCAGCCGGCCCAAAGCGCCCGGCACCCATTCGGGACCCAGCGCAGCATGGCGGACGCACGGACCGATGCGCAGCCGGCCGCCGGTCAGTTCCAGCCGGCCGAAGCCTTCGACGCCGTTGATGTCGACCAGATGCGGCGGCCGCGCGAGGCGCAGCGCCATGGCCGGGATCAGCGTTTGGCCGCCGGCCAGGATCCTACCATCCTCGGCCGCCACGGCAGCCAATGCCGCAACCGCCTCGTCGACGGTACGCGGCCGATGATATTCGAAGGAGGCAGGCTTCAAGAAAAATTCCCTTTCGCCACCGCGACCTATGTCGATGCACCTTGGATCGCGACGATCCCGGTGCGGGGAGTCGATACGACTGACCTTGCCGCCCGACTGTACAAATAATATGAATTACTTCAATTTTGGTACAGTATTGTCAAGGGCCAATGGCGCCCGGACGGTACCCGCGGGCCGGAGCAGCGGCCCATGCGGAACAGCACGGCAGGATCGCATCGATCGACCACGCGTCATTGTCATACAATAAGACAGATATAAGGTTTGCAGTAGGCTCTCTATAAGGCTATCGGATAAACATCAGCAAAGCTGAGGGAGTGAAACCTTGACCGTTCGCTACGATGACATCGCCAACCGCCTGAAGGCGTTCCGTCTCGGCTCCGGCCTGAGCGCGGAGGAGATCGCACGACGTGCCGGCATCTCCAGGACGGCACTCTATCGCTTCGAAAAAGGCGAACTGGTCAAAATCGAGACGTTGGAGAAGCTTTCGGAACTTCTCAACGTCTCCCTGACGACGCTGCTCGGCGTCGGCATCGAATACATCTCCTCCTCCGTCAGCTACTTCGAGCGCCTCCGGCAGATCGAGGAATCCGCCGAGCACATCACCGTATTGGCCGGCCCCATATCGTTCCTGCTCGCATCCGACCGGTTCGAGCAGACCCTGGACATGACGCTTCGCGAAAGTGTGCCGGAAGATTTGGAAGAACGGACGCGGGTGCTCGACGACATCGCGCGGATCATGGAGATCCTGCGCGAGCGCAAGGAGAGCTACCGGCGGCGCCAACCCTCGATCGTCAACCTCATGTCGGGGCTGGAGATCGCCCGCCTTGTCCGGGACGGCATGGTCGGCAGCTACTCCCTGCCGGAAAAGACGCGCATGGAGCGCCGGGCCCTGGCACGCGCCGAAGTCGAGCATTTCATCGACGTCATCGAAGCCGGCGAAATGGGCATCCAGATCGGTATCGCACCCGAAACGCTGCCGCATTCCGGCTTCCAGATCTTCCGCCAGCCCGATCGCCATATCCTGACGACCAGCCCGTTCCGCCTGGGCGAGCATCCGAATATCCTGGTCGGCGTGGCGATGATCACCTCGGCACCTGAGGCCCTCGCCCTTCATCGCAAGGTCATCAGCGAGTTGTGGCGCCGCGCCTTGAAGGGCTCGGAGGCCGCCAGCTTCCTGCGCGACATCCTGGATTCGGCGGAGCAGTTGCCGCCGCGCACGCCCTCGGTCAGGCGACGCCTGAACCTCGTGTAGTCGGCGCCGGCAGCCATCCAGCCACCGTCACGAGGCCAGGCCAGGAGCCGCGAATGCCGCCGGCATCGTACCGGGCGATCGTGATATCCAATTTAGGTACATTTGAAAATTGAGCAGGAAATCGGCCGCGGCCATTTGACAGCCGCGCCTGCCGTCGCCTTTCGCCATCTTGGCGACCGCTCGGATTCTGCATAGTGGGAAAAACTGGTATTTTTCCCATAATTTGTTCGCTAGTGTTGATTGCCTGTTGCGAGGACGCAAAAATAAATTAGCATGCTCACTAGTAAGCGGACGAGCACGCTATAAAAAATATCCGCAGGGGAGCCGGTCATGGTGATGGGTAGGCACCGTCGATTGATGGGTCGGGAGCTGTCTCGGGCAGCCTATGCGCAAGTAGGCTGCCATGGCTGAACAGCACACGCTGGAACCCGATGATCATGCGCCGACCACCGGCTGGGTCGGCGCCAGCGTGCTGCGCAAGGAGGATGCCCGGCATCTGGACGGCAAGGGCATGTTCGTCGCCGACGTCATCATCCCGCGCACCCGCGAGATCGCCTTCGTCCGCAGCAACATGGCCCATGCGACGCTGATCGGCGTCACCAAGCCCGAGGGCCACGCGCATCAGGTCTTCACCGCCGCCGATCTCGGCGAGATCGACCACCTGACCGCCGGCCCCGAGATCGCCGCCTTCCGCAACACCGTCTATCCGCCCCTGGCGGAGGGCCGGGTGCGCTTTGCCGGCCAGACCGTGGCGATGTGCGTCGCCGGCAGCCGTGCCGAGGCCGAGGATCTGGCCGATCAGGTCGGCGTCGATCTCGATCCCTTGGCCGTCGTAATCGATGCGGTCGATGCGATGAAGCCTGGTGCCGCCAAAGTCTATGACAGCTGGCAGGACGGTGCCTTCATGACCAGCGCCGTTAAGGGCGGCGACGTGAAGGCGGCCAGGGGAAAGGCGAAATTCTCCGTCCGGCGGCAGTTCAAGATGGCGCGCCAGACCTGCAACTCGCTCGAAGGCCGCGGCGTGCTGGCCTATTACGACCGCCGGCTCGACGAGCTGGTCGTCTATATGTCGACGCAAGGCCCGCATGTCATGCGCATGGCCCTTGCTCAATGCCTGAAGATCCCGGAGCACAAGCTGCGCGTCATCGCGCCCGATGTCGGCGGCGGCTTCGGCGGCAAGAATCGCCTCACGCCCGAGGAGATCGCGGTCGTGGCACTCGCTCGCCAGGTCGACTACCCGGTGCGCTGGATCGAGGATCGGCGCGAGCACATCCTGGCCTCGGCCCATGCGCGCGAGCATTGGTACGACATCACGCTCCATGCCGATGCCGAGGGTACCTTCCTGGGGCTCGAAGGCGAGGTCTATGTCGATGCCGGCGCTTATTCGCTCTGGCCGGTCGGTGCCTTTGCCGAGGCGTCGATGGCGGCACGCAACCTGCCCGGCCCCTATCGCATCCAGGACTTGGAGATCCGCAACTTCACGGTCGCCACCAACAAGGCGCCGCTCGGCCCCTATCGCGGCGTGGCCCGGCCCGGCGCCTGCTTCGTCATCGAGCGTATGGTCGACGAGCTGGCACACGAGATGGGCATCGACCCGATGGATCTGCGCCAGCGCAACATCGTGACCGCGGCCGAGCTGCCCTATACCACAGTCGGCGAGATGGTGCTGGATACCGGCGACTATCCGGCCAGCCTCAGGGGCGCCATCGAGCTCATCAACAGCGACGCCGTGCGCGCCCGGCAGAAGCAGGGCGAGCCGGATGGCCGCCGCATCGGCTTGGGCTTCGCCTTTTATACCGAGCAGAGCGGCCATGGCACGGCCGAATGGACACGGCGCAAGTCGCGGGTCGTGCCCGGCTATGAAAGCTGCGTCACCCGCATGATGCCGGACGGCACCGTGCTGCTGCTGGTCGGCATCCAGAGCCATGGCCAGGGCATGGAGACGACATTGGCGCAGATCGCGGCCCATGAGCTGGGGCTGAAACCGGCCCAGGTCCAGGTCCGCCATGGCGATACCGGCATCTCGCCCTTCGGCTTCGGCACCTTCGCCTCGCGCAGCATCGTCATGGCCGGCGGCGCGGTCGCAAAGTCCAGCCGCCAGCTTGCCGACAAGCTGCGCGCCATCGGCGCCAAGCTGCTGCAATGCGCGCCAGAGGACACGACGCTTGCCGACGGCCAGGTGATGAGCGGCAGCGGCGGCGTCAGCTTCGCCGAGATCGGCCGCGCCGCCCATGTCCGGTCCGAGCTCCTGCCCGAGGATGTCGACCCGGTGCTGGAGGAAT
This sequence comes from Allostellaceae bacterium, assembly GCA_035491935.1. GTDB lineage: Bacteria > Pseudomonadota > Alphaproteobacteria > ATCC43930 > CGMCC-115725 > DATJJW01. Next base: position 4,407 of record DATJJW010000001.1, on the reverse strand, counting down.
TCGCGACATACGAGCCCTCGGTTTCGGGCGGCGCCTTCTCCTACGCCACCCATGCCGCGGTCGTCGCGGTCGATCCGGATACCGGTTCGGTCGAGCTGCTCGACTACGCGGTGTGCGAGGATTGCGGCACCATGATCAACCCCCTGATCGTCGACGGACAGGTCATGGGCGGTGTCACCCAGGGCATCGGCACGGCGCTGTTCGAGGAAATTCCTTACGACGAGCAGGGCCAGCCGCTCGCCACCACCCTCGCGGAATATCTGCTGCCCTGCGCCAGCGAGCTGCCGCGCATCCGCGTGAAACACCTCGTGACGCCTTCGACCTTCACCGAATACGGCGTCAAGGGCGTGGGCGAAGGCGGCGCCATCGCGCCGCCGGGTGCCATCGTCAACGCGATCAGCGATGCCTTCAAGGAAACCGGCGCCTTCTTCAACACGACGCCCTGCACGCCCCGGCGCATCGTCGCGGCGCTGGATGCAGCCCGGGACGCCCATTCATCGCACGAGGTCGGGGCATGAAGCCGTCCAGCTTCGAATACCAGCGGCCGGATAGTCTGGCCGCGGCGATGGCCGCACTCGCCGGACAGGAGGCGACGCCCATGTCCGGCGGTCAGTCGCTGCTGATCCTGCTGCGCATGCGCATGACCGAGGCATCGACCCTGATCGACGTCTCGCGCCTGCCCGAATTATCGGCATCGAGCCTCGATCAGGGCATCCTCCGCATCGGTGCCGGCACCACCCATGCCGCGATCGAGGACGGGCTGGTGCCGGACGCCTCTTGCGGCATGATGGCCCGCGTCGCCGGCGGCATCGCCTATCGTGCGGTGCGCAATGTCGGCACGATCGGCGGCAGCCTGGCGCTTTCCGACCCGGCCGCGGACTGGCCGGTCTGCCTTCTGGCGCTGGGCGCCAGCGTCGTGGTGCAGGGCGAATCCGGCGAACGCCGCCATGCCATGGCGGACTTCCTTACCGGCACCTTCACGACCTTGCTGGAGCCGGGCGAGTTGCTGACCCGGATCGAGATGCCGGCGCTGCCGACCGGCTCGCGCTGGGGCTACGCCAAGCTCGCGCGCAAGCATGGTGCGTTCGCCGACAGCCTGGGCGCGGCCGTGCTGCCGGCCGGCGGAGATCCACGCATGGTGCTGGGCGCCACCATGGAGCATGCACGGCTTCTTACCCGCAGCATGGAGGCGCTGGCTCGGGATCCGGACCTCGGCTGGGACGTGCTGGCACCGATCTTGCGGGACGACATCGCCGAAGCCGATCCGAACGCCGATGCCTATCGGCTGCGCTGCCACGTTGCGACCTTGCGCAAGGCGCTGCTCCAGGCGAGGGGGTATTGATGCGCATTCAGCTCGAACTCAATGGCGACAGGACCCGGGTCGATGTCGAGCCACGCGACATCCTGGCCGACACGTTGCGCGAGGCCTGCGGCCTGACCTCCGTGCATCTCGGCTGCGAGCATGGCTCCTGTGGTGCCTGCACGATCGAGATCGATGGCCAGGTGGCCCGAAGCTGCCTTATCCTAAGCATAGCCGCCGAGGGTCGCCCCGTGCGGACGCTGGACGGCCTGGCCGAGGATCCGGTGATGCAAGCCCTGAAGCAGAGCTTTCATCGGAAACACGCCTTGCAATGCGGCTTCTGTACGCCCGGCATGCTGATGATCGCCCGGGACATGATCCGCCGGCACGATCGGCTCGACGAGGCGACTGTCCGCGAAGGGCTGGCCGGGCATATTTGTCGCTGCACCGGCTATGTCGGCATCGTCGATGCCATCCTCGATGCCCATGCCAGCCTGTCGGACAGACATGCCGACAGCCAGGCCGACAATCAGGCTGGCGATCGGGCTGGCGATCGGGCCGACCACCATCATGAAACGCGCCGGGCCGGCTGACGGCCAGGCACCATGACGACAGTTCGAAGAGGGTTCATTCGCTAGAGAACCAGACCGCCATTTGCCAGACCGCCATTCTTGATCGGGAGTACGTCCATGCCGAAAGCCGCGTCGTTGTCAGGTCAGCCCACGCCCGTCACCCGTCGAACCGTGATGGCAGGGCTCGGCGCCGCTGCGGTCGCCGCCGGACTGCCCCGGCGTGCCCTGGCGGCCAGCTCCATCAAGTTCTCCTGCGATTTCCGCGTCTATGGCGGCACGGCACCGTTCTTCTACGGCAATGATCTGGGCTTCTTTAAGCAGAACGGCATCACCGCGCAGATCGATGGTTCCTTGGGTTCGGGCGATGCCATCACTCGGGTCGCCAGCGGCGCCTATGATTTCGGCTGCGCCGATGTCTCGACCCTGGTCGAGTTCGTCTCGCGTAATCCGGAATCCGCGCCGATCCTGATCATGCCGATCTATGATCGCACGGCGGCCTGCATCATCAGCCTGGCCGGCAAGCCGGTCAACACGCTGAAGGATCTGGAGGGCAAGAAGCTCGGCGTCTCGACCGCCGATGCCGGCTCGCGCCTCCTGCCCGGCCTCCTGCGCCTCCACAACGTCGATGCCAGCAAGATCGAGATGATCACCATCGAGCAGAAGCTGCGCGACACGCTGCTGATGCAGAAGCGCGTCGATGCGGTGGTCGGCTTCGACTACACGACGCTCTTCAATCTGATCGGCAACGGAGTGAAGAAGGAAGACGTTCATTTCGTCTATTATTCGAACAACGGCTTCGACTTCTACGGCCAGGGGCTGATCGCGTCGCGCAAACTCGTGAAGAGCAATCCGGACTTGGCGAAAGGTGTGGCCGACGCGGTCGCGAAGTCCTGGATCGCGGCCTACAAAGATCCCGACGCCGCCATCGCTTCCATCACCAAGCGTGACGCGCTGGCCAATGCCCAGGTCGAGAAAGACCGGATGGAATGGGTGCTGAACCATCATGTGATGACCCCCAACGTCAAGGCGCACGGGCTGGGCACCATGGATATGAAACGCCTGGATGCCGGTATCGTCGCCATCAGGGAGGGCTTCGAGATCAAAAAGCCGCTCACCGCCAAGGATGTCTGGGATGGCCGTTTCATGCCGCCGGCCGCCGATCGGAAAGTGGGGTAAAGCTGGTGCCGCTCATCACCGAAGCAAAGAAGATGGTCGAACTCGACCGGGTGTCGCTGCGCTATGGCGGACCGCGTGGCGTGCTGGCGCTCAAGGACGCCAGCCTCACGATCAGGGAGGGCGAGTTCACCGCCGTGGTGGGCCCCTCCGGCTGCGGCAAGTCCTCGCTGATGAAGCTGGTGACCGGATTGCTGCCGACCAGCGAGGGCACCATCTCCGTCGACGGCAAGAAAGTATCGGGGCCGCTGAAGATCGTCGGCATGGCGTTCCAGAACCCGACCCTGCTGCCCTGGCGCAATACCTTGCGCAACGTCATGCTGCCGCTCGAGGTCGCCCAGCAGCATCGCAACCGTTTGCGCCATGAACGCGCGGCCTATGAGGAGAAGGCCCTCGCGCTGCTTGCCACGGTAGGCTTGCGCGGCTTCGAGAAACAATTCCCCTGGGGCTTGTCCGGCGGCATGCAGCAGCGCGCCAATCTCTGCCGCTCGCTGATCCACGAACCCAAGCTGCTCATGCTCGACGAACCCTTTGGCGCGCTGGACAGCTTCACGCGCGAGGAGTTGTGGGTCGTGCTGCAGGATCTGTGGATGGCCAAGCGTTTCACCTGCATCCTGGTGACCCATGATCTGCGCGAGGCGGCGTTCCTGGCCGACAAGATCGTCGTCATGAGCAGCCGGCCCGCCAGGGTCCTCGCCGTACACAACGTGCCGCTGCCCCGAGCGCGCCGGCTCGACGACACCTATTCGCGCGAGTTCGTCGCGTTGACCCAGCAGATCCGCGAGGAGATTGCCCAGCAGCGGCAATTATCGATCCAGGGAGCGGCATGATGACCAGACGTGGACTCGAATTCGCCATGCCCTGGATTGTTGGGGTTGGCTTCGTCGTGCTGTGGCAATTGGCCGTCGAGATACTCAAGCTGCCAAGTTTCGTCCTGCCGGCTCCCAGCGCCATCGCCGAGGCGTTCTGGCAATATCACGGCACGATCCTGAGCTACGCGCTCTATACCCTGACCAACACGATGCTGGGGTTCTTCGTCGGCGTCCTCGGCGGTGCCGGGCTGGGCATTCTGATCGGGTCGAGCCGGCTGGCCTATCACGGGCTCTACCCCTTGCTGATCGGCTTCAATTCAATTCCCAAGGTGGCCCTCACCCCGGTCATGGTGCTGTGGATGGGCATCGGCCAGCCGCCGGCCATCGCCACCGCCTTCCTGCTCTGCTTCTTCCCGATCGCGGTCAATGTCGCCACCGGCCTCGCCACCACCGAGCCCGAGCTCGAAGACCTCCTGCGCAGCCTCGGCGCCAACAGGATCGACATCCTGATGAAGGTCGGGCTGCCGCGCGCCATGCCCTATTTCTTCGC